>NZ_OY787453.1:1800000-1983794 GCF_963678795.1 uncultured Methanoregula sp. | reverse complement strand
TTATCCAGTTTATGCTCCCCTGCAAACATTATTGCTTCCCATACGGACCCCTCATAGAGTTCTCCATCACCTATCAGAACAAAAACAACCTCTTCTGATTTTTTTCTTTTCAGTGCCAAAGCGATCCCACAGGCGACGCCCAAGGCCGTGGCCTAAAGAACCATTGATAGTCTCAAATCCCGGAATAATTGAATCCGGAATACCCCCGAGAAAGGTACCTTCTTTGCAGACCCTGTTCAAACTCCTCTTTATTGAAATAGCCCAGATCGGCCAGAATCGGGTACAATGAGATGGCGCCATGACCTTTACTGATGATTGAATCTGTCCCTTCCGGCCCACTGGATGTCCTTTGCATTATATTTGAGAATGTTTCCGTAGTATAAAACTACAAAAATTTCAACCGGAGACAGTGAAGAAGCTTTTCGGGTTTCGGGAGCTATTTTGTGAATCTTCAGGGTTTCCTGACGGACCCAGACTGCTTTTTTTCTGAGTATCTCTATTCGTTTTTGTATCTCCATGATTAACCTCTTAATGCATCCCGGCTTGGATATTATTTACGTACCATTTATAAGTCGTTTTAATCCCTTTCACAATATCTGTGGTTGGCGTCCATCCAAAATTTAAAAACCGCGAGCTGTCCAGAAGTTTTCTTGGGGTCCCGTCCGGCTTTGTTGTATCCCATTCAATCTCACCTTTGAAACCCACAATATCTGAAATGATCTCCGCCAGTTCTTTTATCGAATAATCTACGCCGGAACCGATATTATAATGCATGTTCATGAATTTGCCTGTATTTTTCATGGCGAAAATGGAGGCATCGGCCACATCTTCGCTGAATATGAACTCTCTCCGGGGTGTTCCCGTGCCCCAAAGAACTACTTTTTTCCCACCCTGCGTTTTTGCATCATGAAATTTCCGTATTAATGCTGACAGGACATGGGAATTTTCAAGATCAAAGTGATCATTGGGGCCATACATAGAATTTGGGATGAGTGCAATAAAACGGTTATTCTTATATTGGTTGTTGTAGGTTTTACACGCGAGGATTCCTGCAGTCTTTGCGATTGCGTATCCCTCACTGGTATCCTCAATTTCTCCTGTCATCAAATATTCTTCTTTGATTGGTTGTGGACAATGCTTCGGGTACATACACGAAGAACCATAGAAAACCAGGTATCGTACTTGCGTTTTTGTTGCGGACTCGAATACATTGTCCTGTATTGCAATATTTGTGTGTAAGAATGTGGCAGGACTTGTCTTGTTTGCCATAATGCCCCCAACCCGTCCGGCAGCAAGAAATACGTATTCTGGTCTCTCTCTCTGGAAAAACGCTGCCACGGCATTCTGGTTTGTCAGGTCTAGTTCCTCGTGGGGTCTTGTTATGATATTTTTGTATCCATCCGATTCAAGCTTCTTTACAAGTACTGATCCTAATAGTCCGGTATGCCCTGCGATAAAAATCTTTGAATTTTTCTGCATTGTGTCACTCATTATAAATCAGATATTTTCATCAATAATTAAACATAATCGGCCAACCATTTGACTTGTCATACCTAATCAAGTACCAATAATTTAGAAGTGGACACATTATCCTGAACAATAAATGTTAATTTTTCCCGGTATTCTGATATCAATTATATTTATTGTTTCGGTACTTTTTTCCAGTCATTGAGGAACTTATTCAATCCGGCCTCAGTTAATGGATGGGAAAACATTTTTTCAATCACATTGTAGGGTATTGTTGCCACATGAGCTCCAATTTTCGCCGCTTCGATCACGTGCAGAGGATGTCTCACGCTTGCAACAATGATCTCTGTTTTAAAATTATATATCTTAAAAATCGTAACCATATCCCGGACTATCTGCATACCTTCATGACCGATATCATCAAGTCTCCCAATAAATGGACTGACATACGTTGCACCTGCTTTTGCAGCTAGTATTGCCTGGTTGACGGAAAAAACCAGGGTCACATTGGTTTTGATATTTTTTGTATTAAGAATTTTAACGGCTTTTAATCCCTCAGGCGTCATCGGAATCTTAATGACAACATTTTCCGACAATTCTGACAATTTTATTGCCTCTGTTACCATTTCATGAGACTGGGTGCCAATAACCTCCAGACTAATCGGGCCGTTGACAATGCTGATTATCTCGTGAACAACCTCATCAAAACTCCTGCCTTCCTTTGCAACCAGAGTGGGATTTGTGGTTACCCCGTCAATCACGCCCCAATCATTTGCCTTTTTTATTTCGTTGATATTGGCTGTATCAATAAAGATCTTCATTTCTTCCTCCTGACAAGTATTCTGGCGGAATTAACAATATTAGCAGTTGTTAATCCAAATTTCTCAAGCAATTCATCATATTCTCCAGAACTCCCAAAGACATCCCGGACTCCGATAATTTTCATAGGTACCGGATAATGTTCTGCCAATATTTCTGCAATAGCTCCCCCTAATCCCCCGAAAATGCTGTGCTCTTCAACAGATATTACCGCTCCGGTTTCCTGAGCTGCTTTAATTATTGCTTTCTCGTCAATGGGCTTTATTGTATGAATATTCACTACGCGTGCATTGATTTTTTCTTTTTTTAAGAGTTCTGCAGATTCAAGTGCTTTGCATACCATTGTACCTGTAGCGAAAATCGCAAGATCATCCCCTTGGCCCAGCTGCACGGCCTCTCCAAATTTGAAGTCATAGTGATCATCAAAGATAACAGGTGTCTTTGCCCGGTTCAACCGGATATATGCGGGACCGTTTCGGGAGGTTTCGAAGATTACTGCAGATCTGGCTTCAACAGCATCACAGGGAACGATGACGCTCATTTTCGGAATCACTCGCATGAGTGCAATATCTTCCAGTGACTGGTGTGACGCCCCGTCCGGCCCATTAGTCAATCCGGCATGACTTACTGCAATTTTTACCGATAATCCATCGTGTGCTATCGTATTCCGTATTTGTTCCCAGGCTCTCATGGAAAAGATTGCATAGGTGCTGGCAAAGGGGATTTTTCCTGTGATTGCGAGTCCCGCCGCAACACCCATCAGATTTTGTTCTGCACAGCCCACATTGATAAAACGCGACGGATATTTAGCTCCAAACTTGTTTGTTTGTGTGGAAGTGGATAAATCTGCATCCAGTACAACAACTCTTGAGTTATCCCCCAGTTGAAGTAATGCCTCTCCATAGGCATCGCGGGTAGATTTCAAGTCCATGGATTACTCCCCCTCCAGTTCGTTCAGGGCAACTTTCATCTCGTCTTTATTCAGTGTTTTTCCATGGAATGCACAGACCCACTCCATGAATGACACCCCTTTTCCTTTGAGGGTATGTGCGATAATGACCGTTGGTTTACCTTTAATCCGTTTCGCGGTCTCGAATGATTCCAGAATCTCTGCAATTTTATTCCCATCAATCTCAATGACGTGCCAGCCAAATTCCTTCCATTTCCCGGCGATTGGCTCAAGGCTCATGACTTTTTCAGTAGGCCCGTCAATCTGCAGACCATTACGATCCACGATTGCTGTTAAATTGTCCAGTTTATAATGTGATGCAAGTATTGCCGCTTCCCAGATTTGGCCTTCATTGCATTCTCCATCTCCAAGTAATGTATATACGCGGGATTTTTTATTATCGATTTTTGCTGAAAGCGCGATTCCGCATGAAATTGATAACCCCTGCCCAAGAGATCCGGTTGATACTTCTACACCGGGAATCGTAATCTCCGGATGTCCCTGTAATAAACTATCCAGTTTTCGTAATGAAAGCAACTCCCCGGCAGAAAAATAGCCACATTCTGCAAGCGTGGCATATAAAGTTGGGGCGGCATGTCCTTTTGACAGAACAAAAATATCGCGATCAATCCATTTAGGATCCGCAGGGTTATGATGCATCTGATGGAAATAGAGGACCGTAATAATATCAACGCAGGAAAGAGATCCCCCCGGGTGTCCGGTTCCCGCTTCGAAGATCATATTGACAACAGATTTCCTAATAGTCCGTGCTTTTTCTTCAAGATCGGAAATATCGTTTGTTGATCTCATTAAAAGGTCTCATCAATTTTTTATTCCATCAATGTATAATAGTTATCTGGCGTTTCAGTTCTTCTTGAGTTACAGTCTTACGTTCCGGGTTTTCTAAGATTATTCCTGCTGCGATATTTGCTAGGCGCGTTGAATTCAGCATACTGGTAACACCCGCTGCGAGAGAGAGAACAATTACACTGGCTACGGTATCAGCAGTACCGGTTACGTTGCGTACTTCTTTTACCATCGAAGGGACGTGTGTTACATTCCCCTTTTTCTCAAAGAGTGACATTCCTTCTTTTTCATCTGTAATAAGGATGAATTCGCATTCAAGATGTGTCAGTAACCACTGACCCATATTTCTGATACTTGTTTCATTAATATACCGGATGCCAGTTGTAGAACTAGCCATTTCCAGATCTATGATGACAATTGTCACTCCTTTATAATCAAAAAAAGGTTCAACTTTTGGATATACTACGAGAGGTTTCTCAAATTTCTTTGCTAAATTTATTGCTCCGGATAACAGTGTATTTGTAACAACACCCTTATTATAATCAGATATAATAATTGCATCAACACGCTCAATATTTTCATGTATATAATCGAGAATTGACTTTGTACAACTCTCATTTATCGCTTGTCGATTTTCCTGATCTAGTCTGATAATCTGTTGTTTTTCAACAAGTACCCGCGTTTTTACGGTTGTTGACCGCTCTTTGATTTCAATTACCCCTTTTGTATCAACATCCTCATGTTTCAATAATTTAATCAGACGTTTGCCGAACCAATCCTCTCCAACAACTCCGACGGCAAATACTTTCCCTCCCAGAGTACAAATGGTATCGATTGCATTTGCGGCACCACCGCATACATAACTTTCTGATGTAATATCGATTAAAGGGGCCGGAGCCTCCGGGGAAATCCTGGACATAGTGCCGGAAAGATATCTGTCCAGCATAAGATCACCGATAACTAAGACGGATGTTTTGTTGAATTGTTCTATTATGTTATCCAGTTCATTAGAATCCATAATGATCTCCCATTATATTGCATTCTTAAACGAATTCCGGTATTTATTGTTCATATGATTCAACCTCTTCAGCAGTTTTAACGTCATGTCCGGCAAATTGTAATAAAACACCCGTAAGGATTCTTTTTAATGAATAATAAGCACATCTTGAAGCATATGATAGTATTCATTTAGCTTACCGATATTGCAGTCCTTGTGAAAATAATTAACATGAACTGCAATATGACCTGAAGGCATGCAATAATTTTTGGAATAGTAGTTCATGAGTACAGCTAAAAACCCGGCTTAGGTTTTTATCTTAGTACATCTGATAAAAAAATATGAGCGGGTTTGGGGATTATTTTCTGCATCAGGAATATACCAAGATCGCCGGACTGGGGAACAAGTTAGGAGAGATCCGGGACATAATCGATTGGGAGAAATTTCGTCCGATCCTCAACGATATGTATCGGGATAACAAAGAGATCGGAGGCCGACCCCATAACGATGAGATCCTCATGATCAAGATGCTCGTTCTTGCCGGCTGGCATGGCTTATCAGATTATGAGGTAGAACTCCTTGCCATAGACCGGTTATCGTTTCGACATTTTCTCGGGTATCCGGAGAAAATCCCCGATCGATCGACGGTATGGTTATTCCGGGAAAACCTGACGAACCACGGAAAGATCCATCTCATCTGGGATGAACTCCAGCGACAATTGGACGAACAAGGCTATTCGATAAAACGAGGTACCATTCAGGATGCATCGTTCATCACATCCGATCCCGGCCACGCCAAGGCAGATAAGCCCCGGGGAGATGTTGCAAAAACCCGACGAAGCCGGGATGGAACCTGGGCCAGGAAAGGTAACAAATCAGAATTTGGATACAAACTCCATTCACTCATCGACAAAGAATACCAGTTTGTCCGAAGATTCGATACATCAACTGCATCACTTCATGACAACCAGATTGATCTCTCGCAAAAAGGTGAAACGGTATACCGGGACAAAGGATATTTCGGAACCGTCCCTTTCGCCTCCATCGACAAAACAATGAAACGATCGGTTCGTGGTAAACCGATCTCAACGAAAGACAAACGCAGAAACCGGGCGATCAGCAGAACACGGTCTCTCGTTGAACGACCGTTTGCAGTGATCAAACGGGTGTTTCATGCTGGGCATGTGATGGTGACTACACACCTCCGGGTCCATGCTAAAAATCTCTTCGCCTGTTTCTCATACAATCTCTTTAATCTCGTAACTGTTCAAAAAAATCATACGGTCTAGCGGTAGCTTTCAAAAAAGGAAAATTGGGGGAAGTAACACAGAGTGCCTGATAGATTCTGATACTTTTTACAAGTATCAACATGCTCTATTGGTCCGGATTAAAAAGTGGGGGATTTTCGCTATTCTCTCATGTAATTGTAAGATATTTGTGTCTGGAATAATTGAATCAAGCGGTTGGATGTATCTGCTGAACGAGGGCAATTGACATAATAAGAATCTCTTATATTTCGATTGCAGATATTTCCTCGAGTTTAACGTGGTTTTTTCAAATCGGAAATTTCTGCAGGGAATATGATATAATTCTGGCAGAAATACCTGAAAATCTAGCAGAACTCATATTCCCATTACGAACTCGGGGTCCTGTTGTGATCATCGCCGGTTTTTCGCGCATCACATGTCTGCGATTGAAGGTTACTTGGTGACGTCATATAACCGGGATGTAGTAGAAATGCTCAAAATGTGATGTCTAAAATATGTGGGATAAAAATATGGATACGATCTTACTATAAGAGATTGTACTGAAGGCATGGCACCGCAGTTAAAATGAGGAGTGATGTTTATCATTGAAGATATCATCAGGATGAATAGGATCTTAACAATCCGGGTGAATCGAATATTGAGTGCCGGTCAGGTCAGGTTTTTTGAGCATCCCCACGGAGATCATAATGAAAAAAACTCCGGACACAGCCCCTTCTATGATAGGGTAGTACCAAAAGGAGAGAATAATATCGGACCAAGGGTACGCAAAATTCCCAGGCTTCTGCCCCCAGGAATGAACGTATATCTGCGAGATGAAGAAATTGGAATAACCCCGGTATCAGTGATTATCAGATGGCAGGACTCACTACCAACATCCTTACTATGACAGAACAGATGTTAATTGAGTTATGTTGGCGTAATACCGTAAAATCCTCGAACAGTATCAGACATCGTTAAATCCAATAAAAATATCGCCGTAATGGCAAGCCAAGCCTCAGCCGTGATTTGAACACGGGACCTGCTGATTACAAGTCAGCCGCTCTGCCAACTAAGCCACTGAGGCGCCATATACTATAGGAATTTACTGGTAAAAAAGATGGTGCCAAAAAAAGAATTTACTGATTGATCGTTTTCCAATTCAATATCGAAAAGAATGATTAATCCCCGGTAGATGGCAGATATCCCCGTTGTTATTCATACGAAGGGAAGCGAGTACGAATATGTAGTGAAAATGAATCCGAACCCCCCAAAAAATTTCCCTCCCGTTATAATCGAAAAGATATGCGAATCGTAAAACTCTTCGAAAACTCTCTTCGATTACTCCTCCTTCTCCTGCCCCAGATACAATTGATAGTATTCACCTCTCTTCTCCATCAACGCATCATGAGTACCACTTTCAACTATCTCACCATTTTTCATAACATGAATTACATCAGCATTATGTATCGTTGACAATCTGTGGGCTATTGTAATAACCGTCATATTCTCAGATAACTGCTGAACAGAATCAATAATTTTCTTTTCTGAAATATTATCCAGAGAACTGGTAGCCTCATCCAGCAGCAATATATCCGGGTTCCGTAGTATTATCCGTGCAATGGCAACTCTTTGCCTCTGCCCACCCGACAGTTTAAGCCCCTGGTCCCCGATAATTGTATTATAACCCTGATCAGTACTCATAATAAATTCATGTGCATCAGCACGCTTTGCTGCTTCAATGATCTCCTGATCACTGCGATCCAGGCCAAACCGGATATTTTCTTTGATACTATCATGAAAAATAAAAGATTCCTGGCCAATATATCCAAGAGATCCCAGATACTCAGCAGGGTCAAATTCATTAATATTGACCCCGTCAACAAATATGCCCCCCCGTACCGGTTTATAGAGCAATGCCAGAAGATTTGCAGTAGTGGTCTTGCCGGAACCTGAATTACCAACAATAGCAACTTTTTTATTTTTGCCTATTTTAAATGAGATTCCGTGAATGGTATCCTGCTGAGATCCGGGATAACCGAATGATACATCCCTGAATTCAATATTATCTTTAAATGAAAATTTCCTCTTTTTATCGGACGTGTTTTCAGAACGCACTATGTCACTATCAGCGGTTAACTCACAATACACAAGGGTAAGTGACGGAAGAGACTGGACGACCGTGGACAAGTTGCTCTGGGCCGTATTGACACAGGGGATTAAACGGTACAAAGCGAGCATAAGGGTGCCGAATATACCAATATATGCAATGAAATTCCCTTCTGTAAAAATGTACAGGCTGATGGCCCCAAAGGAGATTAAAAAAAACATTATAAAATCATTGATAATCGAGGGAAGTTTACTAAGGGCATTTACATTCGTATTTGTTTTTAATAGCTTCTGTACAGCATAATCATATTTTTTCTTGAATAACCCGACGGAATTGGTTATCAGGATGGTTTTAATCCCGGATATGAATTCCTGATATATTACGGATTTTTCCATGTATGCTGTAATTAATTCAGCGCTATTCCTGTACACTCTTGAAAATAAAAATTTCTTGACTAATAATGCATACACCGCTCCAACAATTATTAATCCGACCGTAAGCCAGAATGAGAGATAAAAAATGAATATTAAATAAAAAAGGGCGGTCAGTGCATTTTTTATAAAGTCAACAAAAGCACCTACTGCTGCACTGGCATCGTTTACCGCGCCCTGGCCGATATATAACAAATCACCCTGTTTTCGTGCTGCAAAATAACTGTATTGATTTTTTGTGATCTTCTCGAAAACACGCCGGTCCAGTGAATCACGGACAGACGCAAACAGAAATGAACCGTAGTAAGCAACGATCCCGTATAACACCGCTATAACAACAGATGCCAGAATCAGAAGTAATGCAGATGCAACAAATGGATTGAGCGACGATGGAAGGATATAATTATAAAATGTGTCCAGCAGTTTTGGCTGGTTTTGCACCCCAAGACCATAATTTATTATTGGATATACCAGTGAGACCCTGAATACTTCAAGACCGCTGAGTATAATTACAACAAGCAGATATAATGCAAGTTTTCCTTTAAATGGACTGAATAGGAAACGTAAAATCTTGAAGGAGTCCCTTAATACTGACAAAGTAAACAAACCCTCTTGTTATCTGCTGTAAGTACGTTGGAGTACTGTCGAATAAGTCTTCTCCATATCATAATCGTGAACGATATAAAAAGATCATATTGTTCTCTAACTATAAGCAGATAGTTTTTCTGAAGTGATTACCTTTTCATTGTTTGACCATTTTCTAACCAATAAATATCGGTCATCTATCGCATTGGTTGTAATGTTTGAGCTTTCATCCGAATGCCGGCAGGGTTGATTACTGCAAATATCAGGCAACCAACTTCTGGTATGTACTGGTTATGGGGCGACGCATCGGGGGAATTAAAAACCGCCTCTCTTGGTATGAGGATTTTTCACGGGTAATAATATCCTGCATCATTTCTCGATATTCTGAAGATTCGATTGACCTACCTATTGCCCCAGAACACATGATATTAGTTAATCCGAGTTCCACCAGCGGTTTGGAAACTGTGATCGGATTATTTCATTTCCCTCTCCGATTGGTTTGAGCCCGAATGCTTTCATATCCGCATCGACCATGATCCTCACAAGATCCCTGAATTTTATTACCGGTTTCCAGTTAAGATTCTTCTCCGATTTACTTGGATCCGCAATGAGTACTTCAACTTCTGTTGGTCGGAAATATTTCGGATCAATTCGGACATGCTCATCAACATCAAGTCCGGCATACACAAACGATTCGTGGAGAAACTCGCGCACAGAATGTGTTTCCCCCGTTCCAATGACATAATCGTCTGCTTTTTCCTGTTGGAGGATTCGCCACATACATTCAACATACTCCGGAGCAAATCCCCAGTCACGCTTTGCATCCAGATTTCCTAAATAGAGATATTTTTCCTTTCCTGCAAGGATATGGGCAATTGCCCGTGTAATTTTACGGGTTACAAAGGTCTCTCCCCTCCGTGGGGATTCATGGTTGAACAGAATGCCATTAGCGGCAAAAAGATTGTACCCTTCACGATAATTCCGTGTCATCCAGTAAGAGTACACTTTTGCACATGCATAGGGGCTTCTTGGATGGAACGGTGTTCGCTCACCCTGAGGCGGTGAGGCAGCGCCAAACATTTCACTGGAGGAAGCCTGGTAAAATTTTACGGATGAATTACTTCTCCGGATTGCTTCCAGTAAACGTGTTGTGCCAAGTGCAGTTACATTTCCGGTATATTCCGGTGTATCAAAACTCACCCGTACATGACTCTGCGCACCAAGGTGATACACCTCATCGGGTTTAAGATTATACAACACATTAGCGATCTGTTCTGAATCTGAGAGATCCCCATAATGCAAAAACAACCGAGCCTGAGGGTCATGAGGATCCATAAATATTGAATCAATTCGACCCGTATTGAATGTTGAAGCGCGTCTGATCAATCCATGAACTTCGTACCCTTTGGACAGTAATAACTCTGCAAGATACGAGCCATCCTGCCCGGTTATACCTGTAATAAACGCCTTCTTAACCATGACTAACCTGCCGAGGTATTAATTTACTCCATAAAAATTTGAATGTATTGGAAACCGGACCTGATATGATCTTTTATATTGTTATTCAGCTCAAATAATACGATTCTGTCTGTCTCAAATATTCATCGCTGGAATTGGATTCCCTTCAGGAGTATTGGAAAGATGCATCATTCCGGGTCCAATTTGAGCCCGGATTATCCGGGACCGGAGTGGTGGTACGGTTTTTTAAATGTCAATGTCCACCGGACAAATAACCCTTGGAAAATTCGGTTATTTTGTCAAAATACGCGAATAACAACGACTAAAATTTTCTCTTTAGCGGTGTTTGAAATTCACATATTTCTGCCACATAATTCAGGATAGATTTGGATAAAAAGACCCCTGAACACAACCTATGGCCAGAAACTAATTCCACGTCGGAGATTATAGTTCTTCAATTTTTAATAAGCTGTTTTGGAGGGGGGATGAGCACCATTTCCGTTTCCTTGAAGAAATACTCGTTTTCCCATGAATCATTAAAATTTATCTTTTTGAAAGATGAATTGGATTTCTGTATCCATTTAACAGATAAAACCGAATCAATAATCCCGGACGGCAACTCCATTGCAATATCTTATACGCTAAAAAAAAGACCTATTACTAACGATGTCACAGCTGACCGTGGATATTGGTGGGAGCCCGGGCATCAACTGCCGCGGTTTCTGTGAATACTGTTATTTCAGGCATGTTAAAGGTGTCCAGCCATTCGGGTGCCGCTATTGCCTTCCATTCAAGAAAGGGTGCGACTACTGCACCCGGGGAGTCAAAGAAGAATACGCCGGGTTCAAGGATTTAAAAACAATTGCCGACGAAACACTGGCAAATCTCCAGTCACGAACCGGGGAACTCGACAGGATTACTATCAGTGGTGGCGGGGATCCGAGCTGCTACCCGCGTTTTAGCGAACTGATCGAGCTTCTTGGCAGTATGGAGGCCCCCCTGCACATCGGGTATACGAGCGGTAAAGGATGGGATGATCCTGCGATTGCAGACCTGCTCATCGATCATGGCCTTGCTGAAATATCTTTCACGGTTTTCGCTTCGGATCCCAAACTTCGCAAACGGTACATGCATGATCCGACCCCGGATGTGTCTCTGCAGATCCTTGAGCGCCTGTGTAAATCGGTGGATGTCTATGCAGCAGCAGTGATCCTGCCGGGAATCAATGATGGTGTTGTTCTTGAGGAGACCTGTGCATGGCTCGATAACTGTGGTGCCAAAGGAATTATCCTGATGAGGTATGCAAATGCCAGAGAGCAGGGTTTAATCCTTGGAAATGGTCCGATTATCCCGGGGCAGGCGGTCCAGTCCGTGGAATCTTTTAAAAATCTCGTATCATGTCTCCAGGGAAAATACACTCTGAAAATTTCCGGAACACCATTATGGGACCCGGAAATCGGCTCCCCGTTTGCAATCCTGAACGAACCGGACCTGATGAAAAAACTCCCCCGTGTTTCAGGTCGGGCTTCGGTTATCAGCGGCAGTATTGCCGCACCATATATTGAACGGGTACTCAGGGAATGTGGCTCTGCAGACCCGGTCATCCCCGTAAAAAAAGAGATTGCCTGTCTGATTACTGCAGTTGATCTCTGCGGACTGGACCTAGCAGCGTTGCGTGATACGGTCATAATTCCCGGTCGGGCATTTATCCATGACTCAGAGATGCAGGAGTTGGTAACCAAGGATGGACACGATCGTGTTGCGGTGCGGGGACCGGAGATGCTGACCGCGGATGCAGAAACCAGCATGGGAATGACCCGGGATGATGTTCTGTCTTTGGAAATGGACGGCTTTGCTGAACTGATCCAGATGATGAACCGGTTCGGGCAGCCGCGATAGTAAGACCCCCCTTAAAAAAAGATCAGATTAATGCGGCAGTGATACCGCCAATACCTGACTGGATAATCAGTGCAACTGCAATGATGACACCGGCCATCTCAAGGGCCACGGCAACATTTCCTTTCTTGAGCTCTTCGAACTCCTCAATTCCCTTCGTGAGTTTGTCGAGGATGCTGAGCGCGAGGTAAATAGCGCCAACTGCAAGGAGGATGCCAAGGATAAGCTGGATGAATGCAACACAGATTGCGACCAGACCATCGGCGGAGGTCAGACCCAGTGCGGTTGCCTTGCCGATACCAACAGAGATCCCAGAGACGCCGGATTGAACGATCAGGGCAATTGCAATGAAAATGGCTGCAACGACAATTCCGAAAGCAACGTTCCCCTTTGCAAGTTCTTTCTGTTCATCTATACTTCCGGTTACTTTTCCGAATACTGAGAATCCGATATACAGTGCAACTACCGCAAAAATGATTGCGATGACTAACTGTATAATGCCTACAGCTGCATTTACAAGAAGCATTTTTTCACCTAAAATTCAGGATCAGTGTTGCATGACGCCCCACTTAAATTTTTTTATCATATCTGAAAAAAATCAGCAAATTATTATCCAAAATGAATTTGGTGCGCATAAATCAGCGGATATATCCGGAAAATGAATCAGTACGATATCGTGAAAACAGAATGCTGCGGGAGGGTTACGATCCCCCGATCTCCAGATGTCTCAAAGTCTGAACGATCAAACGCGTTCATTTGAACCCTATGAGTCTGGCGCCCTAACCAGCTAGGCCACCGCAGCACAAAAGTGCATAATAGAAACGCCGTAAAAACTATTAAAGGTTCTCATACGGCGTTTTATCCTGTAGTCTTACTTCTTTTGCTGCTGCAGGAATTGGTTTACAGCAACCGTTATCGCAGCAACCTTCTTGCCCTGTTCGAACGATCCGGCAAGCGTCTGCATGCGTGTCTCTTCATCCCGTTTGTACCGGTCGAGTGTACTCAAGATATGCTCTTCCTGGAGGAAGTGGGTATGAGTATTGCCCTCAACATACTGCTGGTTGTTCATGATAGCATAATGCAGCGGCAGGGTTGTCTTGATCCCAAGGATGATATATTCGGATATTGCACGCCTCATCCGTTTGATTGCCTCTCCGCGAGTACTGTCCCATGCACAGAGTTTGGCGATCATGGAATCATAATTAGGGGGAATCATGTAGCCCATATGAATGCCGCTGTCAACCCGGATCCCCGGCCCTCCCGGGGATCGGTACCGGATGATCTTGCCAGGATCCGCAGCAAAATTGTTGATGGGATCTTCGGCATTAATCCTGCACTCGATTGCATGACCCCGGATCGAGAGATCATTCTGTTCAAAGGGAAGGTTCTCACCGGCAGCAATGGCAATCTGCTGTTTTACAAGATCGACACCGGTAATAATCTCAGTTATTGTGTGTTCGACCTGAAGGCGGGTATTCATCTCCATAAAATAATAATTTCCCTGACTGTACAGGAATTCAACAGAGCCGGCATTACTGTAATGTGAGGCCTCCGCAACTTTCAGGGCTGAGGCAGACATCCGATCCCGCAGTTCTTTTGTCATAATGGGAGACGGGGCTTCTTCCACCAGTTTTTGATGACGTCGTTGGATCGAACACTCCCTGTCATACAAGTGAACTGCATTACCGTGTTCGTCAGCAAGGACCTGGAATTCAATATGACGGGGCTTCACCAGGTATTTCTCAATAAATACGGTTGCATCGCCGAATGCAGATTTGGCGATGCGCATGCTTGCGGTAATGGCCTCTTCAAGTCCTTTCTCGTCATTAACGATCTGCATACCGATACCACCCCCGCCGGCACTTGCTTTGACGATGACCGGGTAGCCCACGCGTTCGGCAACCTTTTTTGCATCGTCAATATTTTGAATTCCACCGTCTGTTCCGGGCAGAACCGGGACACCGGCATCTTTCATCATCTGTTTACTGCCGATCTTCGATCCCATGGCCTGGATCGTCTTCCACCGGGGTCCGATGAAAGTAACATTTTCTTCCAGGCACCTTTTCGCAAACTTGTAGTTTTCCGCCAGAAATCCATACCCGGGATGTACCGCTTCAGCCCCGCTTTTCCGCGCAATATCGAGGATGCGATCCATGTTGAGATAACTTTTGGAAGGATGAGCTTCTCCGACATGGAATGCTTCGTCAGCATATTTTACATGGAGGGCATTTTTGTCAGCATCGGAAAAGATTGCCACGGTCTCAATGTCCAGTTCGCGGCATGCACGCATGACCCGGATGGCGATCTCACCCCGGTTGGCAATTAAAAGTTTTTCAAAATATTTCATTGAACCACCAGCAGGACATCGCCGTTCTGGACGACATCGCCGGCATCAACAAAGATCTCCGTGACTTTGCCGTCAACCGGACTGTGGATTGGGTTCTCCATCTTCATTGCTTCAAGGACAACCAGCGTATCCCCTTTCTTGACTACAGCGCCCCTGCTCGCCAGCACTTGGAGAACCATTCCCTGCATATTGCTCTTGATCCCGCCGACAATATCCCCCCGGGGGGCTTTTTGCGGTGCGGAAACACTTGTCACTGCAACCTGACTTCCGCCTACTGAAACAATCCTGACGGAAAAGACTTCCCCGTCCACTTCCACTTCCATCTGACTGGGGATATCCGCCTGTGGTTTCGCAGGAGCCTGTTTCTTTGGGATCTCTTCCAAAACCCGTTCTCCCTTGAGGAACGATGGCGCAATTGCCGGATACAGGATGTACGTGAGGATATCCTCCTCTTTTTTGACCAGGCCGGCTGCAATCGCTTCTTTCTTCATCTTTTCATAGGCAGGTTCGAGCAGGTCGGCAGGCCGGACTGTGACAACGCTCTCATCTCCGATTATGATGTGACGGATCTCGTCGCTGACCGGTGCCGGGGATTTTCCGTACAATCCCCGGACATAATCCTTGACTTCCTTTGTCACGTTGCGATAGCGCTCGCCATTCACAAGCACGTTCAGGACAGCCTGGGTCCCGACGATTTGGCTTGTAGGTGTGACCAGGGGAGGGTAACCGAGATCCTTACGGACCCGCGGAATCTCTGAAAGGACATCATCCCACCGGTTCAGGGCGTCCTGCTCCTGCAACTGGGATACGGTATTGGAGATCATTCCTCCCGGGAGCTGGTAAATGAGTACATCGCTGTCAACCCTTTCCGATATCGGGCTCACCAGTCCCGCATATTTCTCCCGGATCTGCAGGCAGACATTTCGTACTTCCCGGAGTTTAATCAGGTCAATTCCCGTAGCCCGGGGCGTTCCGATAAGAGATGCAACGATACTCTCTGTCGGGGGCTGGGATGTTCCCATGGCGAACGGGGACATGGCCGTATCAAGGATATCGACACCCGCTTCGATCGCAGTCTGGTAACTCATGGGAGCGATCCCGCTCGTGGAGTGGCTGTGCAGGCAGATTTTGATATCGACTGCATCCTTGATCCCGGTGATGAGTTCCCTCGCAGCTTCTGGCATAATCAGGCCTGCCATATCCTTGATGCATATAGAATCAGAATCAAGAGAATAGAGCTCTTTTGCCATTTCAATAAACGACCGGGTATTGTGAACGGGACTCGTAGTATATGATATGGTGCTCTGCAGGTGTGCTCCTGCAGATTTGACTTGTTCCATTGATCGTTTCATGTTCCTGATATCATTCAGGGCATCGAAGATACGAAAAATGTCGACACCATTCTTGTGAGAAGCTGCAATAAATTTATCCACAACATCATCGGGATAATGCCGGTAGCCAACAAGATTCTGTCCGCGGAGCAGCATCTGGATGGGAGTATGTTTCAGTTCTGCTTTTAGTGTGCGGAGACGGTCCCAGGGATCATCATTCAGGAACCGTATGCAGGTATCAAAAGTAGCGCCGCCCCATGCTTCAACGGAAAAGAAGCCACATTGGTCAATTTCCCGTGCGAGTGGGATCATATCCTCTGTTCGCAACCGCGTGGCGATGAGCGACTGATGGGCATCCCGGAGTGTTGTATCGGTAATCAGAACTTTATGAGGAGCGGCAGTGCGCATAATGGAAACCTCGGGGCTTCCGTAAAATCATAACAAGCCTCTCAAAGCTTCATCGGTAAAGTATAAAAAATTCACTAACGGGAACGAATGCAATTACAGCCAGGCAGATTACGCTGGTTCCGGCAAGGATGTCCAGTCTCGTTGTCACAAATGCCGGACAGAGTGATCCCCCGCTCGAAAAACCTCTTACTGCAAGGAGCTCTGCGGTATCGTCTGCCCGGACAAGCGCTCCGTGGATGAGAACCATACCCGTTGGTACGAGATTTTTCGGGCCCCAGGTTATACCCTTGAGTTTTCCAGCAATGCGGATGCGTTCGAAGTCAGCGAGAAGCAATTCGAATGACTGCATGCCCATCTCTGCTACCATGCCTATTTCAAAACCGGCCCTGTTTCCAAAAAGCCAGACCGACATATTAAGAAGATCTCCCGGCTTCTGTTCGTAGATGATCCATATTCCGATGAGTATGATTATACTCATCCGTACGAAATAGGAGATCCCGCTGCCTCCGGTGATCTCAAGAACAATACTAAAAAAAGCAATCAGGAAAAATGCCGGGTAGGACGAACGGATTGTTTTGAGTATTGCAAGACGCGGAGTGAAAACCAGCCACCAGATGAATACCGCCAGAGCACCGTAAACACTGATGAAAGCGATGACAGAGAGTATTGCTGCAGATCCCGTCCTGATTCTCATGTCCTGCATGCGGCCTCCATGAGATCTTCGGGTGTCAGGTTATCCGGTGTTTTTCCACTCCTGATGAGTCTTTTTATTAACAATGGTGCCTGCCCCCAACGCAGTATTGCGCCCGGTGTTCTTCCAAGACAGACCAGATTGCCCTCCTGTATCTCCCAGATATAGTCTACTTTTGGAAAAAGCGATTGTTCATGCGTCAGGATGAATGTTATCCCCCGGGATTTCCGGGAGATGATCCGGCAATACCGCTCTTTTTCGGTACAATCGAGGGAGCTGAATGGTTCGTCGAGAATCAGGAGATCATATTCTTTTTCAAGAAGGCACGAAAGGTGGAAACGTTTTAATTCACCCCGGCTTAGCTTGAGTGGATCAGTATCCTGGGCCCGGGTAATATGCTCCCTTGAAAGGATCCCGTCAGGATCAAGACCCCAGGAACGGCACTCTTCAGCAAGGGTACTGCCGGTAATATGATATTCGGGAAACTGGAACGAGATCATCTGCGAGGAGATCCCTTCCCTGATTATGGTTCCCGATGTCGGAGAAAAAAACCCGGCAAGCATCAGGGCAAGCGTTGTTTTCCCGCAACCGACTTCGCCCATCAGAAGGTGGATGCCACATGCGATCTCGCCATTTGCGCGAAGAGACCAGTTTCCCCGAATCGCGTGGACATTCTCAAAAAAAATCTTCATTGAGCGATCCTCCATGAGAATGGGTAGAATGATGTATCTTTCAGTAATGGAAAAACAGAATCCGGAGTCCCGGCATATTTGACACTCCCGTTTTCAAGAAATATGACATAGTCCCCGAGTGCTGCAGTCTCCATCTGCTGGGTGGACCGGATTACATACGGAACACGACTCTTCCGTATGATTTCTTCGATCTCGCCGACCTTTTTTGCATCAAGATGTGAATCATATTCATCAAGAACAAGGACAGATGGCTGGCAGACCAGCGCAGCTCCAAGAGCAACAAGGATCTTTTCCCCCCCGGAAAGTTCGCGGACCAGCCGTTTTTTCAGATGCAGAATCCCCATCGATTCTATCCGGGCAGTGACCCGTGCTTCTGTTTCATTGCAGGGAATCTGCCGGAACCTGAGTGATGAGGCTATCTCATCGGATACGAAATTGAAAAGGAGGTTCCGATCGGGAAATTCATTCACCCAGCCGGTTTCTGTCTCTCTTGGAGGAGTACCATCTATGAATATGGTGCCTCTCTCTGGAAGATGTATCCCGGCGCAGGTTTTCAGCAGGGTCGTTTTTCCGCTGCCGTTCATTCCAATAACGGAAGTAATTCCCTCTGGTATAATCAGGGAATCAATGGAAAGATTTCTACAGAGAACATCCTTGAACCTTATCATGGAATTCGTTCTGCAATCAGGTATGCCACCGATGCCTTGATAGCATCGCCAATGATAAATGGCAGGACACCGGTAGAGAATGCTACCAGGAAACTACATCCGAGGGAATACATCAGCCAGGAGATGCCACCGGCATAGATGACTGCAGTTGCCGCTGCCAGTCCTCCGATTCGGAAATACCGTGACGGATTTTCGTAGGCGAATCCTGTAATGAGTGCAGCAAAGAGGAATCCGATGAGATATCCCCCGGTCGGGCCCAGGATAATACCGAGACCTGCCATGCCGTTGTGGAACACCGGAAGACCCAGCAGGCCCATTCCTATGTAAATGGAGACCGGTATGATTGCGTACCTCTTCATCACGGCACCGGAGAGGAGAATAAAAAGGGTCTGAAGGGTAAACGGCACGGGAAAACACGGGATGGAAATCCAGCTGCCCATAGTAATAAGCCCGACAAAAACTGCGGAATAGGCTATGACCCGGGATTTTTGCAGGTTACCAAACATCGTCAACCAGTAAAAAATTGATGGTTGACGATAAAAAAATATCTGCCACTACTGGTGATAACAGTCCCCGGCAATCACGCGTTCAAGTTTGCCATTGGGTTTTTTGATAATGAGGGCTCCGTACTCATCGATATCAACAGCTTCTCCTTCAAAGGTGTTTTTCAGGGTGCGGATCTGCACCTGGTTCTCGAGTGTGCAGGAGATGCTCTTCCATTCCTGGAGGATTGCGTTATACTCCCCGCTTTCGATGAGGAGGAACCGGCTTTCGAATTCTTTGAGGATTCGCGCGAGTAACGATGCCCTCTCCACTTCATGGCCGACTTCAGCCTGTATGGAAGTGATATCCTTCTGGATGGCCGGGGAAAAATTGCTGATTTGAACGTTGACATCAATGCCGATACTGAGCAGGCAATAGTGAACGGTGTCCGCTTCGGCATCAAGCTCGAGGAGGAGGCCGGCAACTTTCTTGTTGCCAATGAAAATGTCATTTGGCCACTTGATCAGGGCACCAAGGTCAAACTCTTTACGGATGGCGCGGGCAACTGCGATTGATCCGGCCATCGTGATCATAAAGATGTGATCTATGGGGATGTGGGGCTTGAGAATAATAGTAACCCAGATGCCCCCCCTCGGAGAAACCCAGGCCCTCCCCATCCTTCCTACACCCCCGGTCTGTTCTTCCGCAATCACAACGGTCCCGTGGATCTTCTCGACATTTCCTTCAGAGCATAACTGTTTGCCAATCCCGATAGTGGAGGGAGTACTATCGATGTATCGAATCTTTTTGCCGATTACCTGGGTATGGAGTTTTTTATGGATCTCATAGGGCAGCAGCTTGTTGCTGGTATGGGTTAGTTTATAGCCCTCCTTCTGTGACGAGGAAATATCGTATCCCATCATGCGAAGCTCATTGATCTGTTTCCATACTGCTGACCGGGTGATGCCCAGTTCGTTGCTGATCGTCTCTCCTGAGATAGGTCCTCCGGAACGTTCGAGAATTTCAAGAATTTTAAATGTGGACTCGGGCAAAGGTATCACCGTTTTGATTCGATTCTTTCAGAAGGGAGCGGACAGGGATCTTTACCGCAGACCTGTTTGATGATTGCTGTCTGATGTTCCATAAGGGTTGCAAGATCGAAAATTCCCGTGATGTCAACAATTCCAATGGCCCCGATCGCCTTTCCGTCACAATCCCGGAACGGGGTCACGGTTACCGGGACTCCGGTATACGGCCCGCTTACCGGAGTTGTCTTGATGAGCTGGTTCTTTTCAATTGCCTCCAGTAATATCGGGCCATTGTAATGACGATCTATCACCCTTCCCTCCTCGACCCGGATCCCGTCGCGTTCACGTGATTTAGCCGTAACAGGAAGACGGTGAATCAGCTCATGGACTGCAAGAACAACAGGTTCAAGGTCGTCTGCCTCTGCATCGCAGGAGATAGCATAACGGTGCATTGGTTTACCTCATACTCTGGTCATTCTCTATCTAGAAGAAGATTGCGTCTAAAATATTATCTCCGGGTTGATCTGTGTCCGCCAGAGTTAAAAGAGCGTAACCGGTCTCATGATCAGAATAGGGTTGGGATTCCCGAACGGCAGAAACCGGATAAAAATGCCCGTGACGGGAATTCATGGATCGTAGTGAGAAACACCCTCCCGCTTCCGATCTGTTTTTCGATGATGACATCTCCACTGCCCGAACGACCCGTGCAGTCGGCCCCGTGCTCAGGGAAAGTCCCGTCGCATTCGATCCGCGCGGCATCGTAGTCTTCAATAATCGACCCGGCCAATGACCCGGGAGTACAGGTAATGCCCCGCGCCCCGAACTCATGCAGATAGGTAACCGGAAACGGGAGCCAGTCATACGAATCGGTTTTCTCCGTGGCAGCACCAAAAACCAGCAGGTTTCCACCGCTCTCGATAAACCGGATGATCCGTGGCGAGGAGGCCCTCAGTGCCGGCAGGAGATTTGAGTATGCCGGATTCGCAAATCCCGTGGGAATGATGATGCAGTTATAGGTCCCCCGGAAAAACGGGGCAGCAAGCATGTATGGCGTGATAAGATCGCAGGAAAGGCCACAGTCCTCAATGTAACGGTTGAAGTGCTGTTTGGTATCCCACACAAATCCTACGCGACAGCTCATCCTTTGATCACCCCGATGGGGGTAAGACGGGCAACGAGCCGGGAGATGCCTACATCGTGGACGACCTGTACAACCTCTTCACTGGGTTTATAGACCTCCGGAGCCTCATCTGCGATCGCGTTCTCGTTTGGGGCTTTGACAATAATCCCCTTTTTGAGCAGGAGATCAGTCACCTCTTTCCCGCTCATCCTCTTTTTTGCCTGGGTCCGGCTCATCACCCTCCCGGCCCCATGGCAGGTACTGCCAAACGTTTTTTCCATGGCAGTTTCCGTACCGCACAAAACAAAGGATGATGTTCCCATGCTTCCCGGGATAATCACCGGTTGCCCGATAGCAGAGAGGTCTTTTGGAAGATCAGAAGAACCCGGGCCAAATGCACGGGTGGCACCTTTGCGATGGACACAGACGGCCATCCGCTTCCCGTCGACCGTATGCTCTTCGATTTTTGCCACATTATGCGCTACATCGTATACAAGAGGCATATCTTCATAATCAATCCTGAACATCTTTGCGAGAATCTGGCGGGTTGTGTGGGTTATTATCTGGCGGTTTGCCCAGGCATAATTTGCCGCTGCTGCCATTGCGCCGAAATAGGCTTTTCCCTCTGGGGATGCGAGCGGTGCACAGGCCAGCTGCCGGTCGGGAAGGATGATATGGTATCGTTTCGTTGCGGACTCAAGTATTTTTAAATGATCTGTACAGGTCTGGTGACCCAGGCCACGGGAACCGCAATGGATCATGCAGCAGACCTGTCCGACGCTGAGTCCGAATGCTTTGGCAACATCAGGATTATAGATCTCTGAAACGACCTGGACCTCAAGGAAATGGTTTCCTGAACCGAGGGTTCCCCCCTGGGGAACTCCCCGCTGCTTTGCTTTTGCAGAGACCATGCCGGTATCTGCTTCTTTCATGAACCCGTTTTCCTCGCACCGGACGAGATCTCTCCCGATACCATATCCGGTCTCGACCGCCCAGCGCGCCCCTTTATTCATCATCCCGTCAAGGGCCTGGGTGGATCCTTTCAGGGAACTTTTAGCTCCGACTCCCGTAGGGACCGCCCGGAAAAGTTCGTCAATAAGATCCCTGCGACCTGTCACATCCTTATATGCCAGCGGAGTAGCAAGTAACCGGACTCCACAGTTTATATCGAACCCGACACCGCCCGGTGATATTATTCCTTCATCAAGGGAGAATGCCGCAACGCCCCCGATTGGGAAACCATACCCCCAGTGGATATCGGGCATTGCAAGGGAGTTTTTGATGATCCCGGGCAGTGTAGCAACATTTGCGATCTGCTGGATAGCTCCCACCTCTAGGGTCTTTCCCAGGGATTCTGAAAGGAAGAACCTGCCTGGTACGCGCATTCCGGGAACAAAGCCTATAGGCACTTCCCATTCAAGTGGTCCGGCTTGTCTGACGCCTTCAATCATGGCAGGTCTCAACATTCTTTTTATACATCAAATAGAATGTCCAGTATATATCCATTCGTGTCTTTCCGGATAGAGAGGCCTGAATAAGAAATCCCTTTCACTTCGGTACCTTCCGAATGGCGTGCCTGGTCGAACGGCTCCCCAAAAAGAATGGCAGTCAGATCCGGATCGTTAATGGTGATATCTGCACGGGAAAAAACCAATCCTTCAACTTCGGAAACGAAGAGAACTTCTGACAGGAAATCAGCAAGGAGCGATTCAGGATCCGACGCATGGACTTCAATTATCTTTTGTTCTTCACCGTTACGATTCTTTCCGTATACCACATGCATGAGGGCATCAAAGGCTTCGGAAAAAAGTAATTCGAGTGTTTTTGCCCGTGCGCGGATTTTGATGTCAGCTGTATGCGGAATCTCTTCGTAGCTCATCCGTACTCGTGTCCGGCCATTTCAGGGTCATCGAAAAACGGGATCATGTCCATCCGGATGCTGTGGAGAAAACGAGCTTGGTGGATGGAAACGTAAACCGTGTGGTTCCCTGCCTGTAACAGGAGATCAGATTTCTTGGGAGGTTTTACCTGGACCGGGAGTAATATCGGTCCTCCGCAGGAAGTACAGATACGGAAATCGCAGTCTCGTTTATTGATATATTCAACGACTTCAGGAACAATCGTGACATCGCGTATACCTGCGTTGTCATGAGGATTGGAATACATGATGTTCGTAATATTAGCAGCCGGCTCTAAAAACCGTTATGGATCGGGTAGTTTCAGTTTACGCCGACGATCCGTATAACAATATCAAAATATTTCTGCTTGAGTTCGTACTTGTTTTGCCCATCATCGCTCCGCGTTGCTCTCAAAATGCCGATCCTAGAGGCGATTATCCCTACCATCGACGCAATTGCATGGAATGTAACTGAGAACTGTTTCTGGAGCTCGGCCACGAGCTCTGCAATAGTGATGGATTGTGATCGAAGAAAGAGCCTGAGCACTTCGCGTCGTATCCCGGTCTTGTCCTTGGAAAGGTAAGACCGGAGCCGGCCCTCAATTATCCGCTTGATCTCTGATGGAGATCTCATACTTTTACTGTCGAAGGTCACGGTATATATATTTTTTGATTTTGTGCAATATCCATTTCCTGATTGGAAAACTGGCCGATTTTTGAAGAGACATTATTTTTCTGCGAAATTTCAAGGGAGGATCACTTGCAAAATCCAATGCAATGTCCCGGTTCAGCCAATATCTGGTAACTATTTAATCGTAGTGAGCAGATGATTAAGTCATGGGATTGATCAACTATAATATCGAGAAATATTCACCAAAACAACTGGTGATATTACCCCTCGTGCTTTTGGTAATCTCCCTTGTAATACTCGGCTTCAATCTGGCAACCACGGGAATGCCCGTGACACCCGGTATGGAGTTTGCCGGTGGGTATTCGTATTCGGTCACAACTACCCAGACAGACGATCAGATCCATGCTGTCTTTACCGATTATCCGCTGGTGAGTATCAAGGAAGGGATTACGGGGAAATTGTTACAGTTTGGCCCGATGGACCAGACAAAACTCAATTCCCTCCAGGGCATAGTAGAAAAGAATTATCCTGAACACGAATCCATGGCATCCATTGACCCCACCTTCGGGAAGAGCAACCAGTCGATGGCAGTCATCGCGCTGATCTTTTCATTCATCGGGATGTCTATTGTTGTTTTCATCTCGTTTAGGACTTTTGTCCCCTCATGCGCGGTTGTCCTTTCGGCATTTGCCGATATGGTAATGACTGCGGCAGCGATGAGCGTACTTGGCCTGACACTCACGCTCGGAACCACCGCGGCACTCCTGATGCTTATCGGTTATTCCGTTGACAGTGATATTTTACTCACAACGCGGGTGCTGAAACGGCAGGGTAAGCTGAATGAGAAACTGACCGGGGCCTTCCATACGGGAATAATCATGACATCCACAACATTCGCGGCCGCAGTCGCCATGTTCGTTGTCTCATGGCTTGGTGGAGTTGAAATAATGTGGGAGATATCAGCAGTCCTTCTCATCGGTCTTATCGCTGATATCCTGAACACCTGGCTTACCAACGTTGGGATTCTCAAATGGTATGTCCTGAAAGGAGGTGGCAAATGAACGGCAAGGAACTCATGAAACTCGTCAAGGACTGGCGGGTTGCAGCTCTCCTGATCCTTATCGTACTGTCGGTTGTCGCCATCTACCCGCATTTTGATGATAAAGGGAATCTTACATCAAACCTCCAGTACGGGCTCGATCTCCAGAACGGTGCATGGCTCCAGATGGAATTCCAGGCAGAAGTTGTTGGTTTCACCACGGACCAGCCTGTCAGCGACTTCATATCCAACCTCTCCAAGAAACTTGATACTGAAGTTCTTCTGGTTGAGACAAGCGATCCCACCCATCTTGAAATCCGGAAATATTATTCCCGGGAAGATCTAGAGCAGATCTTCGCAGGTGAAGGTGGCAAGGTTACATCCTATCAGAAAGGTGTATCAAAAAATACCGGCGAGCTGGTCAAGAAGATCCTTGAGAACAAACTCAATTCTCTCGGGACAAAGGATACAAAGATCAATATCCTTGCAGGTATGGGCAATGTCGCACAGTACGTCCGGGTTGAAATGGCCGGCGTGGACATGAACCAGGCAAAGGAACTTGTCGGGAAGCAGGGAAAATTCGAGATCCGGATCCAGACCGTCGGAAACCAGACCGAACATGTCCTGTATGGCGATGCGATTTCCAGTGTTGGCAATCCTGAAAAAGATATCCAGCGGAGTGGTGTCTGGGGCGTTCCCTTCACCCTCAATGAAGCCGGTGCGACTGCACTCCAGCAGGCAGCAATCAAGTATGGTCTCACGACAAATCCTGAAGATCATTACCTCATTATGATCCTCGACAACAAGACCGTCTTTAATGCCCCGATGGTCGCAGATGCGGCAGCAAAACTCAAGACCAGCACCAACCGCCAGTGGTCTGCCAGTACCGGGACCGGTTCAGCCGGTGAGAATGCCGCCCAGACACTCAATATCCACCTCCGTGCCGGTGCATTACCCGTAGAGACAAAAATTGTCGGGAGCGGTTCAGTTCCTGCAGAGCAGGGTGCAAAGAATAAGATGGTCTCGCTCATCGCCGCGATTCTTGCTCTCATCACTGTCGGAATTGTCATCTACTACCGGTATCGCGAACCAAGTATCGTCCTTCCAATGGTCCTGATCAATGCGTCAGAGGTTATTATCCTCCTGGGTTTCATCAGTGCGATAAAGTTCCAGATCGATCTGCCGACCATCGCTGGTCTGATAGCCGTGGTAGGTACCGGTATCGACCAGATGGTCGTTATCACCGATGAGATCCTGCACGAGGGCCGTGTCCCGTCGCAGAACCTGTATCTCAAGAGACTTGCAAGGGCCCTGATGATCATCGTTATCGCAGCAGCAACCGTTGTGATTGCCATGGTGCCTCTGATGCTGATGCCCCTTACTACGCTGCAGGGTTTCGCCATGATCACCATCCTTGGTGTTCTGGTAGGTGTAATTGTCACCCGGCCTGCTTATGGTAAGATCATCATGGAGATCCTCTCCAAATAACAATACCATAGATTTATCATTTTTTTAATCGACTACTTTACCGGGTATGTGCAATGAGCAAACCAATTTTATTCGATTTTTTTGCCACCTGGTGTGGGCCCTGCAGGTTACAGACACCGATAATTGAGGAACTCGAAAAAAAGATGGGCACTCAGGTAGAGATCAAAACCATCGATGTCGACCAGCACATGGAGCTGGCAGAAAAGTACGGGATCCGTGTCGTCCCGACCCTTGTCATTGAAAAAGATGGGAAAATTATCCAGTCAATGGAAGGGGTTACCGATGCAGCCACACTTGAAAAACTGTTACGGCCGCTGGTGGGATAAGTGAAGATCGGTATTGTCGGGGGTACGGGGGACATCGGCGAAGGGATTGCCCTTCGTCTCTCCCCGCTCTTCGATGTTGTCGTAGGCTCGCGGGAGAAAGAGAAAGCGCAGGAGTGCTGCACCCTCGGGAGCGAGACCCTCCGTAAGAGGGGACTGGCATGTTCGCTTACCGGGGTCTCCAACCAGCAGGCTGTGGATGAGGCGGATATCGTGATCCTTGCCATCCCGTACAAACACCTCGTTGGCACACTCCAGACCCTGAACGGGTTTGAGAATAAGATCGTTATAAGCCCGGTAAACCCTATGGAGAAACGGGATTTCTTCACCACCGTCCCGCCCGTGGAAGGTTCCGCCGCCCTTCTTATCAAAAAAATGATCTCACCCCAGGCAAAGATCTGCACGGCGTTCAATGCCATCGCAGCCAACCGCTGGAAAGCGCTCGATGAAGAGCTCACTTACTCGGTCCCGGTTTGTGGCGATGATGCCGGGGCAAAGCATACCGTGATGGAAATGGTGAACCGAATCTCTCACCTGACTTCCTTTGATGCCGGCCCTCTCGCCGCATCAGGGATGGTTGAGTCGCTGACTCCTCTCCTCCTCAATATTGCACGGTACAACAAAATCCGGGATGTCGGGATCCAGTTCCGTTGAGAACAGACGGGTTTGCCAGGTGAGCACACAAAATGGCAGGGCTCAGCCATTGCCGTTCACCTGGTAAATCCCACGGGATGATGAGTGTTGTTGTCGTTTTATATCCATGGAACATTCAGAAACGGAATGATGAATCAATCTGGACACATTACAGGAAAAACGGTGCACTGAATGTATTCGGGAGAGTTTGAACGGATCGGAAAACGACTTTTTTCCGAACATCTTGTTGGAGGCAACTTCGGTAACATCAGTGTCCGTAATTCGGATGATGGGTTCCTTATCAAACGCACCGGCGCGTACCTGGATGTTGCGACAGAACCGGTTTTTGTTCCCCTCGTTGGGGAAGCCCCCCGGGAAGCCTCAAGTGAGTACCGTGTTCACCGGGAAGTTTACAGGAAGACGCCCTACCGGGCAATTGTCCATGCCCACCCCCCTGTGGCAATTGCAGCTTCGCTTGTACTGGACCGGATCGTTCCGGAAGACAGCGAAGGCCAGATGCTGTGTCCTGTCATCCCCGTTGTAACCGGTTCCCCCGGCTCCCAGGAGATCGCGGATAATGTTACAGCCGCTCTTATCCGCTCAAAACTGGTCATGGTACGTGGGCACGGGAGTTTTGCAGCAGGTAACTCTCTTGATGAAGCATATCTCTATACTTCCCTTGTTGAACACTCGTGCAGGATAATTGCGCTGAAAAAGGGCTTCAGCTGATTCCGGTTTTTTTTTAACCGGAATGATGCGTTTCGAAATGTTCGAACATTGCCAGAGGGGAGGTCTCCAGATACGGTCAATTCCCGCCAGTAAGGTTCTTTTTCAAATTGAAATTGAGGTAGGGTTTAATAAAAAGGTGTTACTTGGGGGGTTTTGGTGGCTGCTGTAACTGGATTTCCCGGATAATCTCACGGTGAAAGACAAGCAGCATGTCGCTGATCATGCCGAACATGAAGATCTCTATGCCGACAACGATGAGGAGCACGGTAAGGATCGTAAGGGGGATATGCTCGATATGGTGGAGCCACTCAATCAGGACAAATACACCTACTAACAGGCCCAATAGTGTTGTGAACAACCCCATCATGCCGAAATAGAACATGGGGTTGTTTACCCGGGCGAGGCGGTAAATTGTGCTCACGATTTTTATCCCATCATGGAATGGGGAGAGCTTTGTGGCGGTTCCCGGGCGTCGAAGGTAACGGATCGGCACGACCATGACCCGCTGGCCGTTCCGGACGGACTCCACCGAGATCTCAGTCTCGATTTCAAACCCTTTTTCCGTAAGGTGCATCTGGTGGATGGCAAGTTTTGTGAATGCCCGGTACCCGGACAGGATATCATGCAGATCCCTGCTGTGGGCTACCTTGAAAAGCAGGTTCAGCATGTGGTTTCCAAAGAGATTCAGCCGGGAGAACGATCCCTCTTCAGCATTGATGAGACGATCCCCGATAACCTGGTCAAATCCCAGGAATAACGGTGTAAGCATCTTCTCGGCGTCTTTGGCAGAATAGGTTCCATCCCCATCCAGCATGAGGATATACTGCTCCTCAATGACCTCGAATGCTTCAATGATAGCATTTCCCTTCCCTTTTCCGGACTGGGTTCGGACATTTGCCCCTGCTTCACGAGCATTTTTAACCGTGTTATCCGTACTTTTCCCATCAATAACAAGAATATGATTATATCCCTGGCTCTTGAATTCCCTGACAACGCCCCCGATTGTCGGCCCTTCATTGAGGGTAGGGATTAAAATGCATACCTCATCTTTGTTGAATTTCATTAGTATAGTATTTTTAATCGGTTGTCATAAGTGCTTCTATGCATATCCCCAAGAAAGGGTTGCGGGCATTGGGCATAGCTGAAAGCTATTCCGGCCGGACTGTTTCAAACCTGGCGGGGGTCGTGATGCGGAAAGATCTCAGGATCGATGGATTCTCCTTCGGCCGCGTCACGGTCGGTGGAATGGACGCCACGGAAACTGTGCTTGGGATGGTTCTCTCACTGGACCGGGCTGATCTCAATGTAATTCTCCTTTCCGGGTGCGTGATTGCCTGGTTCAATATCCTTGATCCTGCCCGAATTACAGAAAAAACCGGTATACCGGTCATCTGTGTCACGTATGAGGAGTCCCCGGGTCTCATTGAGGATATACGGCATCATTTTCCAGGGGATGAACGTCGGGTTGCTGCATACCTGCAACTGGGGGAACGCCTCCCGGTCGAACTCACAAGGGGTAATACCAGTTTCATACGATCATGGGGAATCTCCACGGATGATGCAGCCCGGTTGTGCAGGGATTTTACCCTTGATGGCAAGATTCCTGAACCTCTCCGTGTCGCCCGTCTTTATGCACGTAATCTCCCATTATGTTCCTGACCGGGGCGTGAGAGTAATCTCTTTGCCCGGAGAGGAGTATTCTTATGAATAAACGGAACATAAAAATGGGTAAATCTCATTGGTTGCGGAGTTGGAGATATCATGTCGCAAGCTGCAAAACTAAGCCGCTGGGTCTGTCTTGAATGTCATTACATCTATGATCCGGTAAAGGGCGATCCCAAGAATGGTGTCCCTGCCGGGACTGCATGGGAAGATGTTCCGGATACCTGGCGATGCCCGGAATGTAAAATACTCAAGGCCAAAAAAGGTGTTTTCAAACGCCTTGATGATTAAACCATTTTCCTCAATCTCAAGCTTTGAATGTATGGCTTGAGATGATCTGTTCTGTCGTGCTGTCAAGTACGTCAAATGTTACAATGTCACCTGGACGAAACGTTTTGTCCTCGTAATCAATTCCGATCGTTGCACCGGCATACCAGGTCTCTCCTTTGGCCCCCCGGATATACTGTACATCATAATGATGGGTTTTTTTTACGAAATCCTCTCCATTCAGGGTTGGAATTGCACAATTCAGTAATACTCCGTTTTTATAGGTTTTGGCATAGATCAATCTGGTTTTATATCCATGATCAGCCGTATTCAAGACGACCATGTAACTGTCATATGTCAAAACACCGTGCTCATCAGTATGCTGGATACTTATTATTTTAAAAATTGCCGGGATTTTCTGTTCTTCATTAGAGAACGTGGGCATATGAAAAAGCAGGAGTACGAGTATTGCAAGGATAACGGTAATTGCAACGAGAATCACAACTCCGATAGCAACGGAAGACCCTTTGTCTGAGAAGGAATCGGACACCACATTTTCATATATTTCATTAAATATTTATATTTTTTATTATATTGTTTTATAAAAAAAACTATCCCGTGAACTGTAATAATCTGAATGTATATTCTGTTCTTTCCTGCAGGATTGTCCGTAATGTATCCGCTAACATAAATACGACGTCAACATAGAAAATTGAAATAGAACACTGACATGCAAGGACAGCACCCTATGATCCCTGAACCGGAATTATCTGATGATGTACCTCCCCGCAGGACTGCAAGGGAATTGTACCTGGAGGGGATGTCACTGGGGCGCGAGGGGCGGCACGAAGACGCGCTCACTTCTTTCTCTCTCGCGCTTGCCATTGATCCGAATCTTCCGCTGGCATGGGTGGGCAGGGGTTTTGCATTGGGGAAGCTCGGGCGTTTTGATGAGGAGATTGCCTGTTGTGACAAAGCTCTCCGGTTGGATCCCCGCTGCATTGAGGCCTGGAATACCAAAGGGTTTGCCTGCGGGATGCTGGACCGGTTTTTGGAGAAGGCTGAATGCTGCCGGCAGGCCCTGCAGATCGATCCTGAGAATGCGACCGCCTGGAACAACAAGGGTGTCGCTCTCGGCATGCTGGGAAAATACGAAGCTGAAATACGCTGCTGCGAGCGCGCAGTGGAGATCCGCCCCCGTTACCTTTCAGCGTGGGTCAACAAAGGGTATGCGTGCGGGATGCTGAAGCGGTATGAGGAAGAGATCGCCTGTTATGACCGGGCCCTGAAGATATATCCGTATTATCAGTCAGCTCTGGCTAAGAAAGGAGCCGCGCTGATCAACCTCAGACGTTATCAGGAAGCCTCTGATGTGCTCGAACGGGCTCTGGCAATTTATCCCGATGATGCGAAATCCCTGTATCGCAAAGGTCTTGCCCTGAGCATGCTCGGCCGGCATGCGGATGCGATAATCTGTCTTGAAAAAACCCTCAAGATTGATCCGGCAAATGCGGATGCCTGGGTTGTCATGAGTAACTCCTGCTTCATGCTGGGAAGACTTGAAGAATCAGCACGGGCTTTTGACAAGGCATATTATATCGATGTCAAGGATGTAAGGATCCATATCGTGAAAGGGATGTCCCTTTTTAAGAATGGAAAGTTTGATGATGCACTTCATTGTTTTTCGGATGTCTTTGGGATCCTTCTCCGGTAATCCAGCAACTCTGTCGTCGAATCCCTCCCCTTTTTATGCCTATTTCGCGTACAGAATGGTATGGATGTTGAGGAATTTGTCCGCAGGAAGCTTGCTGACGGTGAAGAGGAACCGGCTATTCACAAGAGTCTCACCGACCACATCATACGGATGAAAAAGACAAATTCCTCCTATGCATCAGCATTTGCAGAAGCGGTTATCCAGGAAGTGAAGAACAGCCGCAACTTATCCGGAGATTTTTTTTCTTTTGAAGCCGCTGGTGTAAAAATGGGGGAATTCGGAGTTGGTTCCCGTGGGAAAGGCGATTTTTTCGCGCATCGCCAGATTGCCCGGATCATTGGTAAAACCTCGGCATCGGTAGGTGTGGACGAGATGGATGATGCCGGAGCCGTCTCTGCCGGCGGTAACTATATTATCTGTACTGTGGATGGCATGCACTCGCGCCTTTCCGATTTCCCGTACCTTGCCGGGTTTCATGTAACCCGTGCGACCTTGCGGGATACTTATGTAATGGGTGCAAAACCGGTCATGCTTTTCTCCGATATCCATGTGGCCGATGATGGGGATGTAGCCAAGATTTTCGATTATACCGCTGGTATCACAACCGTGGGTGAAGCGATGAACGTCCCGCTCGTGACCGGGTCAACGCTTCGCATCGGGGGGGACATGGTGCTTGGCAACCGTCTCACGGGCTGCGTAGGCGCTGTCGGAGTTGCAGATCATCTCACCGCCCGCAAATCAACAGCCCCGGGCGATGTTCTTCTGATGACTGAAGGTGCCGGGGGAGGAACCATTGCTACCGCGGCTATCTACTCCGGGTTTCCCGAGGTTGTCGAACAAACTATCAATCTTAACTTCCTTACCGCGTGCGAAACTCTCATGAAGAACGATATTTTTTACCATATCCATGCCATGACCGATGTAACCAATGGCGGTTTGCGGGGCGACGCCTTCGAGATGGCGGAAACGGCCGGATGTAAGATTGTTATCGATGAAGCGGCGATGTCAGGTCTTGTTGAACCTCATGTCCGCAGGATGCTTGAAAAACTGCAGATCGATTATCTTGGCGTATCCCTCGATGCACTCCTCATCGTAGCACCTCCTGATGCTGCGGACGAGATCTGCCGGGTTATAAAATCCGCTGGGGTGAAGATACATGCGATCGGGTACGCGGAAAAAGGAAAGCCCGAATCCGTCCTCATGGTCGAAGGGAAAGAGCAGGATTTTGCCCCCCGTTTCCGGGAATCGGCGTACACGCCCGTGAAAAAAGTTGCCGATACGGATGTAAGAAATTTCGATGAGATGAAAGAGAATGTCCTGCGGGCATCTGAAGCTGCGATACAGAAAAAGCAGCGTGTGCTTGCAAACCTGATGAAGAAGCAGAAAGGAACCGGTTCCTAGTCAGCCGGTTTTTTTGCACTGACAAAGATGTTATACGCAAGCTGGGGAATCCGTTTCTCGACAAATGGCTCCATCTTTCTTGCCAGGTGGAAGATCGGATCGATCATATCTATATGGGCAAACGAGCACCATCCGATAGAAATATCTCCGAATCCGGCATTGCAGAACAGCCGGTTCATCTCATCCCTGTCAAAATAGTGTTCCCCGAAATCTTTCATCAGGATATGGTTGACGTTCATTTTTTCGCTGAGGTAATAGAGCGCCGGTATCCCTTTTGTGATCAGTTTTTTCCCGAGAGTACAGATGGCAATGGATCCCCCGGGCCGGAGCACCCGGTAAACCTCGTTGAGCATTTCCTGAGGGTCTTTGACGTAGCTAAATACCAGGAGACTTGAAACGGCGTCAAACGAGTTGTCGCTGAACGGGACCGTATCCGCGGAAGCTAGTGTGAATTCGCTGCACGCGCACCGCTTTCTTGCCTGGACAAGCATCCGTCTGCTGATATCAAGGCCGATGGCAGTACCCCCGTTCTGGATGTATTTCTCGATAAAGAGGCCGGTTCCGCATCCGATATCGAGAAGTTTTCCTTTTTCCGGCAGGGCCCGGATCATATAACTACTGATGTGGTTGTGGTAGTTCCTTCCGCGATATTGATCGTAGTAATCGTCATAGGTATCGGCAACGGTATCGTAATGCTCCCGGATTTTATCCTGTTTTGCCGAGCTCATGGAAAGATCCCCTGGATGCCGGTTGCAAAGGCAGATACCTGAATAAACTCGTTGTTTGCATGCCGCGTGCGGTATTCCGCATCAGCAAGGGCAATGACAAGATCGGGATGGTTGTATTCGCGCCGGATAGTGCTCCGGATCCCGGAAAAGACCTCGCTTCCCGAAAGACCGTAATCGATCATGAGCGATTCCAGCTTGCGGACAGCTCCTTTTGCATCCCCTGCCTTGAGTGTGGCGATTGCGGAATCTGCAACTGTTGCTGTCTCTGACTGGGCAATGTGAAACAGGTCGCCGCAGCGCCCTGTCTGGAGTGCAACCTGGATCAGCAGGATAGCCCGGCGAAGATCTCCCTGTGCAGCCTGGGCGATGAGATCCAGCTCGTCATCCGAACAGGGATGATAATCCTGGTTCTGTTGATCTTTGATAGACCGGAGTTTTTCCAGTACAAGATCCTGCCCGAGAGGAGCAAAAAATAACGGGAGACAGCGTGACGTGATGGACGGGATGAGTGCACTCTGGTTGGTAGTTGTAAGTATGAACCGGCAGGTACCGCTTGTCCGTTCCATGATCCTGCGCAGCGCCTGTTGGGCATCCCGTGTCAGGGCATGCGCATCTTCGAATACTATCAGCTTGAATTCTGCGTCAAGGGGGCGCATGGAGGCGTACCATTTGATGACGTACTTGAAATTGGTGATGAGGGACTGGCTTTTCTGGTAAACGTGGAGAAACCGTTCGTCCTGTTCAAGGAACGCTTTCCCCTGAAGGAACACGTCTGCCGTGGGGAAGACGGAAGTGTTCTGTTCCCAGTTCTCCCCGTAGAGCGCTTTTGCAAAACACTCTGCGGCAACACTTTTGCCAGTACCGTGAGGGCCGGTGAGGATGAGGTGCGGCACAGTTTTTGAGGCAGCAAACCGTGAAAGATGGCGCATGACCTGGTCCTGTCCAATGATCTCATCGAGGGTTCCCGGCCGGAATTGTTCAGTCCAGAGCATGGTTCAGCCTCTCAGTCATTTCACGTATTGCCTCAGATAAAAGATAATGATTATTCAGGGATTCGGTAAGATGTTTTTTGTCTTTTTGGGTCAGATCGTGGCATGCCCGGGAAATTTCCGGGAGTGCGCGGGTAAGTTCATCGACGATCGTGAGGGTTGCCCTCCGTGCAGTGCGCGAAAGGGGGTTGAGGTCAATGGCGATAACGGTCTTTCCCATGCGAACGAGAGCTTCGCAACGGTCGCCATCCTCAAGCGGAACGAGTATGACATCAGCGGAATACATCCCCTCGCGACGGCACCATGCCCGGTCGTGATCGAGGGGAAGAAGGCGTTCGGCCTCCCCGGAGAAGACATCGGCTCCAGCCGATCGCAGAAGGTCTTCTATCTGCTGTACCCGTTCTTCTGTCCGGTGAAAGAGGTTGACTTCCACCTGTGCCCCGCTTGCTTTCTGCAAAGCTGCTATTTCCTGTGCTGCAAGGGCTGCAGTATTCCCGTTTACAGATATCACAGGATGACGGGCTGAAGTGAGCATCGCAGCGGCAGTCCTCTCAGCGAGGCGGGCACTTTCGGTTGTCTTTTCCCCAAGAAGATAATCGAACGCTTCTCCCCGTCCATGGGCCGTGAGTCCTTCCCATGAGACAATTCCGCTCCTGGCACAGCCCGCGAGCCGTTCGCGGGTGACAAGTGAGCGGTAACGGGGATGGCTTTTGGGGATCATTATCTTTCACCAATAATCCGGGCCCCGCGGTCAGCTACCGTGAACTCGTACACATTACCAAATGCGCTGAGCACTTCTTTTGCATTCCTGCCGCAGGCAAATACACCGTTTCCCAACATGGTCATACTTGACAGGATTCCCGCTTCATTACAGATGTCCAGTACCTTTCTCACTTCATCTGTCATGAGTCCGCTGTCTTTTGCAAACTGCTGAGACATGTTGAAAAAACCTGCAGGACTCTCCGGGTACAACCGGGGAAATGCGGTTGAGACCCGCTCCATCTGATCCGGTGAACCGAGAACTGATGGTGTATGAATGGGGCCGAAACTAACTGCATACAACGGCTCCCGGATATCAAATTCTCTCTCGATATCTGCATCGATTCCCGGTCCTTTCCGGAGTACCCGCCCCCCTCCCTGGCAGGCCGAGACATCGCCAAGACCGGTCTTATGGATAACTTCTGTTTCGTGTGCAGAGAGCGCAATGTCGTGAGTGCTGAGATCGAGCCCGAAAAGCTGGTTTACTGCGGTGAGCGTTGAGAGGAGGGCAGCAGCGGAGAGGCCGAAGCCGGCCCCGATCGGGAGGTTGCATTCCGTGATGACGGTTGCATTCACACCAAGCCGCTCGAGGACGAACGACAGTGGCGGGGAAGAATCGGAGATTACCGGATTGTTCCTGAACGGCGAGTGCTGCCTGATGCAGATTGAAGTAGTTTCTGAAGGTGAGATCGTGGCGGTAACCCCTTCGCTGATCACAATGCCGGCCCCGATACTTCCCGTTGATGCCAGGTCCGCTCCGACTACCCGCTTGAAATAACCGGATATGTGGCCCGGGCAATAGGCAGTAACGGATGTCTGGCTCATGGGAACGAAACAAATCTACCGGATCATTAGTGCGGTTTTTCTCTTTAAACAATCCTCATCCGGATCGGAGGTGTTCCCGGATGAGCGTCTCCCAGATGACCGCTGCGATCTCCTCTTTTGTTCCCTTGCAGGGCAGGCTCCCCTGTGCACTCATCTGTATGTAATCCCCGCTTGTGCTCCCCATGGTCTCGGGGGGATTCATCAGGACGAGGGAGACGCCTTTTTCGATCATTTCCTTTGCCTTCTTCTCAGGTTCCCTTCCCAGTTTGAAGGCAACGACGAGGGGTGAGTACTTCAGGAGCACTTCGTCGAGAAGTTTCGGGAGAGGATCAAGCCGGATCATGGAGGGTTTTCCGCTTGGAATCTTGCGGTCCTGTTTAAGTGGGGCAAAATCCGAGATTGCCGCAGCGCTGATGTAGATGTCAGTTCCATCATTTTCCGCAAGGTGCAGGAGAACTGCAGCACGCATGTCTGCGGCACTTTCGGTACTCAGGTTATTCACGCAGGGAAACGTGTCGCGATGAACAACCGTCACATCAGCACCAAGCCGGAATGCCTGCAGGGCAAGAGCCCGTCCCATCTGCCCGCTTGATCGCGTGGTAAGTACCCGGACATCATCAACCGGCTCGCGGCAGGCTCCACTCGTGATAAGCACGCTCCTGCCGGCAAGTATCTTCCCGAGGATCATCCGTTCGCACCGGAGGACAATCTCTTCGGTGTCAGCAATTTTTGCCTTTCCTTCCTCAATCCGGGGTTCGACAATGCCAACACCCCAGCTCCTGAGTTTCCGGATATTTTCCAGGAGCGCCGGGTGGCGGTACATGCTGTGATGCATGGCAGGGACGATGAGTACAGGCTTGCCGCTTCCGAGAGCAGTAGTGGCGAAGGTTGTAACCGGGGTATCATCGATCCCGCAGGCTGTTTTACTGAGGGTGTTCGCAGTACAGGGAGCGATAAGCAGGAGGTCAGCACTGCCGCCATCGCCACAGAATGTGACATGTTCCACTCGGCCCGAAATCCGTGTTATTGCATCCCTGCCGCTTGCATACGTCAGTGCATCCGGGGAGATGATGCCCTCGGCCGCTGCGCTCATGACGGTCTGTACAGCGGCCCCCCGTCTTCGCAATGCATGGATGAGTTTTATAGTTTCGACTGCTGCAATGCTCCCGGTAACGGCAACAACGATCTCTTTTCCGGCAAGGGTCTGAAGAGGTGTCATTTTATCGTCACATCCTGCACAACATGCCACGCATGCGGCCGGTACTTCTTGACTTTATGTACATTGATGGAGACAGAAAAACCTGCTCCTTCCATAATTGTACGAATCCGGTCTTCAACAGAACCCACACTGTGGATATGAATGATACTGCCTCCTGATACATGTGGAATGATGGATGGAAGCATCTCTATTGCATCAAAATGACCCATGACGATCCGGTCGTATGTTCCTTTGAGAAGTTCGCGGCAATCCCCAAGGGAGGGCTGGATCCGGTCAGATAGTCGGTTCTCAAGAATATTTTTTTGGAGGTAATCATAGGATACCGGATTTATCTCCATTGCATGGACATAAGCCCCTGTCCCGGCCATGGGGATAGTGAAGTAACCGATCCCGGCAAACATATCTGCTACCCGTACTTCAGATCCACTCTCCCGGATCAGGGAAGCCATCCGCATCTTTTCCTCGCGGTTTCCCTGCGCAAACATCACCCGGGTGGGATCAAGAATGTAGGTATACCCGCTCTCCCTGTGGGATACTTCCCCTCCCTCCCCCCAGAGAAGGTGGGCATGCGGTGTCCGCGTAACATCGTGGAGCGCCTCGATCCAGAGCACACCCCGAGGATGACGGAATGAAACGATCTCTTTGATCTCTTCAGGCCCGGGTCTCGTACCATGAATAACCGCGATGTCACCGATCATGTAATACCCGCGTCCCTGGTAGCGGGAAGGAGGGGGAATGTCCCTATCGAATGGTTCTCCCTCTTTCACAGGTACCCAAGCGATCTCATCTTCAATGCAAGGGCGTCGTGTCCTGTCCACCCAGTACTCATTTCTGATCTCGCCCAGGATATGTTTTGGTACCTGCCTTACCCGCATTTGTTACCTGACCATGACCAGCGTGTCCCCGTCCCGCAGGATCCCAACATGATCCCCTGCTTTGACTTCCAGCCATGCCGGTCTCCGGTACTCATGCGTCTGGCAGCTGACCGGGTCCATAATGCCTATCGTTGTGCTCTCGGCAAATGCCACAAGAGCAGATTCTGAACTCCGGGCATTGCCGATGATACGCTCGACATCATCATCCCTCACGGACCGGGAAGACCCTTCTGCAAGGTCGAATGTCCTGATATGATGCGATTCGACCCGTTCGATCTCGTAATACCGGTTTTTCACAGCCACAACGTCATGTTTCTGAAACCGGGGGAGCCGGACCGAGTACGTTATCCGGAAGAGCTGGCGGCCGTTCTTCTCACCGACCAGTTTGGGATGCGTGGTATACCGGCCACCCAGCTGGGAAATGATTCCCTGTGAGATCTTCGTTCCGATATGCTGCGATCCGATGATAATATCGATGCCATCCCGGGTCTCGTTCATATCGGAGATGAACGAGAGGCGCTCCCCGCCGGACTGCAGTGTATCTTCGATCTGCTGGGCAATCGATGCAGACATCTGGAGTTCGAAGGTGCTTGGAAGTCTTCCGTCTGCCCTGACCTGGATAACGCCTTCATAGTAGCTCCCGCTGATACGGTTGCACCGGTCGCATTGTTCCTTGTGCCAGAGTATTTCCGTTGAACAGGTACCCTCAACCGGTTGTTTATACAGTGTCCCGTGGAGCGTGAGATTTGCCCGTGACCGGTTGATACTGATATCCACAATGGTTACATCAATGGTGGGTTTCTTGACTTCCGGGTGAAAATGGACTGCCGTCCTGGCCAGTTCCGACCCGATTTCAGAGCGCTCCAGGGTGGAATCTGTCCAGGTATTCACCTGCTTTGTTGCTCCGCAGCTGGGGCACTGGGTGTTCTGTACCCGGTGGTCGCAGGTAAACCAGGGAGTACTGCCGATCTTACAGTCCGTGCAGAGGCCCGGGTTCTGGGTCGGTTTCCCGCATTTCGGGCAGAAATTGTCTTTAATTGTAGCATTCATAGTCTAGTAAATCTGTGCGTGAGGCACGGTCCCGATCATAATACAGCCGGATCGCGTGAGGAGTCCCATCCCGATGGCAAGACTCACACACCGCTCTCCCATGAGATTGATGCTTCCGGCTTTTCTTAATGCATCCCTGACTTCGTTCTCTGTTGCAGGGCAACACCCATAGAAGGCTTCGGTGATGGGTATGGTGAGTTCTTTGTGCCGGATCGTGGTGTTGATAAGTTCGCGATCACACACCGCCACGACATCTCCCGTTCCCGGTGAACGATGAACCTTCAGAAACATTGATTACTCATTGGCGGGGCGGGATAAAAAAGGTGAGCCGGGCCGGTCAGGCCAGATGAATAGTAACGCCATACACTTTTTCGACGGTTTCGGCATGGATGAAAAAACAATCTTCCTCCGTCATTTTTCCCTGGGAAAGGAGCTGATTGGTATACCGGGGAACGGATTTGGGCCCTATCACGGCACCCGGGCGCGAGTTCTCGTCCATATAGTCGCTCTCCATCGTAAACCGGCGCCGCTCCCTGACCAGCTGCTCTATTGCCTCGTGTTTTGCAATGAGTGACGGGTGAAGGGGTGTTTCGGGGGATCCGTAATGCTTCACAACCCGCTCAACAGGGATGTGGGCATTCTCTGCCATCCTGATGATATCCACGCATGGGCCGGTCTCAGCATGGATCTGGAGTGCGCACCCGCATTCCGCGGCAAGCCTGAGCGCATGCATCAGAACCTGGTTCGATGCTGCAAGAATTTCAGGTGCGACCTCGTAATGTGGTCTTCCGCTCTTGAGGGCAACGGCTTTTCCTTCCCGGATATACCGGGCAGCACAGTCAAGGCCGCCTTTCATGACATCCACGGCCTTGTCCAGGGTCATTCGCTCAGTAAGACGGGTAATCTCGGCCGGATGAACCCCCAGAACGGGAAAGACCACGACCCCGGTCTCAGAAACCAGTCCTGCAACACGGAGGGTCTCATCAAAGACCCGGGCATAATCGGGACCGGTATCCGGATGAACGGAGAGTGACCAGGATGGTTTTGAAACAAGGAACATATGGGTCCCGCCGGCCCGGAAAAAATCCTTTGCCGCCTCAATACCCCTCCCGTTGACCGGATCGATGTGGATATGGTCGTCAGTTACGGGAAATTTCAGGGATTTCATGGCACTCCACGACTTTCATGAGCGGATACCCCTCACAGGGGTTCAGCCGGGCATGGCAATAGGAATACCTGACCCGGGTGATGATCTCCACATCAAACATAAGGCCTGACAGTTCGCTGTACCCGAAGGTATTCTCCTTCATCAGGTCCCGGTTCAGCCGGACGGTTATCTCTTCCACGAACGGCTGAAGGATGACAGCCTGTTCTATTGCGGTCTCAACACTTGCAGCGGATCTCCGTGAAATCGGCGTGCCTACCCATTGGTGGTAGAGCGCACCCAGTTTAATCCCCGCTTCAAATATGGCAGTTTCCCGGTCTGTCAGCATGATGTTCTCCCATTCAGATCAATTGGATGATACCGGATTTCGGTTCCATGGCCTCGCCATGCCGGAGCAGCATGTCGATACCTTCCTTTACTTTGTCCCGCGCAAAACCCTTGGAGCTCACCGCTTCGATAACCTGGTCGATACCGGCCCGCCGGCTTTCCCCGCCGATGTCACGGATGGCATCTTTTATGACCCGGACGATATCGCGCTTCTCCTTGGAGATGCCGGTAACGACCTTGTCGATATCGAAGGTCCCGGTCTTGGCATCGTACGCGATCTGGCGCAGGCATGCGTCCACGATGTGGATGACCCGTTCGGCATCGCTGAGATCAATCGCGTTGGAAAGGCGGATCCGGGCACTGGCCTCTGCCAGTCGCACGAGTGCCTCGAGCTGCCGGGCTGTAACGGGAACGGGCTTATTGGGTTCGGCAATTCCCCGGAGTTTGAGGTAGTAGTTCACGATTGCTTCCTTTGCCTCGGCGGAAAGGATCGGGAAACATGACCGTTTGGCATATGCGACGTATTTGCGGAACAGGGCCGGATCAATATCCGGCATAACGGGTTTGAGCTGCTGCGCAATGTATTCGTCAGTTACCCCGTCAATGGGGGTTTTCTTGTGTTGCGCTATCAGTTCGCCGGTACTGTGGGCCTTGAGGATGTGTTCGGCTATGGCAAGATCCCTCTTCTGTTCCGGCTGGTCGGTCATGATGAAGATGAGGTCGAAACGGGAGAGAAGTGACGGGGGCATATTGATCTGGTCCGAGATATCCCCGAACATGTCAAACCTGCCATACTTCGGGTTTGCCGCACCGAGAAGCGCACACCGCGACTTGAGGGTAGCAGTGATCCCTGCCTTTGCTACGCTTATCGACTGCTGTTCCATGGCCTCGTGAAGGGCAGAACGATCCCCCTTCTCCATCTTATCCATCTCATCGACTGCTGCGACACCCATGTCGGCAAGTACGAGCGCGCCTGCTTCAAGTGTCCAGCGGCCTTCCCCGAATTCATCTTTCACTGCAGTTGCCGTGAGACCCGCTGCAGTGGAGGACTGGCCGCTCGTATAGATTGCCCTGGGTGAAAGTTTCACCACGTACCGCAGGAGCTGACTTTTGGCAATACCCGGGTCGCCGATGAGCAGGACATGGATATCTCCCCGGAGGCGGCTGCCGTCAGGCATCTCTTTTGCAATACCCCCGAAGAGCTGCAGGGCGATTGCCTGTTTGACATCTTCTCCTCCGTAAATCGTCGGTGCAATTGAATGAGTGATCATCCGGTAGATCATCGGATCCTTGCTGAGGTTATGTATTTCATCTTCAGCTTTCTCATCGATCTCGACCTCTTCGAACTCCTTCTCCGCGATCTCGATGGAATTACATTCAAGGAAGATATCAAAGACGGTGCTCTTCTCGCCTTTGATTACCCGCTGCATGGACCGGAGAATGCCATTGATGATGACCCGGTCTCCAGGTGAAACTGTACCCGAGAGATCGTCAGTGACATCGACATCAAGGGTCTGCGGCTGTTCACCTCCCCGCAGACCTTCGGGTGATTCCTGAATCCTGAGTTTCTGGGAATCGACAAACTTCGAACGCTTGGGTAAGAGTTCGATCTTTTTAAACGTGCATCCTTCAGTAGCACACCCGTCCGGCTCGATGAATTTCCCGTATTTCTGCTCTTTTTTGGTGAAATGGCCCGCAGGACAACGAAATACCGCCTCTACAATACGGGGCCGGACCTCTGTGGTTTTCCGGAGGATACCATCAACGGAAATAAATGTATTGATATCTTCGGAACGGATATCGCGGATCGCTGTTTTTTTCGGCAGGTTGGTGAACCGGATATTGACCCCTTTGGGTTCCTTCGCATCTTTTGTCCTTATGAGCTGGTTGGCCTTGACAGCTTCCCAGACGTCCTCGATAACCTTGCCTGGATTTTCAAGGAGCTCGTCTGCAAGCCCAATCCCGACTTTCCCGAACTTCTCGATCTCCCGGTAATCGATAATAAGAGATCTCTTGTGGGGATATTCCCGTGATATCTCCCCGAGTTGCTTTTTGTACTTCTGTTTGAGAAGCCGGCTCCAGTCCCCGGTTTTATCAGATTCATGAAGATCAGGTGCAGTATCCATGGTCCTGCATCACCGCATCCTTTGGGCTGCAAGGACAAACCGTGCAATGAGAGCCTCCATCTGGATATCGCTGCTGGCCCCTTCAGACAGGCGGAAATCTGCTTCTCCGAGATGATCGATCAGCTGAACTTTGAGCCCGCGGTTGAGGTCTTTTTTAATGAGTGCCCGGTAACACTGGTTTATCAGTTCGTTTGGGGCAATACCCCGCTCATGGAGGAGTTGGGCGAGAAGTGATTCGGCGGCATCGAAATCCCCTCCCAGGGAAAGGCCGATAAGATCATCGATCTCGTCCGGACGGGCTGTCGAGGTGATCGAATAGATCATCTTCTCGTCGATTGTGGGACTGATGATCGCACCTCCCTGGACCGCATTGATTGCCTTGCGCATATCCCCCTGAGCAATATATACGATGGCATCCATGGCGCTCTCGGTAATTGTCAGCCCTTCGCGGCCGGCGATCCGGCGCACTTCCTCCTTCACGGCCTCCGGAGCAAGCGGCTTGAACCGGTAAATCGCACACCGGCTCTGGATCGGATCGATAATTTTCGAGGAATAATTACAGGAAAGGATGAACCGGCAGGTCTGCGCATAACTCTCCATGGTCCGGCGCAGGGCGGCCTGTGCATCGGTAGTGAGGGCATCTGCCTCATCGAGGAAGAGGATCTTGAATGGCGCACCTCCTTCCCGCCCTGTCCGGGCGAACTCCTTGATCTGGTTCCGTACAACATCTATGCCCCGCTCATCCGAAGCATTCATCTCCCGAAAGTTCCTCTGCCAGTTATCGGGAAAGAATTCCCGGGCAAGGGTTACCGCTGCCGTTGTTTTTCCGACACCAGCATTACCCGTAAAAAGGAGGTGAGGAAGATTCCCGCTCTTCACATAGGATGACAACCGCTCAACGATCTCATCCTGTCCTACAATATCGGCAAGCCGGGACGGGCGGTATTTCTCGATCCAGATGGTGTGGCTTTCATCCATGGCAGTTCTCCATGCAGTATCCTGTCCTGTTACTTATTCCATCGGTATGCGTCGTGAGTGTATGCACTTCGCAAAGAGGTAAAAAATAATTCACTCTTCGTGATGGCTGTCATAATGTTTATCACGTGGGCTTTGAAATTACTTTTCATGCAAATACCATATATTTTAACCGTTTTTGTCGTGTTGTTCCTCATCGTTTCTCCTGTCTCGGCAAGCCTGAACAAGATCTCTGCCAACTCACCTGTATTTATCGGGGAGGCGGATGTCGACATCTCTGCCGCACTGAACGGTTGTCATACGATCTCATGGTATAACAGCGGTGCAGATATCAATTCTGCCACTCCTGCCAAAAGCACCCAGATCTATCCGATCAATACCGTTACAACTCTTATCTATAACTATAACTTTACCCGTGATTTTTATGGTGGCTATACCGGCACGTGGTATTGTACTGATCTGGCTCCCTACTATCCTGTATTCGTTGTGGAGGAGCCACAGCTCGATATCAAAGTCTGGGACCTTGATCATAATGTAGATGTAACCGGCAAATCCATTCCGAAGGCAACGAACATCACGTACCGGATAGACACCAACCTTTACAAGGCACTTGTGTTAAAAAACCGGCCTAACCGGAATCTTGATGATACCCCTTTTACAGTCAAACTAATTAATCCAAACGAATTACCAGTTCCGGGTATCTACACAGGAACTATGGGAAAACCGGGAACACAAATCCTCTCCTTTGACAGCAAACCATATTTCACCGACTCACCATATTACTGGAGAGATGGTGGTGAATGGGATCATAACGCCCGCGATCTGCAGGGAACTACCGTTTACCCTGATGGGACGTACTCTTTTGTCGTAAGCCAGAACCTCAACCATATGCAGGATGACTATGTCACACGATCAGCTGCAGAACGTGAGGGGAAGACAACAAAGACGGCTCTCGTGGCCTTTGAGAAGCAACCTTTTGTCGCGACCGTGACAGAACCCCCAGTAACGACTGCCGTAACCTTGTCGACACAGGTTTCAACACAGCAACCTACTGAATCAGGAACCTCTCTTCCCACACTTCCCACTTCAACTCCTGTTCCAAAAAAGACAACATATTCGCCCATACCGGAATGGCTCGGGATTGCCGGTCTTGTCATAGCAGGCATCTTCATCATCAGGAAACAAGCCTGATCCCACCCCCCGTTTTAATAGACCCGGTGAGTACACTATAACAGTGAGTATACAATGAAATCAAATGTCTATCTGATTGCCGGAGCCCTTATTGCGGTTCTGATCATTGCCCTTGTCATTCTTGTGGCCGTGCCCGTACCGTCCGCAAATCCTTCTGCGGACCCGTCTGTGAACTTCCAGCAGGCCGGGGCATTGTATACCAAGAGCGTGGATCTTGCAAATGATGGAAAATATACCGAAGCTCTCAAAGCTGCCGATGATGCACTGGCACTCAATTCTTCCCAGCTTATTCCCATTATCCAGTCAAACCGTGCCGGGATCCTGGTCATGCTCGGAAGGAACGCGGATGCAATAACTGCTGCTGATGCCGCGCTCTCATCGCACGAGAACCTGACAACCACCTTCTCGATAGCGTACTTCAACAAGGGCAATGCCCTCAAAAATCTCAATCGGACCGAGGAAGCAAAAGCTGCGTATAACAAAGCGCATGAACTCGATCCAACCCTCGTTTCCCCCATCTGATCTTCTTTTTCTCATTGTCCGTACCGATTGTTATCACACGTTCAGGAAAGCATCTTGTTCCGAGTTGTTTTTTATGAGATTCTCTCTTTTTTACCTTTATCAAAGGCATATCCGGGTGCTCCACATCATCCCGGCTTTAGAGACCCCCCTGACCCCCATCCCACTTTAATTATAAATGGGGGCAGCCCCCTTCTCTTCACCCCACTCGCCTGCACCTGCCGGTGTAATCCGTTCGCAAAATGCAGAGTTGGATCCCCCTCTGCCCCCCGGTCACTTTGATCATGGAGGGGGGTCACCCCCCCACCGGTTTTTTCATGCAGGGGGGGTAGAGGGGCAGACCCCCCTCCGCAAATACGGGTAAGCCGTCATTTTTTCCATGTAAAAGCCCAACGCTTCGTGTGGAGTTGACGGAGTTTCTTCGGTCGTTGGTGGAGTTACCAGAAATGAGTTGGTCGTAGGATTTTCTGTTTGCAGGGAGGCCCCCCACCCCCTGGTCACTTTGATCATGGAGGGGGGGTCACCCCCCCAGCCGGTTTTTTCATGCAGGGGGGTGGGGGGTATACCCCCACCCGAGCCCGGTAATTCTGCGATATCTATGCGACTCCGACGTTTACGAGCATATACCCCCACCCGAGCCCGGTAATTCTGGGTATCTTCTGCGGGACTCGTGACGGCTCTGACGTAACAGGTTCGTGCACCTCACGCCCTTTTTTATCACTGACTATATCTTGATGAGTGCTGCCGGGTACATTATTATTGGATTATGGAAGGAGCGGTTCGCGTATTTGCAGGGGAGTTTGGCAGGTCCAGCCTTTCGGTTCCCGGGGAGGATGACGGGAGCCCTGCATTTGTCGTGACTCCCGGGGGGGCGTACTGCCGGCTCATCTATATCACGGGAGCCCTGACGGAAGTCGATGAGAGCGGGGATTTTATACGGGGTCGCGTTGCGGATCCTACCGGTGGATTTGATCTGGTAACCGGCGGGAAAAACCCTGAACTCTCCTTGCTCCTCCGGAACCTTCCACTGCCTGCATTCGTCTCCGCGCTTGGCCGTGCCCAGCTCTATCGCAGGAATGGGACGATCAGCCTGTCGATACGCCCGGATCATGTGGTGGTGGTTGATCGGGCCGTACGGGACCAGTGGGTCCTCGTGACCGCTGCATCGACCCTGCGTCGGCTGGAAGAATTACAGCAGGCGATACGGGGGCAGAATACCAGTGAGCGTATCTGCACGGCGATACGGCATTACAATGTAAGTGACCGCGATCTTGAAGACCTGGCATTGATGGTAGAGAGTGCCGTCCAGAGTGTCCGTCCGCCGGGAATTGAGATCAAAGAGAGATCTGATGCAAGAGAACGCGTTCTTGGGCTTATCCGGGAATCCAGAAGTCCCCGCGGTATAGCCGTCCAGGAAATTGTTGATAGGATTACCAAAGACGGGATATCGCAGGAGAATGTGCTCTCTGCTATTGAGTCCCTGATAGTGGATGATGAATGCTACCAGCCGCAGAAGGGTTTCGTCAGGCTGTTATGAAGATCGAATTTCTCCGGGATGGCCCGGCACTGGTGATCGAGCGGGATCTCCGCCTTCTCATTGTTGCGGATATGCATTTCGGGATCGAGGCAGATCTTGCTATGCACGGCCTGTATTTCCGGAGCAGGAGTGCCGGCAGGCTCGAGCGCTTGCAGAGAACCATTGATCAGGCAGACCCTGACGAACTCATCCTTCTGGGGGATGTCAAGCACAGTATCCCTACGCTGACACGCCAGGAGTATGACGAAATGCCTAAAATTCTCGAAGCGCTACGCGGACGCATTCCCATCAGGGTCTTTCCGGGCAACCACGACATAGGTATCGAACGGTTCCTTGAAGATCGCGAGCTCATGCCAAAAGAAGGCGCAATCCTTGACGGTGTTGGATATCTGCATGGTCACATGTATCCGGCACCCGCACTGGGCGGGCACCTGATCGTTGTCGGCCACCATCACCCGCTTCTCTCAATACGGGATGAAGTGGGGTGTGCGCTCCAGGCTCCGGCCTATATCCGGGCCGGCCTTGATACGAAAAAACTCGGATTGAAACCGGCCCCGGGAACCGGCGCTGTTTCCCGGGCCCTCTTCGTTCCTGCGTTCAACGAGATTTCCGGCTATGATATCCTTCAGATCGTAAAGAACCCGTTCTCGCCTATTTCGCGGTGCATGGTTCACGAAGAGACAGAGATCATCCTTGCTGACGGGACATACATCGGCTCCTTGAAATCGATCCAGATCAATGAAGACGCTTGAAATCCTTGACCCGAAAGTCCAGGCCTGCATCAGGAAACGCGGCTTTTCAGTATTATCTGATGCCCAGAAGCAGGCAATTCCCCTCCTGGCCCGCGGCAGCCACCTTGTTCTCGTTGCTCCCACCGGAACCGGTAAGACTGAGAGTGCGATGTTCCCGGTCTTCAACGGACTTATATCCCTGCCGTCCGGGGGAGGATTCAAGGCCCTGTATATCACCCCCCTGCGTTCGCTCAACCGGGATATCCTGTTCAGGATGCAGTGGTGGTGTGGCGAGCTTGGCCTGACCGTGGGCGTACGTCATGGGGATACCCCTCTTGCTGAACGCAGGAAACAGGCATTATCACCTCCGGACCTCCTGATCACGACCCCTGAAACCCTCCAGGCTCTCTTCATGGGAAAACGGCTCCGCACCCATCTCAGGAATGTCCGGTATGTCATCATCGATGAGATCCACGAGCTTGCGGGAAGCAAGCGCGGGGCCCAGCTGGCGGTTGCCCTTGAGCGCCTGCACGTATACGCGGGAGAGTTCCAGCGCATAGGGCTCTCTGCGACGGTAGGAAACCCGGAAGATATCGCCCGCTTCCTCTGTGGAAACCGCCCGTGTTCCATTGTCCAGGTGCCGGTGGCCAAACAACTTGAGATCTCGGTAAAATACGTTGGCGATAACTTCGATCGGCAGGCAGAGATCCTCGCAAAAGCCCTGAAACGCGAAGGCTCCACGCTTGTATTTGTCAACACACGGGTGACAGCGGAAGCACTGGGCCATGCACTCTTCGAACGGGGGGATGTTGAAGTCCATCATGGCTCGCTTTCGAAAGAAGTAAGGATCGATGCGGAGGAGCGGTTCAAGCGCGGGGAGATTCGTACCCTCATCTGCACTTCGTCCATGGAGCTTGGTATCGATATCGGACGGGTCGACCACGTGATCCAGTTCGGCTCTCCCCGCGAAGTGGCGCGTCTGGTGCAGCGCGTGGGCCGGGCCGGCCACCAGCTGAACACTATCTCGAAAGGGACGATCCTTGCAACGGGATTTGACGACCTGCTGGAATCCCTCGTTATCGCAAAAAAGGCAAAAGCAAATGAGATTGAACGTGTGACCCCCCAGCGTCTTGCAGCAGATGTGCTTGCCAACCAGGTCGCTGCCATTGCCGTGGAATACGGGGAAATCGAGCGTTTACGTATCCTTGAGATTATCGAACGCACCGATCTCTTTCCCGATAGTGCTCTGCTCCTTGAGGAAGTCTGCCGCCAGATGGAAGAGCACCGGCTGATCCGGATAGACGGGAGCCGGATCATAACCACTGCCCGGGCGCGTCGTTACCTTTCCGGGAACCTTTCCATGATCCACGATGAACGCAAAGTCCCGATCTTCGACATGGTCACGCGGCGAACAGTCGGGACGCTTGACGAGTCGTTTGTTGTCGGGTGGGTGCATACCGGCGCAGTATTCATCACCAAGGGGCAGCTCTGGCGGGTGCTTGAGATTGCAGATGGGCGGCTTGTTGTTGAGCCCGCCCGGAAAGTCCAGGGTGAATTGCCCTCATGGGAAGGTGAGCAGATCCCGGTTCCGTTCCCGGTGGCCCGGGAAGTCGGGGCAATGCGACGGACCCGTGGCATTGCGGAATATACCGGTGATCATGACAGTTCTCAGTTTGCTACAAAATTCCTCACCGAGATGGACAAGAACCGCTCCCTAATCCCGACCGACCAGCTCATCACGCTGGAGAATACGGATGACGGGGTTGTCTGCAATGTTTGTGCTGGTCATAAGGCCAACGAGGCGCTCGGGCGGGTAATATCCATCCTCATCTCTGCCCGGTACGGGACCACGGTCGGCCTGGAACTGGACGCGTACCGCATGCTCCTGCGTCTTCCCTCGTCTATACGGGCCGCGGATGTCCGCGATCTTCTTCTGGATCTCGATCCTGCCCACATGCCCGGCGTTCTCCGGCTGGCACTGAAACGTACGGCACTTTTCAAGTGGAAACTGGTACAGATAGCAAAGAAATTCGGGGCAATCGATCCCGATGCGGATTACGAGAAGATCAGCATCCAGCGCCTGCTGGAATTTTTCGATAATACGGTCGTGCAGCAGGAAGCGTACCGGGAACTGCTCCTGGAATACATGGATGTCTCAACTGCCGCATTGCTCGTGGACCAGATCCGTCAGGGGCAGATCCGTGTGGCTCTTGGCCCGCACTCCCTGATCGGGGCCGGGGGCCTGCTCTCCTCCCGCGACCAGATTCCCCCGCCGACTGCTGACCAGGCCGTGCTTGCCACCCTGAAACGCAGGCTCGACCAGGATGATGTCCTGCTCTGCTGCATGAACTGCCGCAATTACAAGAGCCGGACCGTGGTCTCACGGGTACCGGATCATCCCAAGTGTCCCAAATGCGGGGCCCGTCTCATTGCAGCCCTCAAGCCATACGAGGAAGAGCAGTATGCGATCGTGCAGAAAACCAAAAAAACATCAGATGAGCGTGTTGTTGAACAACGGCTGATGAAAAATGCCAATATTGTTCTGTCGAGCGGGAAAAAAGCTGTCATTGCGCTTTCAGCGCGGGGTGTCGGGCCGGAGATCGCTTCACGGATCCTTGCCACCCTTGCCGAAGATGATGCCTTCTACCGGGAGATCCTCAAAGCCGAGAGAAATTTCATCCAGACCCACCGGTACTGGTCGTGAACAAAAAAAGGAAAAAGGTTATTTTTTTATCTTACATTATACTCTCGAGCTTCTGCTCGAGGAAGTCAAGGCCTTTCTTGATATCTTCAATGGTCTTGCCGCCGGTTAAGATGATCTTGCCGCTCGAGAAGAGGAGGGCGACGATCTTGGGATCCTTGATCCGGTAAACAAGGCCGGGGAACTGCTCGGGTTCGTACTCAATATTTTCAAGGTTGAGCGTAATGACCACCTTGTTGAGGTTGATATACTTCCCTATATCGTATGAGCAGACAATATTGGTGACTGCGACCCGGGGCTCATCGAATGTATCAACGCCGGCTTCTTTCAAGGACTTGATGATGATACCAAGCCCTTCAGTTAATGCTTTCTTGTCACGGATACCGGTCAGCACGACTTTCCCGCTTGAGAAGATCAGGGATGCAATTTTTGGATTCTCTATGCGATAGACCGCGCCTGGGAACCGTTTGGTATTGAGTTCGCAGCTCTTGATCTTTCCCGAAACCATTGCAAGATCAATGGAATCGGCGATGACTCCCGAAGCTACGATGTTCTCAATTTTTAATGAAGCGTACTTTTTATCAGCCATCCACTATACTATGCAGTCCTCTCAATCATAATACTAATGGACAACCTTTATGTCCACAAGGAGCTGTTTGTTCTCGACGATAAATTAAACCATAAATGTATCGCTTGGGACACTCGTGAAAAATTATCTTGCGTCCCGGACCTGCCCTCCCGCTGTCCGGCTTTTTTTGCCTTTTTAAAAAGACAGATTGAAGTAAACCGGCACAAAACATTGTTGCTGATTGCATGAAGAAGAGCGGGAGCAGCACCGGAAGTTACGAGAAGATGTGCGAGACCTTCACCATCGACGTGCCGGAATATTACAATTTCGGGTTCGATGTGATAGATGCATGGGCAAAAAAGGACCGCAACAAACTGGCGATGATCTGGGTAGACCAGCACGGCGGGGAGAAGAAATACAGTTTCCTTGATCTGAAAAACCTGTCCAACCAGGCAGCAAACGTACTCCTGAAATACGGGATCAACAAAGGAGATCGCATCCTTATAATGCTCCCCCGTATCCCGGAGTGGTGGATATTTGTGATTGCGCTCATCAAACTTGGTGCGGTATTAGCCCCCTGCCCCACGATGCTTACAGCGCGTGATCTCAAATACCGGGTCAATAAGGGAAAATTCCGTATGATCATTACAGATCTCGAAAACACGGAGAAAGTGGAGGAAATCTGTAATGAGTGCCCGACACTTTCCTGCAGGTTCGTTGTTGATGGTGAGCGCAAGGGCTGGGCGAGCTGGCCTTACGAGCTTCTCTATCCGGCACCCGTCTCGCACCATGCCGTGAGCATTCCGGACACCCGGAAGACCAAAAGCAGTGATCCGATGCTTATCTACTTCACCTCCGGGACTACCGGGGAGCCGAAGATGGTGCTGCACGATCACAGTTACCCGCTCGGGCACATCATCACTGCCCGGCTCTGGCAGGATCTCCGGCACAATGACCTGCACTTCACGGTATCCGATACCGGCTGGGCGAAGGCTGCATGGGGAAAGATCTTCGGGCAGTGGATAGAAGGAGCATGCATCTTTGTCTGCAATTTCACCGGCAAGTTCCAGGCAACCGAAGTGCTGCCGCTGCTGGACAAGTACCAGATCACAACGTTCTGCTGTCCCCCGACGATTTACCGGATGCTCATTCTTGCTGACCTGGACCGGTTCGATCTTTCCTCGCTGCGCCACTGCTGCAGTGCTGGTGAACCATTGAACCCGGAGGTCATCCGGGTCTGGAAGGAAGGTACCGGCCTGACAATCCGCGAGGGATACGGGCAGAGCGAGACGGTCTGCTGCGTTGCGCAGTTCCCCTGTATTGAACCGCGCCCGGGCTCGATGGGCAAACCCTCGCCTGGCTGGACAGTCGGGATCCACAATGATGATGGCAAGCCGGTTCCTTCAGGAGAGGAAGGCCGCCTTGCAATCCGGTGCGATCCCCGGCCTCCCGGTCTTATCAGGGAATATATTGAGAATCCGGAAGAGAATAAGAAATCATTTGTCAATGGCTGGTATTACACTGGCGACAAAGTATATTCTGACGATGACGGGTATTTCTGGTTTGTCGGCAGGGACGATGACGTAATCAAGAGTTCGGGATACCGGATCGGCCCCTTCGAGGTTGAGAGTGCCTTAATAGAACACCCGGCTGTGCAGGAGGCCGCGGTTGTGGGATCACCGGATCGTATCCGGGGCCTGATCGTCAAGGCGTTTGTTGTGCTCAATGCCGGGTTCGAACCTTCCGAGTCCCTGGTACGGGAACTCAAGACGTACGTGAAGAAGACCACTGCACCGTACAAATACCCTCGGGAGATCGAATTTGTTACGAGTCTTCCAAAGACTATCTCCGGGAAGATCAAAAGGAACGAGCTTCGGGCCGCGGAGCTGAAAAAATACCAGGAACAGAAATAATCTTCCCGGATCTTTTTAGGTTCAACCCGGTTGTTTTCCTTATCGCATGGATAGTCTATCCTTATGGCCACACGGTTCTGGTGCATATTTGAATCGAAACACGTAATAAGTGCACCACTAAATGGATCTGTATGGTGCGTTATTCCATCACAATGGACGAAAACCTCACGCAGTCCATTGATAAATCCTGTGAAAAGAGAAAGATATCCCGCTCGGACTGGATCAGCGAAGCCACTACGCTGCATCTGAACCAGACTACAGGAAGCCCGACGATCGGGTCAACAACACTTCCATCAAGCGGAGCGGTGATAGACCGCGATCATCACAACATCCCTGATTATGAAGAGATGTACGGGAACTTCAGGATCGATGTTCCCGAGTACTTCAACTTCGGCTTTGATATCATCGATGCCTGGGCACACAAGGACCGGAACAAACTTGCAATGATCTGGGTGAATCAGGAAGGCGTTGAGAAGAAGTTCACGTTCTGGGACCTGATGCGCCTTTCCAACCAGATCGTGAACATGCTCATCAAGTACGGGGTTAACAAAGGCGATCGCGTCCTGATCATGCTCCCCCGCGTTCCTGAATGGTGGACCTTTACGCTCGGGCTCATCAAGCGTGGAGCAGTATACTGCCCTGCCCCCACCATGCTCACTCCCAAGGATCTCAAGTACCGGATCAATCTCGCTGACATCAAGATGGTCATAACCATGCAGGAGCATGCAGACAAGATCGACGAGATAGCAAAGGAATGCCCGTCGCTTACCTGCAGGATGCTCATTGACGGCAAACGGCCCGGCTGGATCAGTTACCCGGTTGAACTCGACTACCCGGCACCGGTTTCTGCAAAGCTGGTCAATCTTCCCGGCATGAAAAAGACCCGGAGCACCGATCCACTCGTGATCTTCTTCACCTCTGGCACTACGGGTGAACCCAAGATGGTGCTGCACGAACAGAGCTACCCGCTCGGGCACATTGTCACCGCCCGGTTCTGGCATGACCTGCGCGTAAATGACCTGCATTTCACCCTCTCGGATACTGGCTGGGCAAAGAGCGCATGGGGCAAGTTCTATGGGCAGTGGATCGAGGGATCGGCGATATTTGTATACGATATCCGGAGCAGGTTCAATGCCACCGAGATTCTCCCGCTTATAGAGAAATACGGGATAACAACTTTCTGCTGTCCCCCGACGATCTACCGGATGCTTATCCTTGCCGACCTGGACAAGTTCGATTTTACTGAGCTGCGCCACTGCGTGAGTGCGGGGGAACCCCTCAATCCTGAAGTGATCAAGGCCTGGAAGGATGCAACCGGTCTCACCATCTTCGAAGGCTACGGCCAGACCGAGACCGTTCTCTGCATAGGTACCTTCCCCGGCATGCAGCCGAAGTTCGGCTCCATGGGCAGGCCGTCGCCCGGCTGGCATATCGAGCTCCACGATGATCACGGGAAGCCGGTCGGGCTTCACGAAGAAGGCCGGATCGCGATCAGCATGAAACACCGGCCGGTCGGCATGTTCCGGGAATATCTCAACAACGATGAAGAGAACAAGAAGTCATTTATCGGTGACTGGTACTATACCGGTGACAAGGCCTACAAGGACGAGGACGGGTATCTCTGGTTCATCGGCAGGGATGACGACGTGATCAAGGCCTCTGGCTACCGGATCGGCCCGTTCGAGGTTGAGAGTGCCCTGATCGAACATCCTGCAGTGCTGGAGGCAGCAGTTGTAGGTTCCCCCGATGATATCCGGGGCCTGATCGTCAAGGCATTCATCATCTTAAAACCCGATTTTAAGCCCTCTGAAGGTCTCGTCCGCGAGATCCAGACCCACGTGAAGAATGTAACGGCGCCTTACAAGTATCCCCGGGCTATCGAGTTTGTTGAATCCCTGCCAAAGACAATCTCCGGCAAGATCCGCAGGAACGAGCTTCGCGACCGCGAGAGGAAAAAATACCAGATCGAGAATAACGGGTGCAAGAGAACCTGATCCTCTCCTTATTTTACCCTACCTTTATTAAATCCGGCGCATAATCTATACAGGCGCGAGGGTAGCCAAGCCAGGTCAACGGCGCCAGGTTCAGGGCCTGGTCTCGCAGGAGTTCTTGGGTTCGAATCCCATCCCTCGCACTATTTTATCAGTGTCGCACCTTCCGCTATCACTGGGATATGTCCAAAGAAATCTTTTTTTCATAAACGCAAAGGGCAGCATATGCCGTTGCATATGTTTTTGGTTCACCGGGTGTCATCCGCATGCACTATCTCTGGAAAAAGAACGTAATTGATCTCGCTGCAGCATCAGAGATCCCTGCCACTTCGTCCGCGGGGTCTTTTTGGGGATCTCGTCATCCACCAGATGATCAATATCCCCGTAATCAACAGCAATGCAAGGATCAGAGCCAGCATAGGTATACCGGTTAATGTATCGATTGCTGAAAGGATGGGATTCGGTACCTGTGTCACTGAAGCAGCAGTCACCATGACTGCTGCATCCGATGTAGTTGAACTGGTTGGTAAAACTGTTTCCCGAACCGTTGTCACCGCAGCAGTCCCGGGCGGTTCAGACACGGTGATGTAATCTTTCATCATAGATGTATTGGAACCGGCGACATTTGCTGACGTCAGTATGACGGTATAAGAACCGGTGCGCATATACGTGTGGGAGGGATTCTTCGCCGTTGCCACGGTCCCGTCCCCAAACGACCATGCCCACGAATCCGGGGTGTTGGTGGAACTATCCGTGAACTGGATGGTGAGTGGTACAATCCCTGCGCGTACGTCAGAAGTAAACGAAGAGACCGGGGGTTGAAGGACTGATACCGAGATATAGTCACTCCGGATTACCGTTCCCCTGCCCGCGGCATTTATGGCAGAAAATGAGACCGTGTATACACCGGGAATTGTGTACACGTGTGACGGGTTCTGCATCGCCGACACGCTTCCGTCTCCAAATACCCAGTCCCACAAGGTTGGTGAGTTCGTGGAAGTATCCGTAAACCGGACCGCCAGTGGTGCCGTACCTGATAATGGAGCAGAGACAAACGACGCCACCGGGATCGAGGAACTCACGATGATATAATTGTCTCGTGTGACCGTGTGATTGCCCCAGGCATTTGTCGCAGTGAGCGTTACATTATAAGTACCAATCCGGGTGTACGTGTGCAAAGGGTTCTGTGCAGTGGATGTGTCCCCGTCGCCAAATAACCATACCCATGAGTACGGAAAGTTCGTGGATGCATCGATGAACTGGACGGTTTGTGGCACAGTCCCGGAGTTCATGGTGGAGACAAACCATGCGACCGGGACATCGGTAACCGGAGCACCTGCCGTGATGTACCCGGTCCTGGTTACCGTATTACTGCCAGCTGCATTTGTTACGGTGAGTGTTACCGTGTACACACCGGCGCTCGTGTAGGTGTGTGACGGGCTTGGTCCCGCAGCTGTACTGCCATCACCAAATGCCCAGACTGCAGATGTCGGCGAATTTGTGGAGGTATCCAGGAACTGGACCGCAACCGGTTCGGTGCCGGATGTCACGTTCGATACGAAATATGCAACCGGGGCGATAACCGGTCGGGTCACCGTTACATACTCCGCCGTCGTAACCGTATTGCTGCCCCCGGCATTGGTTGCAGCAAGGGTGACGGTGTAGGTTCCGGCACGCGTATATGTATGAGTGGGGTTCTGTGCAGTGGATGTATCTCCATCGCCAAAGGACCAGATCCATTCAGTCGGCGAGTTCGTGGTTACATCCATGAACTGGACATTAAGGGGAGTGGTACCTGATGTTACATTCGATACGAATCCCGCGACGGGTAATGTTGTTGCAGCAACCGGCATGATGAGAAGCACGACGATACAGGCAATGGAAATTGATACTGCCATAAAGATCCGTCGTTTCATCACACCAGTCCTCTCTTTCATCCGGAATATATGAATAAAGAACAGTAGGCTGATGGTTATTTATGCCTTTTTCGATTTGGGACATAAAACCGGTCTGATACCCTTTTGGGGGAGATGGACGCCCAGGTTTTATTGACAGGATTCAAAACGTTCCGATACCCCCACGCATTCTTGATGTAGCCGGAAAACCGATATACACTCACTCAAGCGGGACAAGCAAACCATGGACAGACATATTTTCCAGTATGGCGATGCCGAGATACGTTACCTGAAAAAACGGGATAAGATCCTCGGGCTTGCCATTGACCGTATCGGGATGATCGAACGGGAGGTAACCCCGGATCCATTCACCGCACTCGTATCCAGCATTGTTGCCCAGCAGATCTCAGCGAAGGCAGCAGCAACGGTCTGGGACCGGATGCAGGAGCGGTTCGGGACAATAACCGGAGAGACTCTGGCATCGGTATCTCCCGAAGAGATCCGGCAATGCGGGATGTCTTTAAGAAAGGCCGGCTATATCCACGGTATTGGCACTGCCGTTAAGCGGGGCGAAATGGATTTTTCCCGGTTTGGGGAAATGTCTGACAGCGGGATTATCGATCATCTGACAGCACTGCCTGGTGTCGGGAAATGGACTGCCGAGATGCTCCTCCTCTTCTCGCTGGAGAGGCCGGATGTCGTGAGCTGGAACGATCTTGCTATCCGGCGGGGGATGATGAACCTCTACAACAGAATCACTCTTACGAGGGAGCAGTTCGAGCGGTACCGGAAACGTTATTCTCCGTATGGTTCGGTAGCTTCGCTCTATCTCTGGGCGGTTTCGCACGAGTGATGGCCGGGTATCTCCGGTATATATGGGGATGACCAGGTTTCCCGGGCACAACCTCAAAACCGATACCGTGTCCACTCACACCAGCATGAACGTGTAGAAATAAAAAATGATGATCGGTACGAACAATGCCAGGTACAGGCCCCGGTTCCATCTCCAGACGGCACCCCCGTCCATCGTCTCGATAGGCATCAGACTGTACACCGCGGTGATGAGGTTGATGGTAAAACCGATCCCACCGGCAACAGCCCAGAGCCCCCCGAACATCACCATAAGAAGGAAGATTACCATCAGGATGATACTGACGACCGGTCCTGCAACCATCTCGATCCCCATCTCGCGGGGCTCGTCTTCCGTCTCGCGGTTGACAAGGTTCCGGTAAGACTGGGCAAATGCATTCCCGTACAGCCATGCCGTCAGGAACATGATGACCGTTCCAAGGCCCCAGAACTGCGTGTCCGCATCATGCCCGTGTTTTGTTGCAAAGTACCGGTGGGCAAAATCATGGAGGACGATAGAAATTGCACCGACCGCGATATAGATCAGGACGGTTTCAAGTGTCAGTTCGGCACGGTCTGCAAGGATGAACGCAAGCGCCACCATGATCACTGCAGCTTCAATGACGAGAACTTCCGTTGCAGAAAGCCCGAGGAAATGCCGCTCCATCTTGCGGACGGCGAGTTTGCGGGCTTCAATCTCTTTTTCGCTCAGTTTCTCGACGGCATGACCCCCGGCAAGATCTGCCAGGAATTTTGCTATCTTGAATCCGATCTGCGAAAGGGTGCTCAGGTTTGCGATCAGGATCTGGACGAGGATGACCCCCATGCTCGTGATCACAGCGGCGAGTGCCATGAACTGCGGGGGAATGAAATTGCCTGTCGGCAGGTTCTTTTCCGTTGAACCCCGTGCCTCCTGGATCAGCCCGGCAAGACCTTCGGGTTTCTTCTTCTCCGGTATTACCGGTGCCGGGGGCTGGACGGGAGCCGGGTTTCCGGCGATTATCACGCCGGATATGGTATGACGGTCACTGCCAAAGTGGTTGGTCACCCGGAGCGTGACACTATAAGACCCCGGTGCGGTGTAAGTATGGACAGGGTTCTGTTCGGATGATGTTGTTCCGTCCCCGAAATCCCAGTTCCATGTCCCGGGCCGGTTTATCGATACATCCGTGAAGCTGACAATCAGCGGGATCTCCCCGGAACCCGGTGTAACTTTAAATTCCGCTTCAGGAGGCAGTCCCACGCCGATATAGGCCGGAACTGTTTTTGTATTGGTCCCGTACTCGTTTGTCACGGTCAGGCGTACGGTATACTCGCCGCTGGCAGCATACGTATGGGAGGGGTTCTGCCGGCTGGAGCTTGTGCTATCCCCGAAATCCCAACGATAGGTCATCGGCAAAGCCCCGAGAGAATTATCAGAAAAACTGACTGTGAAAGGCCCGGGCCCGTATCGTGTACTGGTATAGAAATCTGCAACCGGAGGGTTTGTCACAACAATGAAACCGGAACCTGTATCATTTATCGGAACTGCAAGGGCAGATGCCGGTATGAGTGCCGTGAGAATGACAGCAAAGACCAGAACTCGTTGTATCGCGTATTTCATGGTACCTCGTGATGCATAAATCCAGACCTTCTGGTGAGGGGAATCTGGTTTTGTATTCTTCTGGTTCTCTTTTGTGGGGGATAAAACGATTGGTTCTTTTGGGAAGGACAGTGCCCTGAAAACCGTATTAGGGTATTGCCTGATTTTCAGGATATGATGATACTCTCTTTCCGGAACTCCTCTATGATTTTTGTGTTGATATGATCCCGGATGATACTGTTGTGCGTGAACTCCCTTGCATATACCGTAACCTCAAAGGTCATTGCTGATTTGTCCATCTTGGTTACATAAACCGTAGGTTCGGGTTCTCCTGCAACCAGCTCGTGCATCTCTGTCTGGGTATCTTTTGCGATGTGCATGAGTACGGATTTGACGACCGTAATATCCGTCCCGTATGCTACCGAGACCAGAACCTGGATCCGGATCTGCGGGCTTGGCAGGGAGAAGTTCCTGACAACTGACGTGGTGATCTTGTTATTCGGGATGGTGACAATGTCAGAATCCGGAGTTATGATCCGTGTGCTACGGGGGCCGATATGAATGATATCTCCCAGGATGTCATTGATGAGGACGCGGTCACCCACCTTGAACGGCTGGTCGGTGATGATGACTGCCCCGCCAAAGAAGTTGGAGAAGAGGTCCTGTGCGGCAAGGGCAATGGCGATACCAACGATCCCGGCACCGGCGATCAGGGGTGTGATATTGATGTTGAAGAGGGTAAAAATATAGAGGATCCCGGTAAACCAGATAAGGTATTTGGCAATTTTCTGCAATATCCCGATGATCCGGTCGTCCAGATCGGTCTCGGTCTGCTCGGCAAGGGCAGTTCCATACGTTAAGAGGATCTTGTCAACGAACGTGGCAATGATCCAGGTCCCGACAAGGATATACCCTGCAAAGAGGACATTGGAGTCGGCTATCCATGCATATTGCGGGTAGACGGTGATGGCTTTCTGGATTGCATAATACAGGGGAACGAAAAATGCCAGCATGACCAGTGGCGCACCCAGTGAGTGGACGATCAGGTCATCCATCTTGGTTTCTGTCTGCTCGGCCTTCTTTATCAGGAATGTAAAAAGGAGATGAACGAGAATGGCGGCAATGATGCCGGCTGCTATGAAAAGCAGTATGTCGATTATTGGGGAGTCCATGCCATTATTGTATGCTTCACTGTGTCATCAAGGTTATTTTTTTACGATTTGCCCGACCGATCCGGATAATTACCGGTTAACTAAAAAAGAAAAACCCCCTTTTCATCCAGATATTTTACCGAACTCTTCCGTGCCTGTTATATTCACATCCTCCCAATCAGGAAAGGTTTGAAAAAATGAAAACTGAACGCCCGGCCTAAACGGGCCTCATCCCGGCAATTCCATAAATACAGTAATCCGGTTTACCCTGAGGAACCCGGATTATCCGGTGAATGATTGTAAAAAGGAAGGATAAAGTAACGTTCAGATCTTTTTTGACACATCTCCTTTCATGACATATTTCACGGTGAAGAAGATCACAAGGGCAATGATAAGGAAATCGATGATGGCCCCGATAAAGTCCCCAAGGAGGAACTTGATCGGCCCTACCTGAAAGACCGCTTCGCGCCAGTTCCCGTCCGGTGTGAGCACACCCACGAGGGGCATGATGATATCGGAAACCGTTGAGTTGACAAGTTTTGTTGCCGCCGCACCTATCACGAATGCAACGGCAAGGCCGATGACCTGGTATTTCTGGAGGAACTCCATGAACTCCTGGTTGAATCCTTTTGCCCCCTTCCCGATTGCCATCACGCCGCCACCGAGGGCTTTCTCCGCATCCTTGATACTTTTATCAGCCATGGAAAATCACCTGCGGGCTAATTGGTTCCCGCATTATGGGGAATTACCGCGAGACCCTATTAGTGTTTGCCTGATGGGAGATGGGGTTTGGAAACTACCGGGTGAATTTCGGAGAGAAAAAGGATAAACCGGAGATCAGATGAGCGGGTCCGGTTGTTTGTCGCCGAGCGCCGGAAGTTTTGTCGGCTTGACGAGGACCGGTTCATCAGAGGTGCGGATCTTCTCGATAATAAACTCTTTACCGGGTTTCGTTATAGCAAAGATGGGGATAGCGATGCCTGCCTGCACCAGTGCTTTTTTCCCGGCAATCTCCCGGATGGTCTTCGAGGCACAGCTGGTGACAAGGTCCGATGCGGAAACGAGCATCTCTGCCTCTTCAGCGGAAAGACCGGTGACATGGACCCCGAAGATCACAGCCGACGGGTGTATCCTGCGGATAGCCTGTGCATCCCGCGGCAGTGCAACGGTGACGGCGATATTCCGGAATCCTTTCTCAACGGCAAGGGCCACACCGGCCAGCTGGTCTATGGAGGCATTCTCCCGGTCAAGGACATACCCGCCGCTTCCTTCAATCCGGTCCATAACGGAGGGGTACGGTGATGTGGAAACAAGGCCGGACATCCGGCCACCGATCCCCTGGACGAGAGCCGGCGTCGTGACTATAATTGTTCCGGCACCATCGCAGGTAAGGACCACTGCGTCGATCAGGCCGGCACGGAGGCCGAAACTGAGGATCTCCGATGCACCAAATCCCACGAATTCCCGGTTGTCCAGTACTTCACGGTCCGGGGTACACATGCCGAATGCCTTAATCCGGTGCTCGATATTGGCTTTTACCGACTCTTTTGTAATATCCGGTATTGGGTATGCGAACCGCTTTGCAAGCGGGCAGTCACGGATCTGTGACTCTCCAACTTCAACAACGGTACCGTCGCGGATGACTATCCTGCACCTGCCGATTGCTTCGATGATATGTTCGTCTGCTTTGGGATTTTTGGCCATTGCTAACTCCTTCGTTCTGCCGGAATTATTACCGTTCCTGCATTTTCTGTTTATTGGTTACGGGGAGCCAGAGCCCTCTGGTATTGCGGATCTGATCCAATTGGCAAAGCTGAGCTGCGCATCAGATGGCCGGAATACTGCAGGGAAGCGGTATACCAGTAAAACCTCCAAACACATATTTCGGACCATGACGATAATTCTGTATGAACACCGGTTCGCGGCTCTGGGAGATCGACTGTGCCCGGGGTATCGCGATCCTCATGATGATCATCTTCCACACGATATTCGATCTCAGTTTTTTCCGGATCGCTCCTGTCGATGTCTCGGGAGGATTCTGGCGGTATTTTGCCTTTGCGACTGCGACGCTCTTTCTCCTGATTGTTGGTGTTTCGCTGGTAATCTCCCACGCCAGGGCTGTACAGAATCTCCCGGGTATTGCGCTCACGAAGAAATTTCTGATCCGCGGTGCCGGGATATTCGGTCTTGGGCTTCTTGTTACCCTTGCCACGTACGTGTACCTGCATGAAGGATTTGTAGTATTCGGGATCCTGCACCTGATTGGGATCTCGGTGATGCTCTCTCCGCTCTTTTTCCGCTTCGGGAAACAAAATATCCTCATCGGGCTTGTGATTATCCTTGCCGGCTTCTGTATTGCCGGCATCCACGGCCCGGTATATCTTATCCCGCTGGGAATTTTCCCTGCAACATTTACAAGTGTTGATTATACCCCGCTCGTTCCGTGGCTTGGAGTTGTCCTTGCAGGTATGGGTATAGGGGAGTGCCTGTACACGGGGGGGGTCCGGCAGTTCGGTATCCGGAGCCTGCCGGTTCCGGTTATCATTTTCTTCTCCTTCCTTGGCCGGCATTCGCTCATCATTTACCTTGTGCACCAGCCGATCATTATTCTCCTGCTGGGTGCATTGACCGGGACACCGGTATTCTGATCCCGTCTGTACAGTTCTCTCCTTATGGTGACCATTCCGCATCCTGCCGGTATTACTGGAGCCGGCGGGAGAACGAAGGATGAATTCTCTTCACCGGATATCGATCCGGACTCGATGGATAAACATTATGCAGCAGGACACTCATTATGTCTGGCAGCCTTCCGGTAACCTTTCAAGAACGGAAATCTTCCCCTCAAATCTTCCCATCATTAGATACGCGATGAGCGCTAATATCTTAACAATCATTAACGGTTTTGTTCCGGATCAGTTCTCTTCCGGCTGCCCATGCGGGCAGTCCACTTCTCCTCTCACCCAAAACCCTTTTTGCACAGGCAGCCCGGGCAATTGACAGGATTGCCCTGGGGCGCTCTGACCAGAACTCAATTCAAGGACTATTCAAATGACAGTACAATCCAAAAAACCTGAAATTAATGGAACCCGGACCGGGTATGTCATCCGGTTCACCTGCCCTTCGTGTGCAGCTGAGAATATCATCATAAACCGCTCACCCCGGGATCATTTCAAGGAACGCCGTGATGCCAACTGCAGCAAGTGCCGGCAGCGTTCCACCATACTCACACCTTATGCAACCCCCAAACGGACGATGTACAGCCAGTCCCCGAAAGGCTGGGGAACCCTCAGGTAAATTTCCCCGGCATCTCTTCTTACCCGTAATCTGGAGATGAATGGTGCACGGCCCGCCACCTCGTTTCCGGTGGTCCTGCTGCCACTTAATGACACTATTCAACCGGGACTTCTCATCGCACGGGAACCCTTACTCCCGTTAAACTTCACATAACCACCCTTTTTTATACTGCCGTCCTATATCAGGGTATGGAAAAGACCTCCCGGGGAGAGACCCAGTCTGGTTTCACACTCCTGACAATCTCAATATCTCTTGCTGTCTTCATGTCCTCACTGGACGGTACTATCGTAAATATTGCACTGCCGACCATCTCGACGGATTTCAACCTGTCTTCGAGCACCGTGAGCTGGGTTGCGACCATCTACCTGCTGGTGCTTGCCGGCTGCGTCCTCATTTTCGGAAAATTAGCCGATCGTATCGGGTTCAAGAAGATCTTCCTGACGGGATTTATCATATTCACGCTAGGTTCGTTCTCGTGTGCCATTCTGCCCGATCTCCTGAATTCATTTGCCGTGCTTGTCGGTTCGCGTGTCTTCCAGGCTATAGGGGGTGCCATGATAACCGCGATTGCTCCTGCAATGGTCACCGCGTTCATTCCCATGTCGCAGAAAGGAAAAGCCATGGGAGTTATCATGACGGCCGCGGCACTCGGGACCGCGATCGGGCCTACAATCGGCGGGGTGCTTACCCAGTACCTCTCCTGGCACTGGATCTTCTTCATCAACGTACCTGTGGGCATCATCGCAGTCCTGCTGGGTGCAAAAGTTATTCCGGCAACAGGACCGCTCTCAAAACCTGCTGGTTTTGACAAGGCCGGTGCGCTGCTGATCTTTGTCGGGCTTGCGGCCCTGCTCTTTGCGGTATCCGAGGGTATGTCACTTGGCTGGACTTCCCCGGTCATTCTTAGTTCCCTCGCGCTTGCCATCATCACGCTGGGCTACTTTGTCCTGCACGAACTCCGGGTGGCGGACCCACTCCTTGAGCTCCGCCTCTTCAAAAACAAAAATTTCCTGATGACCAACCTCATCATGGCCCTGGTCTTCTTCAGCTTCGCCGGTATCAATTACCTGCTCCCGTTCTATCTCCAGTATGTGAAAGGGTACGGGGTATCAGATTCCGGCCTTATCCTCACCGCTCTTTCGGCTGCCATGATGGTAGCCGGCGTAATTTCCGGCTTGTTATACAACCGGGTTGGTGGCAGGAAACTCTGTATTGCCGCTGGGATCCTGCTGGTTATCGGGTATTTCATGATGACACTCCTCCGGATAAATACCTCTACCGGCTTTGTGACCATTACCCTGCTCGTGCTGGGATTCAGCCTGGGACTGATGATAACGCCAGCCTCGAATATGATCATGAACTCGGTTGGGAAGCAATACCAGGGCATGGTCTCCAGCCTCACGAGCCTTGAGCGGTTCGCACCGCTGACCCTTGGTATCGCCTTTGCAAACCTGGTCTTCATGCAGGGTATCGCGGCGATTGCCGGGCACCGCGGGATCACCGAGAGTGCACCAGCGAAAATCCAGATGGAGCTGATGACGGCGGGTTTCGATCTTGCCTTCTTCGCTTCGCTCGTTATTGCGGTCATTATCCTCATCCTAGCAATCCTTGCACGACAGGAAGTGCACCCGGACTACCAGGCCGGGAATGACGATGATGCAAAGATAGGGATTATATAAAATCCATTTTTAAATTCTTAAAAAAAGGGGGACTTAATCGTTTTTCGCCCGGGTCATGACCGTGCCATCGGAGCCGACCAGCTTCTCGGGCAAGGTGATTCCGGGGTATCTCGGGTCCTCGTGCGCCGGTACTAACGTAAACTGCCGTATGATCTGCGCCCCGCCCTCGGCGGTTGGAAGGACCTTGATATAGTATACCATTTTCCCGAGTGGTATCCACGTGCCGGATGCTTCTGACACGATCTTTGTTATAATGATATTATCGGTAATGGTTGTGGTATACCCGATGCGGTAATCCACGGTTCCCCCGGGGTAGAACTTCAGCTCATGGCCCATGGGTCCGTTCGCGGTCATGTACTGGTAAATATACCGGTGGATGACCGGGTCCGCTGCCGGTGTTGCGTTTGTCACCGTGGCTACGGGTACAACCGTTGTGGCTGCGGGAGAGGCCGTGACTGCCGGCGTAACGGTTACGGTTACGTAAACCACCTGCGGCGCAGGGGTAACCGCCGGCAACGGGGTTGTCTCTTTTCCTGTACATCCCGTGAAGAGAATTACACAAAAAAGCAGGATTACGAGTCCCGTAGCACACATCCACTTCATATCATCCCCTTTGAATCCCCTCTCTTAAATATCTCCCCTCTCACCCGGGCTCCCCGGTCCGGCTGGCGGTTGGACCATGATTCCCCCGTGCGGGCGGGAAAAAATACGGCCCGGGCCTGCATGCGAATATAGCGGTTTTTAGGGGAAGAAAATCCAAATAAATCCCATGAGTACAATATCATTTTCCTTCCTGTGCCTGTTTTTTCTCGGCCTTTTTCTCATAACCCCCGGCTGTACACAAAATCAATCCGGCATGAACACATCCACCCCGCAGGTGCCCGTAACACCCCCGCAGCAGAAATACACCTCCAATGAGACGCTTGTTGCGTTTGTCGACAATGCGGTCGCCTATGCGAAGACCCGTGGAAAGGAGAAAGCCCTTGCAGAGTTCAACAACCCGAACGGTTCTTTTATCCGGGGAGAACTCTATGTCTATGCCTATGCCTTCAACGGGACAACCCTCGCCCACCCGGTCAACCCGGAAGCTGTCGGGAAACCCCGTGACGGGGCAAACGGGGTTTTTGTTAAGGAAATGGGTGCGGTGGTCCGGAACGGAAGCGGTTTTTACCGGTTCATCTACATCAATCCCCTCCACAACAACACGCTTGAATCCAAGCTCGGGTACGGGGCACCGGCAGGGGATGATTGGTGGCTTGGCTCCGGTGCATACGAGGGCCCGTTGAACCCGGCTGCCCCTGGATCCACAACCGCAGCGCTCTCCCCGCAGGTCACACCGGCACCGGCAGGGTCCCGGTAATCATCCCCCTTCATACAGTACGGGCTGGCAGCATCCCCGGCAGGAATTGCCTGCCCGTTCCAGTAAACGAATAGTGAGAACTGGTCCCCCTTTTATCAATAACATTCATATTTCATGTTGTCAATTCTCTGACATACCAGGTACGTACCTGACCTGATTATACCGGACTCCCGTATGTTTACCCTCCTCTACGTTGATGATGAACCCGCACTGCTCGAGATCGGGAAGATGTTCCTCGAGATGAGTGGCCAGTTCAGCGTTGCAACGCTCACGTCAGCCTCGGAGGCCCTTCGCATTCTCTCGTCCGAGCATTATGATGGCATCATCTCCGATTACCAGATGCCGGGAATAAACGGTATTGAATTCCTGAAGCAGGTCCGGGCATCCGGTAGTACGGTCCCCTTTATCATCTTCACCGGCCGCGGGCGCGAAGAGATCGTCATCCAGGCCCTGAACGAGGGCGCGGATTTCTACCTCCAGAAAGGCGGGGAGCCGGTATCCCAGTTCGCCGAGCTTGAGCACAAAATCCAGCATGCGATCCTGCAGAGAATGGCACAGGAAAGCGTACGGGACCATGAACGCCGTGAGGCCGATATCATCAACTTCCTGCCCGATGCAACGCTGGCCATTGATACCAAAGGTGTCGTTATCGCGTGGAACCGGGCAATGGAGAGAATGACCGGCGTAAAAGCAGAACAGATCCTCGGGAAAGGCAATTATGAGTATGCTCTCCCGTTCTACCATGAACGCCGTCCGCTCCTTATCGATAATGTACTCATGAACGACCCTGCAGTCTCCACCCATTACCCGAACATCAAACGGGAGGGGAAGACGCTCTTCTCCGAGACCACGATCCCGCACTTCAACGATGGCAGGGGAGCCGCTCTCTGGTTTACCGCATCCCCGCTGTACGACACCCGGGGAAATGTCATCGGGGCCATCGAATCGATCCGCGAGATCTCGGAGAGAAAAAAAGTGGAGGATGCAATCCGCGAGAGCGAACAGAAGTACCGTACTGTCTTTGAAACAACCGGTACGGCAACGGTCCTTATTGAGGATGACGCCACGATCAGTCTTGCCAATTCTGAGTTTGAACGCCTGAGCGGATATACTAAAGAGGAGATTGAGAACAAGAAGAAATGGATCGAGTTTGTTGTACCGGAAGATCTTGAACGGATGCTCACCCAGCACCGGCAGAGACGGCTGGACCGGCAGAGCGCTCTCAAGCATTATGAATTCAGCTTCGTAACACGGTCAGGCGATGTCAGGGAAATTTACATAACGATCGATGTCGTCCCCGGTACCTCAAAGAGCGTGGCCTCCCTCTTGGATATCACAAAACGAAAACGGGCGGAACGCCTCCTTGTAACCACGAATGAGGAGTACATAAACCTCCTTGACCAGATCCAGGATATCTATTACCGGAGCGATGCCGGAGGCCACCTGATCAAGGCCAGCCGGTCGTGGGCAGTGGTTCTCGGTTATGACAATGTCTCGGAATGCCTTGGCAGGAGCATTGCAGACGATTTCTATGTCAATCCCGCGAACCGGCAGGAATTCCTCGACAAGGTGTACCGTGACGGGAAAGTGACCAACTATGAAGTGCTGCTCAAAAGAAAAGACAATACTCCGGTGCTTGTTGCGACAAACAGTCACCTCTACCGGGATCCGGCAGGGAATGTTCTTGGCATAGAGGGCACGTTCAGCGATATTACCGAACGCAAACAGCAGGAACAGATCCTCCGGAGCCAGCTGGATCTCGGCCTTGCTTTACTGGCTACCCATGACCTGAAAGAGACCATGGGGATCTGCCTGAGATCGGCGATTGGGATATCAGGAATGGATTCCGGCGGGATTTATCTTGTTGACAAAGAATCCGGCTCTGTTGATCTCTATCTCTCGGAGAACCTTGGAGAAGATTTTGTCCGGCTGGTCTCCCATTACCCGGCTGGTTCGCCCAACGGGCAGATCGTAATGGCAGGAAAACCGTTCTATTCCCCGTACACCAGGAACGGACTTGCCCGTACTCCCGTCCATGAACGGGAAGGATTGCGGGCAGGTGCGATCATCCCGATCATGTTTGAAAACCGGGTAACTGCCTGCCTGAATATTGCATCGCATACCGTTGATGGGATCCCGGCGATCTCCCGTCTCGCCCTTGAAACGATAGCTACCCGGATCGGATCTGCCATTGAACGGATACGCGCCGATGAAGAGCTGGCACAGAGCGAGCAGAAATACCGGAACATTGTCGAGGACCAGACAGAATTCATCTCGCGGTTCACCCCGGATGGTACTCACGTCTTTGTCAATGAAGCCTACTGCCGGTATTTCGGCATGAGCCGGGAGGAGATCCTCGGGCACCGGTTCAGCCCGGATATTCCTGCCCAGGATAAGGAGAGCGTAAAAAAGTTCTTCAAATCCCTGACACCCGATCATCCGGTCGATACCATCGTTCACCGGATCATCCTGCCGGATGGCCGGGTACGCTGGCAGCGGTGGAGTGACCGTGCAATCTTCGATCTCTCAGGAAGGGTTACCGAATACCAGTCGGTAGGCCGGGATATAACCGAAATAAAAGATGCAGAGTTGACCCTCCAGGCCGCGTACGAACAGCTCACAGCATCTGACGAGGAACTGCGGGGGCAGTATGAAGAACTTGCCCGGAGCGAGCAGTCGATCCGCGAAAGCGAGGCAAAGTTCCGGGCTATCATCGACCAGTCCTTCCAGTTCATCGGGCTGTTGACCCCGGATGGCATATTGCTTGAAGCCAACAGGACTGCCCTGGAATTTGCCGGAACTCCGGAATCCGCTGTCATCAACCGGCCGTTCTGGGAGATCCCCTGGGGGTCCCATTCTGTGGAGCTCCAGGCGCAGCTTAAGGATGCCATACAGCGGGCTGCATCCGGTGAAACCGTCCGGTTTGACGCAACTCATGTTGCAGCAAACGGAGAACCGGTCAACGTGGATCTCTTGGTCAAGCCCGTGAAAAATGCAACGGGACAGATCATCTACCTGATAACCGAAGGACGGGATGTCACGAAACTGAAAAATATCGAGGCAACCCTTATTAAGAGAACCGTTGATCTCGACAGCCGGAACCGGCTGATCAGCACGCTGCTCGATACTGTCCCGATTGGCATCTTCATGGTTGAAGCCCCCTCCCGAAAACCGATCATCGCCAACCGGCAGGCTGCCCGCCTTCTTGGACGAGGCATTCTTCCGGATGCAACAAAAAAGAATCTTGCCGAGGTGTACGAGGTGTACCGGGCCGGAACTTCTGACCGGTATCCCGCAGAAGAGATGCCGATCATACGGGGAATGCACGGGGAGAGCAGCCATATCGATGACATGGTTGTCGTACGCCCGGACGGTACGCGGGCCCGGCTGGAAATATTCGGCAACCCGGTCACCGACTCAAAAGAACGCATTGTTGCGAGCCTTGTCAGTTTCCTTGATATCACCGAACGGATGAGAACAGAAGAAGCATTACGGATTGCGAAAGAAAAATATGCAAAAGCATTCCTGGCAGGTCCCGATGCCATCACTATCAGTGAACTGGATTCTGGGAAATTCGTTGAAGTTAATGACGCAGCAACAGCACTGTTCGGGTATTCCCGGGAGGAGTTGATCGGGAAGAGTGCAACTGAACTGGGTATCTGGCAGATTGATTCAGACCGGGATGCTTTCATCGATCAACTGGAAAAGCAGGGCAGGGTTCATGAATACGAAGCCCGCGAGAGACGGAAATCCGGCGAGATGTACGATGCCCTCGTCAACGCCGTAACCCTGACCATCGGTGGCCGGAATTTCTTCATCGCGATTGTCCGGGATATCACTGAATGGAAACGGGCAGAACGGACGATTGCGGAGATCAATAAAAAGATCAATCTCCTGACCCGGATAACCCGCCATGACGTGGCAAACCAGATCGCCATCCTGCGGGGATTTGCCAGTATTGCTATGGAGAAGGCACGCGATCCCGTTGTTTTAGGCCTTCTCGAAAAGATCGACCGGTCGGTATCCACAATCTCACAGCAGATCGAGTTCACCAAGGCGTACCAGGAACTCGGCATGCATGCACCCGGCTGGCACCGGATCCGCGATATCATTGCACAGCAAAAAACGGACGGGATATCCCTGTCATGTACCTGCAATGCGGAGATTTTTGCCGATCCCATGCTCGGGAAGGTCTTTTTCAACCTCATCGACAATGCCTCCCGGCACGGGGAACGGGTGACCGCCATGACCATCAGCTGCAGGCCCGGTCCCGGCAACCTCGTGATTACGGTCGAAGATAACGGGATCGGGATCCCCCCTGGCTTAAAAGAGAAGATCTTTCTTGAGGGGTATGGCCAGCATACCGGTTTCGGGCTCTTCTTTGCCCGGGTGGTGCTTGAGATCACCGGGATCTCCATTCACGAGACGGGAACTTTCGGCAATGGAGCACGGTTTGAGATTACCGTGCCAGAAGAGGGATACAGGATCATCCCGTGAGTTACCCGGAATGAATTATTCAATATCCTCCCGCATCCATACCGTGTTTTTACGTTAGGATCCCCCAGAAAAACCAGATAGAGCCGATGCATACTGTCGCAGCAACTCCCCGGAACCACCATGACTCCCATGTCGGGCAGCTCTCCGCGAAATCATAGGAGAGCAGATCGGTATCATTTCTTTGCATAACCCTTTGCAGCCAGGTGCGGGTCACGGAGCAACCCCGTATGCTGCGGGTTCGGTATGACAAAAAGATCTGCAGTCGTTTTTCCCTCCACAATGGTTTACCCGGTCAGTGTCATGAACAAGTATCATTCAGAGCAGCCCCCGGGCTTCATTGATAAGTTCTATGGTGTAATGGTGGGGGTATTCACATTTCCGGAACGGTGCGGTTCCCCGTATATAGAACCCGAAACGGGGCTCACGGATACGGTTGGAATAAAGGAAATTCAGCATGGCGCTGATTGACTGCGAAGATTTACGCGAAAGGTGGTGAAACCGGGCAATATCCCGCGAGGTTACAATAGCATGTTTCAGGTTCTGGGAGATCAGGTAGGTACAGATCAGGTGGGCACACTCGTATCTCCGCGTTGAATCAGTATGTCCACACCTCATTTTTCTCCCCGCTTTTAATATTTCTCATGCCCTTTTGGTTCTTCTGGGGATATAAGTGTGTATCGGGGGCATTTTTGAATTATCCCCAGTCACCTCTTTATAATCAAAAAGGAATGAATCTGATGTCAGGAGCATTGCGGAATGATCAGGCATTCCGAAACATCAGCTTTCCTTCTTTCTCTTCAACAACGATTTCCGTGTCTTTATTCACTTTTCCTTCCAGGATCATTTTTGACAATTCATTCAGCAGGTTTTTCTGGATCACCCGTTTGATCGGCCGTGCACCGAATTGCGGATCAAAGCCCTTGGTGGCGATGAACTGGATGGCTTTCTTTGTTGCCCTGATCCGGATATCGCTCTTCCCGAGCATTTTCTGGACGAACCCCATCTGAATTTCGACAACCTTCTGGATCTCATCCTTTGTGAGCGGTTTGAACATGATGATCTCATCGATCCGGTTGAGGAATTCGGGACGGATGGTCTTTTTGAGCAGTTCGAACACCTGTTCCCGGGTGTGGTCGAATATCCCGTCCCGGTTTTTGTCGGTGACATCCTCCATGTTTTCCTGGATGATGTGTGACCCGATGTTCGATGTCATGATGATAATGGTATTCTTGAAATCCACCGTACGGCCCTTGTTGTCGGTCAGACGGCCGTCGTCAAGAACCTGCAACAGGATGTTGAACACGTCCGGATGGGCTTTTTCGATCTCATCCAGCAATACCACGGAATAGGGTTTTCTCCGGACCGCTTCTGTCAGCTGCCCGCTTTCCTCATATCCCACATAGCCCGGAGGCGCTCCAACCAGCCGTGAAACGGTATGCCGTTCCTGGTATTCCGACATATCGATCCGCACCATACTGTTCTCGTTGTTGAAGAGGATCTCTGCCAGGGCCTTTGCCAGTTCAGTCTTTCCTACACCGGTCGTCCCGAGGAAGATGAAAGACCCGATCGGTCGTTTTGGATCCTGCAACCCGGCACGGCTCCTGCGGATTGCATCGGAAACGGCCCCTATGGCTTCGTCCTGGCCTACGACGCGCTTGTGAAGTTCGTCTTCGAGGCCCAGCAGCTTCTGTTTTTCACTCTGCAGCATCCTGGAGACGGGAATGCCGGTCCAGCGTGATACCACTTCGGCAATTTCCTCTGCATCCACCTCCTCGTTCACCATCGCGGAATCCTTTTGCAGCACGGTCAGTTTCCCTTTGAGCCCCTCAATGATTTTCTCGGCCTCCGGGATGCGGCCATACCGGATCTCTGCTACCTTGCCGAGGTCACCTTTGCGTTCAGCACCTTCGGCCTCGAATTTCAGGTTCTCGATCTCGGTTTTATGCAACTGGATCTGTTCAACAAGATCTTTTTCCGACTGCCATTTTGCTGTCAGACGGTTTCGTTCCTCGGTCAGGTTCCCGATCTCTTCATTGAGCCCTTTCAGTTTTGAGAGGTCTTTCTCACGCTTGATGGCTTCCCGTTCAATTTCCAGCTGGCGGATCTTGCGTTCAATAATCTCCAGTTCTTCCGGTTTCGAGTTGATCTCAAGACGGAGTTTTGATGCAGCCTCATCAATCAGGTCAATAGCCTTGTCGGGAAGGAAGCGGTCGGAGATATATCGTTGAGAAAGTTCAACGGCAGCAATGATAGCCTCATCCTTGATTCTTACATGGTGATGGGTTTCGTATTTCTCTTTGATTCCACGAAGGATGGAAATGGCATCGAGCGTATCCGGTTCATTGACCATCACCGGCTGGAAACGTCGTTCGAGCGCTTTGTCCTTTTCGAAATATTTCTGGTATTCTTTTAAGGTAGTTGCGCCAATGACATGCAATTCTCCCCGTGAAAGCGCGGGTTTGAGGATATTGGCAGCGTCCATTGCCCCCTCGCTGGCACCGGCGCCGACCAGGGTATGGATCTCGTCAATGAAAAGGACGATCTCTCCTTCAGCGGATATCACTTCCTTGATCACGCTTTTTAACCGTTCTTCAAATTCTCCCTTGAATTTGGCCCCGGCGATCAGGGCCCCCATATCGAGGGAATAGATCTGCTTGTTTTTCAGGTTATCCGGTACATCCCCGTCAATGATCCGGTGGGCCAGACCTTCGGCAATGGCGGTTTTTCCCACACCGGGTTCTCCGATGAGGATCGGGTTGTTCTTCGTTCTCCTTGAAAGGATTTGCAGAACCCTGCGGATCTCTTCGTCACGACCGATTACCGGATCGAGTTTCCCCGTACGGGCAAGATCATTCAGGTTTCGGGCAAACCTGTTCAGGGAATTATAGGTCTCTTCCGCGTCCTGATTGTCCACCGTCGAGCCTTTCCGCAACTGGATGATGGCGGTTTTCAGGTCTTTCTCCGAAACTCCGTTATCCTTCAGCAGCCTTGAGGTGCTGTCGTTCACTGAAAGAACCCCCATGAGAAGATGCTCGATGGAAACAAATTCATCCTTGAATTCCCGGGCAAGTGAGGCGGCTTTCTGCAGGGCTTTTGTGGCATCATTGGAAAGGAACTGATCTCCCCCGCTGACTTTTGGGTATGCATCGATGATCCTGTCGAGTGCAGGATTGAAACTTTCAAGGTTCACATTCAGTTTTTTAAGGAGGAATGGAATGACATTCTCGTCAACCGAGAGCATCCCCTTCAGTACATGTGAAGTCTCGATCGCTTGGTTCTGTTTTGCCGCTGCAATTTCCGTTGCTTTCTCTACGGCTTCCTGTGATTTGATGGTAAAATTGTTGAAATTCATGATGGTGGTTATTCGTTCTTTGTTGTTCGAAATTCACTATTCGATATTCGTAATAGAGTTTCTTCTAATCAAATAGTTTGTTAATACGGCAGGTCAAAAGAAGTCGAAGGTCAGCATGGCCTCCCTTCTCCTCATCGGGGTTTTAATAAACCCCTCTGACCCGGAAGGGGAAATGAGTCAACCGGCTCTTCAGGCAATCTGAAAGTTGATTCAAACAGAATTTATTACCATGCGGCCTTCCGGTAGCTCTGCAATCCTTATTCGACAGGAATTTTTCCTTTTTTCTCCAGTCCGGATTTTTTAAGGTGCACTTCAAGTACCCCTTCCCTGAAGGAGGCGCTGGATCCATCTTCCGAAACCGCCCGGGGGAGCGGGATGATCCGTGTCATGGACCCGAGCCTTCGCTGCCACAGGAAATACCCGTCTTTTTCTTCCTGTTTCTCATCCCTGCATTCGCAGGAGATCTCCAGTGTTACGGGGTTGATCAGGGTCAGCGCGATATCCTTTTTCAAAACCCCCGGGATCATGTCGGCCGTGACAATAACTTCCCTGTCGGTATTGGCCACATCCACATGGAGAACACGGAGAACATCGCGCTGTGCCGGCAGCATCCTGGTTGTGGGCAAAGCGGGACCGGGTAACAGTACGATTGGGCTGGTATCGTACATCTCCCGTGACAACGATTCCATGTACTTTCTCAGTTCATCAAGTTCATCATAGATAGACTTGTAATACCATCGGACCATGTGTTTCACCTCACCTTTTTTTATGAAACTGATAGTATCCGGACCCCGTTTTTAGTATTTTTATACATGAAACCCTTGTTCCCGGAGGTCTCATACAGGTCCTCCGATAAATGCCTCTTTCATTAGCGCCTCCTGCTTATTTGTCAGGTTTAGAGGGATCTTCACGATGACCTTTACCAGAAGATCTCCCCGGTTGTCGGAATTTTTGGACGGCATCCCCTGCCCCCGGAGCCGGAAGAGGGTGTGGCTCTGCGTACCCCGTGGAATTTTCAGGAGTGCACTTCCGGTAAGCGTCGGCACACTGATCTCCCCTCCCAGGAGGGCAGTGGGGAGTCCGACTATTGCGGTCGTATACAGGTCCGCACCCTGCCGTTCGAAAATGTCATGTTTTTTTACATGAACAACAGCATAAAGATCCCCCGGCGGCCCCTGATTTTCCCCGGGCTCGCCTTCACCGGCAATTCTCAGGAACTGCCCGTCTTCAACCCCGCGTGGTATTGTTATCTCGATCGTCCGGGTTTTTTGCAGGAGCCCGCGCCCGTGGCAGGTAATGCAGGGTTTATCGATGATCTTACCACTCCCGCCGCAATCCGGGCATAGGGCGACATTTGTCATCATGCGGCCGCTGACATTGCGGGAACTTCGTATCTCACCGGTTCCCCGGCACGTGGGACAGTTCCTCACGGAGCCGGGTTGTGCACCCGTACCCTGGCAGGTCGTGCATTCGAATTGATGCGGGACAGCAACGGTATTTTTCGTACCATAGAACGCATCGCCAAGGGATATCTCAAGATCATACCGGAGATCCGCACCCGCCCGTCTCCGGGTCTTCCGGGATCCTCCGGAAAATGCATCAAAGATATCACCCAGACCAAAGTCCCGGAACAGGTCGTCGTAACTGGGCGGCGTGTAGCTGGCACTATCCCCGGGTCTGAATTCTGCATGTCCCACCTGGTCGTACTGGGCTTTTTTCTGGGGATCGGAAAGGACCTGGTAGGCCTCATTGATCTCCTTGAATTTTTCTTCCGCCTCCTTGCTGCCCTTATTCAGGTCCGGGTGATATTTCCGTGCAAGGTGCCGGAACGCCTTTTTCAGATCATCCGGCGATGCATCCCGCTTTACGCCAAGAATTTCATAATAATCTTCCTTTGCCATAGGTTTTGGAAAAAATATTACTTCTCATCTTTTACTTTGAAATCAGCGTCAACAACATTCTCGCCACCCGGGCCGCCAGAGTTTCCGCCAGGCTCTCCCCCCGCAGGAGCCTCCTGGGATCCGGCCTGTTGCCGGGCCTGACGCTGGCTGACTTCCTGGTAAGCGGCAGTGCCGGCTTCTCCAAGAACCTTCTGGAGTTTTTCCGTCTCTGACCTGATTGTTGCAGTATCCTTGCCCTCCAGTGCTGCCTTGACGCTGGTGATCGCCCCGTTCAGCCGGTCAACCATATCCGGCTTTAGTTTATCTGCAAGGTCGGATTTTGTTTTTTCAGCAATGTACACAAGAGAATCGGCGGTATTACGTGCCTCCACCTCTTCTTTCCGGGCTTTATCCTGTTCCTCGTATTGCTTGGCATCACTGACCATCTTTTTCACATCGCTGTCAGCCAGTTTTGTTGAGGCAGTGATGGTCATCTTCTGCTCTTTTCCCGTACCGAGATCTTTTGCCGATACATTGAGGATACCGGATGCATCGATATCGAAGCTGACTTCGATCTGTGGGATTCCCCTTGGCGCAGGTGGCAACCCGACAAGGTTGAACTGGCCAAGGCTTACATTATCTGAGGCCATGGGCCGTTCACCCTGCAGCACATGGATGGTGACGGAAGTCTGCATGTCTGCGGCAGTCGAGAAGATCTGGCTCTTCTTTGTCGGAATTGTCGTGTTCCTGTCGATCAGGGCAGTCCTTACCCCGCCAAGGGTTTCAAGGCCCAGTGTGAGGGGCGTAACATCAAGAAGAACCATGTCCGTGATTTCGCCGCCGAGAATTCCACCCTGGATCGCAGCACCCATGGCAACGCATTCCATCGGATCGATGCCCCGCACCATCTTGTTGCCGACATGCTCTTCAATGAATTTCTGGACAACCGGCATTCGGGTTGGTCCCCCGACAAGGATTACTTTCTGGATGTCATCCTTGGTCAGCTTTGCATCCTTTAATGCCTGGTCGAACGGGTTGATACATCTCCTGATAATCGGTTCGATCAGCTGTTCGAGCTTTGACCGGGACAGTTTGATGGAAAGGTGTTTGGGGCCGGCCTGCGTGGCAGAAACATAGGGAAGATTAATCTCCGTCTCAAGTACGGTCGAGAGCTCGATCTTTGCTTTTTCAGCGGCTTCTTTTACCCGGTTGATCGCCATCTTGTCGCTGCGTAAATCGATCCCTTCCTGTTTTTTGAACTCGGCAGCTATCCATTCGTAAATTGCAGTGTCCATGTCCGTGCCACCCAGCTGGGTATCACCGGAAGTTGCAAGTACGGTAAATGTGCCGCCACCGAATTCCATGATAGTTACATCAAGGGTACCGCCGCCAAGATCAAATACAAGGATTTTGTATTCGCCACCCCGGTCGAGACCGTACGCCATGGAAGCAGCGGTGGGTTCGTTAACAAGCCTGACAACATCGAGACCCGCGATCTTCCCGGCATCCTTTGTTGCAGTCCGCTGGTTGTCATTGAAATAGGCGGGGACAGTAATGACGGCCTTTGATATTTTTTCACCCAGAAATGCTTCCGCATCCCTCTTGATTTTCTGCAGAAGAAATGAGGAAATCTGCTGGGGTGTGTATTCCTTTCCATATATTTTGTATACATAAGAAGTGCCCATCTTCCGTTTTGCCGCAGTGACCGTACCGTCGGGGTTGCTCACGGTCTGCCGCCGCGCCGGCTCTCCGACGAGAAGCTGGCCATCTGTGGTAAACGCTACATACGAGGGGAACATCTTGCCGGCTACTGTTGCCCCCTCGGCTGAAGGGATGATGGTCGGTTTGCCACCAAGCATGACAGCCGCTTCGCTGTTTGATGTTCCAAGATCAATGCCGATAATTTTTTCTTTACCCATTATTCTCACCTTCATCTTCCACGACAGGTTCTGCAATCTTTACTTTCGAAGGTCTGATCACTTTGGACTTCAGCCGGTAACCTTTTTCCAGTTCCGCAAGAACGGTGTTCTGCTCTTTTTTACATTTCTCGGTACAAAGAGCTTCATGGCATTGCGGATCAAATTTTTTTCCCACACAGTCTATCGGCTGCAACCCATAGGATGAGAGAATTTTTTTGAAATTTTTGTAGATCATTTCCATTCCTGCTTTGTTTTTTTCTTGTTCGAGAGATGGCAGCGCCCGTTCGAAGTCATCGAGAATTTCAAGGAGGTTTTTGATCAGGTTCTCGTTTGCGAGCGCGATTATCGCTCCTTTTTCTTTCTCAGACCATTTACGATAATTATCAAAATCTGACCGGAGGTACTTCAGCTGGTTGAGCTGCTCCTCTGCCAGAAGTGTTTTTTTATCGAGTTCCGTGTTCAGCCGTCCAATCTCTTCCGTCAGCTGTTGGTTTTTCAACTGGACATCATCGGTATCCATTGAAAAGTGCATTCAACTCTTCCGGCTCTTTAACCTTTGCTTCGGCCATGTCCTGCACCGGACTGGTGGTGGTGTCTCCATGTCCATGCCCTCGCGCCGGTCCTCCGTCATTGCGGGTAAAAGTCTCATTCTTCCGTGAACTTAATAATGGGAAAACATATTCAGGTAAGTATGCCTTCTGACAAACTGAAATCGGAGTAGGTATTTTTCAGGAACTTTGAGCGCGTGATCAGTTTTTTAAGAGGGGGTATTCTCTATTGCGATCACCCAGTCATGTCGCTTACGGTCCTGGTTATTACGACAGGCAATGCAGCCACAGAACTCCCGTTGTCTCTTCCCGGTGGATAGTCGACGTTTTTTATCTATATTTTCAGTTTTATCGTCATACGCAACTGGTGGATTGTCCATCATCGGTTCTTCCGGCACATCAATCAGGCCGATTGGACCAATCTCTGGCCGGACCACTCATACCTCCCTTTTATTACGGTAATTCCATTCCTGACAATGCCGATGATCAAATATCCCGGAACATTTTTTTTTTAAATTACATTTTTTATATCTTTCACCGTCAATCAGGAAAAATTAAAAAAAGGAAACGGATTTCAGGGATTTCCTGCTTTCAGGAATCGTGCTTTTTTCAGGTGGAGATCGAGCACACCATGCCTCATACTCATCCGGGCCCGGTGATCCGTAACCGGTTCAGGAAGCACGACAACGTGGTGAATGGAGAACGATCTCTGTTCAGGCACGGTATTGCCCCCGGTATCCTTACCTTCGTTATGATCGCAGTAACAGGTAATTTTTACCGTATTTCCCTCTATGAGATCAACGGATACTTTTGCATTCCCGGTTCCCCGGATGGTATCAACGGTTACGGTTATTTCGTCATCATGCGAGGTAACTTCCGCAGTCAGGTTATGCATGTACTGGCAAACGATCTCCGGGTTCTCTTCTTGTGGCAACATCGGGTTGTCAGCTGGTTCAAGAGCAAGCTGGTACAGGTAGTCCATGGATGCTCTGAGTTCATCGAGTTCATCATAGATTGATCTGTGAAAACGTCGTACCATTTCTCTACCTCCTCTATTTTTTGTTGCCCAGGTGCGATCTCACCTGGATTACTGGACGGGTGCTGTCTGTGCGAATATAGATTGCGGTAATGCGGCAGTACCGGCACGCGATGAGGAGAGGCGACAGAGGTCGGGAGAAGTTATAAATTATCCGTCGAACCCTTCAGGGGGATCACTCCCCACAGGTCCCCTTTCACCCTGCACTCGATAATTGTCCTCATTTTAGGGAGAGTATTTTTCGGAGCCCGGATAATCAGGGAAAAAACCGCGAGCATTGCATCCCCCGTCATCTGAGTATCATGGGGTGGCATGGGGGGATAGATCTCCCAGAAGACTTCCTGCTGATTTTTAAGAATCCCCTGGTATTCAAGCAATAAGGTGGAGGGGATACTGAGGGAGTACCCGGTTTTTGGGGTATACATACCATTCAATGTTTCACCGGGAGCGACCCGAATATCAAACCGGTTCTCCCGGGGTTGGGGGCTTTTTTTTGGGATCCGGGTCCCGGATGCCAGAAAATTCAGGTCCGGCGTGAGGAAGACAGCATCGCTGTGGTTTTCGAGAATGGTGGTGATACTGTTCTTATCTTTGGGTGAATAACCGGAAATTTCTGTGTCCCGCGGAAAGATCATCTCGATCATCCCGTTGATAAGACGGGTAGTTGAATGATCACCCAGCCGCATACTCATGATGAACAGAACGGTGTAAAAATCCTTATTTGCGTCATTCCCCAAAAGACCGGATTTTTCCTTGTGGAGCTGTTCGATCACTTCGTCCGGAGTCCGGTTCACCACTTTCGTGAGAATGACCCGGGCTTCCGGCCCGGTATGTCCCTCCCCCAGATAACGGTCTCTGGATTGTACATAGGGGATCTCCGGGCCCTCACCGGTTTTTTCTCCGGAGTGGGACCGGTACGTATCCACCATCATGGTCGCAGACGACATATCGATCCCCGACAATAAGGTTACCTCGACAGATTCAACTGAAATCCCGTTGTCTGCCATGACTGCTCCTGTATTATCTCTTCTAACGGGGGATTGATAAATAATTGTATGATTCGCGTACCGTGGAGATGAACGCAGGGAATAATAACGTACCGGATGAGCGGGGCGGTTCAACGAGGAGTAGTGGCTCCTCTCACACTCCCTTAAACGTCCCGGGCCCGGGTGCTGATCATCACCATAACCGGTCTCAGCGTACCGGAGAATATCCTTGTAAAAGAGAATTAAAGGTACCTGTTTTTCCGCAGCCAGTCTGTCTGCGGCTTGAGGTACCGGAAGATAATATCGCACTTCTCGTCCTGGAAACTCCAGGGGACAATGAGTATGGTGTCACCCTCGCGGATCCAGGCCCGTTTCTTCATCTTCCCCTTGATCCTGCCCATCCGGGTGACGCCGTCCATGCACTGGACACGGATGTGATTTGCGCCGAGCATTGTTTCGGCAAGAGCGAATTGTTCCCTGTTCCATTTTTTGGGCAGCCGTACACGGGCAACGGGGCTGCCATCGGGGTTCACTGCATTCGGATCTGCTGCAGCATCATTTTTTTTGTGAAAACTCATTCAACCAACTACGTATGGAGGTTTAAATGGTGGCTGACATGTTGAAGGTATGGTACCGGACAGCTGGTCACGGGAATACGATCCGGCCGGATCGACCAGCAATATCGACAAGTGAAAAGAAGACCTGGTTTGCAGGTCCAGATTTTTAAGGTTGCGGCGACCGGCGCTGCACAACCGCGGTATTCACACGTTTTCGGCCCTGTCGGCTTCATCCGGTTTTACTGCTTTGTGTCTTCTGCGGGCATGCCGGAAATTTTTTTAATCCTGACCGGTTTATCGCACTCTTCTTTCTTGGTATCCTTCGCAGCCGGGATGTAGAATGCATTCCGCACGAGCGCATTCCTCTCCATCCGGGGATACCGCTTCATGGATGCGGCGAGATTCATGAATACCACGAGAGCATTGTTGCCGGTCCTGTTCCGGCTCATGACATTTTTGAGTTCATCCCGTGAAAACACGGAATCGATGGCATCGAGATCTTCTGCCGTGAGATCGCAGAGGCCGAAGATTGAGAAAATGATGGGCAGGCCTCTATGGTCATATACCTGCGAGAGCAGTCTCTTGCCGGCCTTCCTGATGAGTGCCGGCCTCACTTTTTTGTCGCATGCCTCGACAAGCAGCTGAATTGCCATGATGCCGTTATGCTCAATGCCGGCGAGATCCTCAAGATCGGCTATCATGATCAGGGCGGCCCGGTCGATCTTCCCGCCATTTTTTATCACTTCAATGACGAAAGTGCCCCCGCCAGCACAGTCCGCTTTGATGAACTCCCGCAGCATGCGCTCATGGTCGTTGCTGAACCTGCGTTCCTCCCGCGGCATCTCGTCCACCAGCTCTTCTGCGGACAGGAATATCCCGGAGAACAGCCGGCTCCACGCATCGGGAAGCAGGTCGTACGGTGTGGTTTTTTGTCCGGTCTTCAGGCAGGTGTTAAAGAGGGCGAGCAGTTCTGCCGACCCGCATCTTTCCAGCCTCGACAGGTGAGCGTGGGGCAGGGGTGTCCGGAGCATCTTCATGGTCAGGAATATGTTTGTTATTCAAGGCATATTTCGATTATCATTTGGTTAAAATTCCTGTCATAATATATGACCCTTTTATTCGCGTTCCAACAGCGTTTCCGATTGATAACGGGGTAAAACCTGTGGCAGAAACCGGCCCTGCCGGAACACCGTTAAGGGCCATCAGGTGAGATGGATTCCAGCCGTATTTTGGCAAACAAAGCAATATTCTGCTGTTTTTTCCACAGGAAATGAATCCGGGCCCAATCTGGTGTCCACCGCGATGGCTTGGGAGAACGGGAACTGAAACGGAGACCTGTGCGGGCTTATTTTTCTCTGGGGGAATGGTGACCTGTCCCGGGGCATGATATGGTGGGAGAAGCCGGGGATCTCCCACCCCCCACTTCCTTTTTCACCCAATACAACCAATCCTCCGGTGACCCCCCATGACCCGGCCCGGAACACTACTGGCAATACTGATGATCTCCCTCCTGCTCGCAGCAGGATGCACAACACCTCTTACGCCGGCAAACGCTCCCTCCAACTCCACCGCCACCATCTCCCCAACGCCCACGCAATCCGTTGCCGCATACAAGGTCACCGTCTCCCAGCCTGATGCCTACTCGCGGTACATTCACATGGACAGCGACATCTACAATGCGGGCGAGGTTGTCGAGTTCGTGGTCACGAATGACGGGAAGACGGACCTCAAAAGCCCGAACAATGATCCCTGGTTCTCCGTCATATTCCAGACCGGAAATGGCCGGTGGGCAACGAAGATGGGACCAGCAACACCGGTTGTCTCGAACACGAGCGTTCTCAGGCCCGGCGAATCTTCGAAGGTGTACCGTTTTCTCTCGGAGGGATGGGAGGCCGGCCGTTACCGGATCGTCTCGGATTACGGGATCCAGCGGGATTTCCTGATCCGGAAGGTCACGCCACCGGCGGTCATGGCTGCCTGCACGCCCGTTGCAAATACCACGCCATGGATCGTGATCGATGGTATCCCGGATCATGTTACCGGGCAGCAGTTCACGATCACCGGGACCACGAATGTCGCAGCGGGAAAAGAACTGCGGTACACGATCTTTGCCCCCGGCACGGATAATTCCCTGATACCTCTCGGGATGCAGGTCTCCATTCCGGTTGTTGCAGGATCCTGCGGCACGAACACGTGGGCTGCTGACGTGATGATGCCCGATGCCAGCGTGTACTTCATCGGGATTACGGAAGAGACGAAAAAAGCCGCCGCCATCAAACGGTTCACGATCCTGAAAGCCGCTGCCACGACCTCCCCAACCAGAGCACCGGTAACTCCCGGCATGAACGAGAATCCGGTCCCGCCGACCCCGCAGGTCTCGCCATGAACATCAGGATTTTCACCCTTACGCTCGAACCGGCAAACCCGGTAACGTTCTCCATCGAAAATCTCCGCTCGTTTCTCAACAGAAACCTGCTGGAGTACAGCGCTCTGTCGCCCGATCGCGAAGGGTTCGTCCACCGGTACCCCGCAGTGCAGTGCAAACAGGTGAAAGATACGCTCATGGCAGTCGGGATTGCCCAGGGTGCAGACTTCCTGCAACAGCTCTCGTCCGGCATGACGGTAATCGCCGAAGGCCCGGAAGCCTGCACGGTCACCGGGCGTGACCCGGCAGTCCGGGAGGAATTCTTCGGCATCGCGGCAGAACCCGCAACCTATGAGTTCCAGACCTCCTATCTTGCGCTCAACCAGCAGAACGCAAGGAAATTTTACGACCTCAAAGGCAAACCGGAGCGGGACGCGTTCCTGCAGAAGATCCTTGCCGGGAACCTCTCCTCACTTGCAAAATCGCTGGACTGCCCCCTGGCATCCCCCTTAACCTGCGAACCGAAAGTCCGCTTCCGGCGGGAGCGGATCGAACGGGAGAACATTATGGTCTTTTACGGGAAGTTCAGGACCAACCTCTCGATCCCGGATTACCTTGGGATCGGCCAGTCCCTCTCGCTTGGCTATGGCACGGTACGCCGGCTGGAGCCGGAACCCGGGGCCGGCGGGGACTCCTGATTGCGGCCGATCTTAACTTCCCGGCCCGCCACATTTTTCACCCGTCCCATGATACGTATGATCATTCCATGATCCTGCTCCGCGAACTCCGGAACGATGATATCCTGACGATAAAGGCATGGCCGCCGTACCCGCAGGATTGCATGGAACTCGACTATTCGCTCCGGAATGGCGGGTGGCTCGACAAATACCTGGGAAAACCCGGCACCGAGATCCTTGTCGCAACCGATAGCGAATCGATAGCCGGGTTCTCGATCCTTGAACACGAACCGGGCCGTCGTGCCGAATTCCGCATAGCCCTCCACCCGGGGAAGCTCGGGCAGGGTCTCGGGAAGACCATCGCCATCCTTACCCTTGCACACGGTTTTTCCGATCCCGGTACTGACGTGATCCGGCTCATCGTGCGGAAGAACAATCCCCGGGCACAGCGGTTGTACTCCTTCCTGAAGTTCCGGGGAACAGGGGAATGCACCGAAGAAGTTGAGGGAAAGATGGTGGAATTCTACACAATGGAGATAGATCGCAAAACTTTCCGGGAGACGAACAGGATATGAAGCAGGCATTACTGGTAATCGATGTGCAGAACGAGTATTTCACCGGGAAACTCCCGGTAACGTACCCGGCGGAAAGTTTTACCAATATCCAGAGAGCCCTGGACTTCGCGCACTCATCCCGGGTGCCGGTCGCGGTGATCCAGCACACGAACCCTGCCCCGGAATCACCGGCATTCCGGAAAGGGACGCCCGGCTGGGAGCTCCACGATGAGATCAGACGCAGGCACTACGATATTCTCATTGAAAAGAACCTGCCCGGGAGCTTCACCGGCACGGGGCTCGGGAAATGGCTCGATGATCAGGCCATCGATACGGTCACCATTGTCGGCTACATGACCCAGATGTGCTGCGACACCACTGCCCGGCAGGCCTTCCACCGGGGGTATGCCGTCAATTTCCTCTCGGATGCCACGGGAACGCTCTCCGTGACCAACGCTGCCGGCAGTATCAGCGATGTCGATCTTCACCGGGCGATCCTTGTCACCCAGCAGATGCGGTTCTCCCGTGTTCTCAGAACGGAAGAATGGATCATGGGTTTGTGAGAACCACAAAAACTCCCGTCCTTTTTGTAACCCCATCCGGCAACCAATAAGCCATCCGGGATGCAATGATCTCGTTAACATGTTCTGGGCACTCCTTTCCGGGATCGGCGCGTGCACCAATGCCGGGTACTACATTGCCAACAAGAAGTTCCTCGATAGGATAGATTCCAGTATCCTTGGTGCATCTGGTTTCCTCTTCACCAGCGTCATCCTCCTTGCCATATCATCCTGGCAAGGCATCCCGGTGCTTGGGCCGCTCTTCTTTCCTGCAGTCATCATAACTTCGGCCATCAACATTGTCGCCATGATCCTTACTTTCCGGGCACTCGCCTCGACCGATATCTCCCTTGCCATCCCGATGATCTCGTTCACGCCCATCTTCCTTGTCGGGACGGCGTTTCTCATCCTCCACGAGATGCCTTCCGCTGCAGGAGTGGCGGGGATCATCATCATCGTTTTTGGATCCTATGTCCTGAATGCAGCAAAGGAGCATACCCGCCTCGCCGACCCGTTCCGGGCAATGGCAGCTCACTCCGGTGTTCTTGCCATGCTCGCAGTTGCTTTCCTTTACGCGATTGCTGCAAACTTCGACAAGATGACCGTGCAGAACTCAGATGTCGTCTTTGGGTCGGGCATAATGTTTCTCCTCCTTGGCAGTGCGTTTCTCATCATTGCTGTCCTGCAACGGGCCCGGGCCGGGCCGGCAGCCCGTATGCCGGTACCTGGAGGAGTTGAATTGCAGCCCTCCCCAACCCGTCCGTTCTGCTGGCGGGAAGTTGCCGGGGCTGGGATTTTCATTGGATCCCTGATAACGATCGAGACGGTTTCCATCAATACCGCGTATACCCTGCAGATCACGCCCTATGTCATTGCCCTGAAACGGATGGGGATTATCCTTATCGTGCTGTACGGGATTTTTGTTTTCCACGAGAAGGAGACATTGCGGCGCCTTTCCGGGGCAGTTCTCATGGTGATCGGGGCAATCCTGATCCTGCTCTTCCCGTAATCCCGCACGCTGCAGCCGGCCCGTGGAGTACGAATGGGATATTTTGTGATTTTTGCAGGGCGCGATCTCATACGGTTGTGATGACTTCCGGCTCTTCTGCAGCCTGTAAGTCCGTTATCTTCAGATCCCGTATTTCGCATCTTCCAGAAACAATGGAACGTCCCGGAATACGCCCGCATTAAAAACACCCCGGTCCGTGATGCGCAGGGCGGGTATGACGGTCAGGGCAAGGAACGAGAGGTACATGAACGGGTCCGCGATACCTCCCATGGTTTTTGTCACTTCGGAAAGGCTCCCGAGCCTTCGCGCAACCTCATCGTAAGGGAGCGTTGACATGAGCCCGGCACAGTCAAGAGCCAGGATCACTTTTTTTGTGCCGCAGACCGCAGCCATCGCGCCCCCGGCATCGATCACGGCACCTATCGCAGAACAGATTGCATCATCACCGGCCCCCGCTGCCACGATGTTGTGGGCATCATGGGAGATGCTGCAGGCAATGGCTCCCTGCCGGAACCCAAAGCCGTGGACAAGACCGATTCCCCGTTTATTCTTCCCGTACCGGTTGCAGACCATCACTTTCAGTATGTCCCGGTCAAGATCCGGAATATCGTTTCCCGTGATCTTGTACTGCAGCGGTTCTGTGAGGATCTGGTGCGGGACAAGACCGATCACCCTTGCTGTTCCGCTCCCGGTAATCCGGATATCCTCCGTGGATGGCGGGACGCATTGCACCCGGCTGTCCAGCGGCGCCGGAACTGTGGGCGGACCAGGAGAGATCTCCCTGCCGGACCGGAATACTTTTTGGACCGTAAACATCTGCGGGTCATCGATGACGCAGAAATCCGCCCGCCTGCCCGGTGTGAGAGCCCCGCGATCAGAAAGGCCGAACCGTTCGGCAGCGGAGAGGGTTGCCATCCGGATAGCGAGTTCCGGTGCCAGCCCGCACCCGATCGCCTTCCGTATGCAGCGGTCGATATGTCCCTCCCGCACCAGCAGGTCTGCATGGCAGTCGTCCGTTGCAAAACAGCAGCGGGATACCGTTACCGGATTCACGAGCGGGATGAGTTCTGCAATATTTTGCTCGGCGGATCCTTCCCGGATGTAAATATACATGCCTTTTTTGAGTTTCTCTTCCGCCTCGGCCAGGTTCGTGCATTCGTGATCGCTGTCCGGACCTGCAAGGATGTATGCATTGAGGTCGTTTCCTGAGAGGAACGGGGCATGGCCGTCGCGGATGGCGAACAGCGAGAGTTTCCTCAAAACCTCCTCATCCCCGGCAAGCACACCGGGAAAATTCAGCATCTCCCCGAGGCCGGCAACACCCTCCCGCCCTGCAAATGGTGCGAGATCCCGTGCATCCAGTATTGCACCCCCGGCATCCAGCGGGGTTGCCGGGACACAGGATGGGAGCATGTACCGTATATCGACAAGAGCCCCCTCCCGTTCAGCCAGCATGAACCCGAGTCCCCGGCCTCCCGCAACATTGGCAATCTCGTGGGGGTCTGCGATCACGGTTGTCGTACCGTGCAATGCAACAAGTCGTGCGTACTCTTTCGGGGCAAGGAGCGAGCTCTCGATGTGGACATGGGCATCGATGAGGCCGGGAACAATAAACCTGCCGGAAAGATCCCGCTCTTCTTTTCCGGTATAATTGCCGATCCCTAGGATTCTGCCACCCGTGACTGCAAGATCGCCGTCATCCCACAAGCAGGTGAACGGGTTGAAGATCCTGGCGCCCCGGTACACACAATCTGCAGGTGCCAGTCCCCTGGCTGCATTGATCAGGCTTTTTGATACGGGCATCATCGTCTCACACCCAGATATCCCGGATGACAGCAGCCCTGCGTTCGCTGTTCTGGATTACATATATGCATAGTTTATACTGCCCGGGTGTCATCTGACCCGGGATGGTAATGAGATTCTCCCCCGGGACCAGTGTCACCGGCTTCCCGAAAACAGCGACCTCTTCCTGGCGAAGATCTTTTACCTTGTACACTGTCACCTGGATATAGGCATCGGCAGCCCCGGACGAGCTTGTAATGGAAATGGAAACATTGCCGTCCCGGTAGCCGACATCCTCCACGTTTGTGGAGACGCACCCGACGGCAAGAACGCTGATGCCGATGAGGACAAAGGACAGGATATATACAAAATGGCGGGCGGACATTAATTCAGATCTAAATCTCTCCATCCATAAAAATTCTGGGATTGGCCTGTTTTTTCGTTGAGAATGCCCCGCTCCGAATTTTCATAGATAATTCTTATATATTATAACTCAGATTCAATCGAATAACAACCGGATCATGAAACGGGTTAAAATTCCTGGTTTTGAGAAAAAAACAATAACAATTCCTGCATCAAATGCCCTGTTTATCCCGATAATTACGCCATAACAAAAGCAAAGTTAGTTATATAGTTAATTAATAAAAATTCAATCAGGTGATATCATAACGATCATAACTTTTTCCCATCATAAAGGCGGCACCGGTAAAACCACATCCTGCTTGAACATTGCCGGGTTCTGTGCCCGCAAGGGGAAAAAAGTGCTGGTCGTGGATTGTGATCCCCAGGCAAATGCCACGGCGGGTCTCGGGATCAGTCTTTCGGGTTCTGACCGGAACATGTACGATGTTTTCATGAGCAGGATCGAAGACTTTCCTGAAACAAAAATTATCGATATCATCAAACGAACCGATTCCGGGATCGATCTGGCCCCCTCCCATCTGGACCTGGTGGGCATAGATCCGTATCTTTATCGCGCAGAGAACCGTGCAGGAATTTTAAAGGAGGCCCTTGGCCGGATCAGGGACTCCTATGATCTTATTCTCGTGGACACTCCCCCGAGTATGGGGCAGCTGTTCATCAACGGGCTATTCGCGGCGGACCGTATTGTCGTAACCCTCGACTCAGGAACATTTGCCCTGGACGGGGTTACTACCATGAGCACGATCTTTGGCGATATCAGGGACGATCTTGGAAAAGATATCCGCCCCGATATGGCTATCGTTACCCGCTGGGGTGAAGGAAATCAAACGGTCCGCGAAGTCAGTGAGCCTGCCCGGCAGCAGGATCTGCTATCGCTTATCCGGAATATTTTTTATAAAAAACCCGAACCTACCGCTGCAGAACTGGAAGCAGAAAAAGAACGCACTGCCGAACACGAACGGCTGGAGAAGGTGCTTGCTGAGATCAGGCAGCGTTTCCCTCTCGTGTTCACGGTCCCGTTCTCCCCGGTGGTATACGAAGCCCAGAAACGGGGGCTTCCATTATCCCATTTTGCTCCGGACAGCAGTGCAGGTCATGCTTACGAAACCATTACAGATGAGGTGATGAGATGGATCTGAAGGATATTGAGAGCATATTGAAAAAAGCCAGTGAAGGAGATTTTTCGGCAAGGGTAGATGAAACCGCTGCCGGCCCTGAACTGAAATCCCTTGCACAGGCAGCGAACCGCATTATTGAGAAGCTCGGGAAGACCACGGAGATGAAAAGCCGTGCCGACATCATGATGAAATACAACCCGCTGGCGATGACCATCCTCACCAAGAGCCGGGCACGGATATTCATCAACAAGAAATATGAGACGCTCTGGCGCGGGACCCACGACGAGCTGATGAAAAAGAAGCTTTCAGATTATGACATCAACATCATTTCCGGTGAACACTACTACGCCTGTTTCGAAACAAGAAAACCCACCACCACGCAGATCCTGGTGAAATTTTCGGATGGCATAAAAAAATACATGACCCTTTACTCCATCCCGCTCCTGGACAAGAATGGCGAGGTTGATGCAGCCTTCTTCATCTATGTCGAGTACACGGAACTCCAGGAGAAGATGGATGCAGTCAAAGAGGTTGAGCAGCGGGTGGACCGGATCATCCAGGAGAACCCGTTCTCCCTCATCACCATCGATACGAAACTGAACATCAGGATCTCCAACCAGGCGTTCTTAAAACTCACCGGGTATTCCCGCGAACGGGCCTCCACCCTCTCCATGAAAGATTTCCGGTTCATCAAGAACAAGGGCGAATCGGTTGAAGGGACCATCAAATCCAAGCATCGCAGCCAGGGAGAGTCCGTTATCGAGTTCCCGTCAGGAACGTACACACTCGAATGGTATTACATCCCCCTCCTTGACGCTGCCGGCAATGTTGAGAGTCTTCTCGTGGTTTACAACGATATCACGGACCGGCGCAAGAAAGAGGCCGAAGTCAAGAAACTGATGGAAGACTCGCAACAGAAAGCAGATGCACTGTCGTCAAGTGCCGCAATCCTCCAGCAGGGTCTTGCCCTTATAGCAAAGGGCGACCTGAGTTTCCTGGCACCTATCGCTGATGGCGACCCGCTCATTATCCTTAAAAAGGATTATAATGCTGCCGTAGTTTCAGTGAAAAATGTTATCGGGGAACTGGAAAAAGCAGTCCGGCAGCTTGAGGTCACTACAGCCGATACCAGCAAGAGTACGATCGAGATCTCCAAATCGACCGAGCAGGTTGCCATACAGACCCAGAAGTCCGCAGATGGTACCAAGAAGCAGCTGGACGAGACCGAGAAAGTGAGCAAGGAAATCTCTGACCTCTCCGCATCCATTGAAGAGATTGCCAGTACCTCCCACACACTCATGGACCATGCCCAGAAAGCAGCAACTGAAGGCAACCAGGCTGCAGAACTGGGCAAGATCGCTACCAGCAAGATGATGATGGTGGAGAAGATCGCGGGAGAAAGCGTGACCGAGATCACTGCGCTCAATGACCGGATGAAGGAGATCTCCAACATCGTCAAGATGATAGCCGACATATCGAGCCAGACCAACCTCCTTGCCCTCAATGCCGCCATTGAGGCCGCCCGGGCCGGGGAACATGGCAGGGGTTTTGCGGTCGTGGCCGGGGAAGTACGCAACCTTGCCGGGGAATCCAAGACTGCCACGAACCAGATCGGGGAACTCATCAGCTCCATCCAGGATAACAGCAACAAGACCTCGGCGGCTATCAAGAGTTCCTATAACGAGATCCAGGCCGGCATCGAGAGCGTGAACAAGACGATCGAAGCTCTCAACCGGATCACCGCCGAATCCAACATCGTGGCAAACGGTGTCACCGAGATCACCAAGGCTACCGAAGACCAGGCCCAGGCTACCACCCGTGTTATGTCCGGTATGGAGAAATCCAGTGCCATCACCCGCGAGAACCAGGAGCGGATGGAAGACATGGCAGCCCTTGCCGAGGAAACCAGCGCATCCACCGAGGAGATCGCCAGTGCATCGGCCGAACTTGCAGAGATGGCAGAACGCTTGAAGAAGATGATGGAACAATTCAAACTGAAGTGACCTATGGCATCGACTATTGATGTAGTAGAATTTGAGCTGGGGGGCGAACGCTATGCCCTCGATATCCAGCTCGTGCGGGAGATTGTCGAGATGATGCAGATCACCCCGATTCCCCGTGCCCCGCCGTTTATCTCGGGCGTGATCAATCTTCGCGGAGAGATCACCAATATCATGAACCTGAACACGCTCCTTGGCCTTGCCAACCAGCAGATCCGGGACAACCAGAAGATTATTGTCCTTGTCCCGGAAGCTGCGGGCGGAAGCAATGTCGGGATAATTGTTGATGACGTGAGCAGCGTACTGCAGGTTCTCGAGAGCGATATCGATCACATCGGGGAAGGTTTCGCATCGGATTTCTCCTCATTTGTGAAAGGCATCATCAAAGTCAAAGTTGATGACAGCCAGAATGATAACGCCAAGGAGAAGAACCTGATCATATGGATCGACATGCAGAAAGTCCTAAAAGACGCTGCAGAATTGAGCCATTGAGGCGAGAATTGTGATAATACCGGGACCAGCAGCGAAGCAAAACGAGGAATGTCCATGACAGAACGACCGGGAAGAAAAGCATTATTCACCGGGGCTGGCGCCCCGGCAGCACAAAGCCATACTGATGAGATTGCAGCACACGTGAAACAGCTCAATGATGAGATTGCATCTGCACTCTCGCTTGCCGTTGCCGGGAAACCTGCCGATCTGCTCGAAGCAACGAGATTCGGGGCGGAATATGCCACCCTGATCGCGGCCGTGAATACTGTCCTTTCCCGCATGAAAAACGATCAACAGCCCGTGGCGTCCATCGGTGTTCCGGCTGTCAGTACCCCGGCCGGAGCGGGCGATAAGCAGGAGGCAGTCATAGAGGAACTCCGTCACCGCATTGATCTGATGGTCGAGCGCAACCCGGTTCCCATGCTCCTGACAACGCCGGCTTTCTCCATAATCGAGGCAAATCCCGCCTTCTGCCAGATGAGCGGGATCCGGGAGGAGGATCTGGAGAAATCGAGTCTCAAGGATTTCAGGATAATAAGCCAGAGCGGAGAAGGTGCAAAAGTGGCAATCCAGGAACGGCGCCGCTCGTTTGGCGAAGTGACGCTCGAACTGCCCTCGGGTGTGCGAACACTCGAACAATTCTGTATCCCGGTGATTGCTGCGGACAATACGATCACCTCCCTGCTCTTTGTCTATAACGACAAGACCGAGCAAAAGAAGAAGAACGAGGAGATCGAGCAGCTCAAACAGCGTTCGGAGATCATTGTCCAGCAGAACCCGATGCCGATCATCCTCGTGGACAAGGGTTTCCATATCCGTGTCGTGAATGAAGCGTATGTTCAGATGTCCGGCATACTCAAACAGGAACTTCTTAAAAGAACCCTTCACGATTTCCGGATCCTCAGCCAGAGCGGAGAAGGGCTCAAGCAGGTTATCCAGGAGAAACGCCGGTCCCGGGGAGAAGTTACGGTCGAGTTCCCGTCCGGTGTAAAACTGTTACAGCAGTACGGCATCCCCATCCCGGATGCTCACGGAGAGATTGGCAGCATACTTATCGTATATAATGATATAACGGACGACCGTCGCCAGATGGAAGAGATCCGGCTGCTGCAACAGACTTCGAATACGATAGTCCAGCAGAACCCGATACCCATTCTGATGACAAATTCCGCGTTTGTCGTGTCCGAAGCGAACGAGGCATATGCAAAGATGAGTGGCATTTCCCGTGACCGCATCATCGGCATGAACCTGCGGGAGATCAAGATCCTCAAACAGAATGGTGATGGTGCCAAGGTGGCAATCGAGACGAAACGACGTGCGTTTGGGGAAGTTACGGTTGAACTCCCCAGCGGCACCCACATCCTCGAACAATACGTGGTTCCGATCCTTGCCGGTGACAAAACGATAGCCAGTCTCCTGTTTGTCTACAACGAGGTCACCGAACAGCGCAGGAGTGAGCTCGATCTCCAGAAGAAGATGGAGGAAGTCGCAGCTCTCAAACAGCGTTCGGAGATCATTGTCAAGCAGAACCCGATGCCGATCATGCTGATGAACACCGAGTTTAAAATTGTCATGGTCAACGATGCCTATGTCTCCCTGACCGGCCTTGACAAAGATCGTCTTGTCGGCATGAGTGCAAGGGATTTCAGGATCATTAACCAGACCGGTGAAGGGCTCAAGAAAGTTCTCACGGATAAAAAGCGGAGTTTTGGCGAGATCACGATCCAGTTCCCTTCAGGAGAACGCATCCTTGAACAATATGGTATCCCGATGACGGATGCCAAGGGAGATCTCTCGATCATTCTCTGTGTCTACAACGATGTTACCACCCAGCGCGAGCAGGAGAAGCGGATAAAGGAGATGATAGATGAGGCCAAGGCGAATGCCGAACTGCTCACCCAGAGTGCCGCCGAACTCCAGACTGCCATGGCGAAGATCGCCGCCGGGGACCTTACGTACCGCGTCAGTATCGACGAGGCAGATCCCCTCGTGAAACTGAAGGTGGACTACAACTCGGCAGGTGACGCAATCCGGGATGTTCTCACGACCCTTTCTAATGCAGTTATCCAGCTTGACAGTACCATCAATGATACGATCAAGAGTACCGAAGAGATAGCGAAAGCAACCGAGCAGGTTGCCATCCAGAGCCAGAAAGCAACGGATAATGCGAAGAGTCAGCTGGGTGGTGTCCAGAAGATTTCCAACGATATCTCCGAGATATCCGCCTCTATCGAGCAGATAGCAAGCACCTCCCACGATGTGATGACCCACGCGGAGAAAGCCTCCAAGGAAGGTGCACAGGCAGCGGGGATTGGCAATCTGGCAACGAACAAAATGCAGATTGTTGAGAAGATCTCCAAGCAGAGTGTGGATGATATCACCGCCCTCAACGACCAGATGCGCCAGATCTCCAAAATTGTCAACCTCATCACGGATATCGCGAACCAGACCAACCTCCTGGCGCTCAATGCGGCAATCGAGGCAGCCCGGGCAGGAGAGCACGGCCGGGGCTTTGCGGTTGTTGCCGGGGAAGTGAAGAACCTGGCCGGCGAATCCAAGAAAGCGAGCAGCCAGATCGAGACCCTGATCAAATCCATCCAGGCAAAGAGTGAACAGACCTCGGAATCAATGAAAAACTCCTTTGAGGAGATTAAAGCCGGTATTGATAGTGTCAACAAGACGGTTGAATCCCTCAACCTGATAATCTCCGAGGCAAACATCGTATCCCTGGGGGTAAATGAGATCACCAAGGCAACCGAGGACCAGGCCCAGGCCACAAACCAGCTGATGTCCGGCATCGAGTCTTTCAGCAACCTGACCCGCGACAACCAGCAGCGGATGGAGGACATGGCAGCACTTGCCGAGGAATCCAGTGCATCTACCGAGGAGATTGCAAGCGCCTCAGCCGAGCTCTCCACCATGGCAGAGAGCTGCAAGAATGTGATCAGCGGGTTCCGTATCAGGTAATGGAGGGAAAAGATACTTTTTTTTTAAATTACCCCGCCGGTCTTCAGGTGCGGGGAGACTATATACAACTTCAGCCAAAGTGGATCTGTAGAAAGGATTGGAGATCGGATGGACGATTTTGAGCTTCTCAAACGGTTTATTGAACAGACGTTAAAGATCCAGTGCGGGAATTACAAGGAGGATTACATCAAGCGGCGCCTTCTCTCCCGAATGCGCTCGACCAATACCACGACATACGGCGACTATCTCCATTACCTCAAGGCAAATACGCCGGAGCTCGAAGTACTCCGGAAAGCCCTCACCATCAATGTCACGGAGTTCTTCCGCGACAATGACGTGTACGAGGCGCTAAAAAAAGAGGTCCTGCCCGACATCTTCAAGTCAAGAAAACGGGTGCGTCTCTGGTGTGCCGGGTGCTCGACCGGGGAAGAGCCTTATTCCATTGCAATGATCATGCATGAGCTGATGGCGCAGGATAAGGAGATCACCTGCCAGATCTATGCCACGGACATCGATAAGATTGTGCTTGCAAAAGCGCAGGAAGGAATTTACAATGCGAAAGCGATGGTCAAGCTCACGGAGACCCAGACCCATCGTCATTTCACCAAGATGCCCGACGGCAATTACCAGGTGAAACCGCACCTCAAGGAACTGATCCGGTTCCGCCCCCACGATCTTATGGGAGGGACACCCATAGCCCGGTGGCTTGACCTGATCACCTGCCGCAATGTGACGATCTACTTCACGGAAAAACAGAAAGATGACCTTGCCCGCCTGTTCCATGGCGCACTTGTCTCGGACGGCTATTATATCATGGGGAAGACCGAGTATCTCGGTCGTCAGGTTGAAAACCTGTTCGCTGCCAAGAACTCATCCCTCAAGATCTTTGTCAAGAAAGATTAACCTCTCCTTTCGGGGATTTAACGCTTATTTCCCTCAATTTTTTCCCCCTCCTGCTGCGCCTTTCCGCGTTCGAAACCCTCGGTGAGTTTCCGCTGCAGTTCCTGTCGTGCGGCATGGAGCTTGATCTGGTTTAAGACGGTCATAAAGTTGACACCGATGATGACAAGGACGAGGAGCAGGCTGACCCAGAGCATGACCCCTTGGGCAGAGAGAAATGCTGCCCAGAGCAATACGACAAATGACAGGAGATAAAAAACCACCCATGTCCGAAGTGAGGGCAACTCCATACTCATCGTTATTCTCCTCCGCTTAATATAATATTGTTTGATCGGGAAGAGTGTCCTCCGGCGGTTAGATTCCCCGGCAACTCCCCCGTAATTCATGGGTTGCCAGAACGGCAGCCCGGACCTGTGGTTTCATATCGTCACGTTTTATTATGGCCACTTCCAGTACTAACTGTGGAAAAGGGGGATATCCTTACCGTTGTCGGCGGGCTTGCGATAGTAATCGTCATAGCGCTCGTAATAAATCCGCAATACCTTGCCGGTATCCTCTCACCGGGTCATCCCGTCTCTCCGGCAGGTGCAGTCAATCCTGTGCCAACCCCTAGGGGGACCCTGATCCCGATTGTCCTTGTCACTCCCGAACCCGTTGCTCCCCCGTTACCATACCTTCCGGATTCCCCGCCGTACCGGATCTATTATGCAAGTGACCCATTCAAGTATCCCCGGTTCAAAATGCCTGAAAACATGGAGACGTTCGGGGCTTCTGAACCAGTTCTCCACTATGAAAAAATGGTGCCGTTTGCCTATGTCCAGGATACGCGGGGGGGTGTAACCCAGAAGTTTTCCGTTCCTTACCCGGTCTGGATTCTCAATATAACGGTTAATGCCGCCCGCAATCCTCAGTACGGCAATCTCCGTATGGTTGTCTGTTATGCCAGCAACGGAACCGTAATAGACGGGGCCGAGATCCTGAACCGTGGTGGTATGATCCGTGTCATGCAGACCTCCAATACGGATCTTTACATGATCATTACTACCCAGTATATCGACTGGTACCAGATTGAACTGGAGACGCCGAGAAACTATTACGATCGGTACCGTCCCAGGTAATAATCATAAAAAAGGAAGTCTGACCACCGGGAGGACCGGCCTGGTATTCAGAGTTTTTCAATGGTAATTCTGACGCGATCTCCCGCCCTGAGGGTATGACCCTTGGGGATGTCAATATTGAACCAGAGTGCACCCGGGTTATCCTGCGTAGGGTCCTGCGACATCAGGCAGTCTTTCTGGTCGTTGATATCCGCGACAAACTCGATCTCGGATTCCAGTTCATGGACTTTTATAATCATAATCAGGGAAAAAAATGAGGTTTATTCAGATTGCACGAGGTGTAACCATCCACGTCGTACTGTTCGAATAGCTCCACCGGATAATGTCAAGTTCTTTACAGATGTCTGCAAGAATTGCCATGTTTGTCCCGACCTCTTTTGGGGATAGACCAAGGTCTTTTGCAATGTATTTTGATTTGAAATAGTGTTTGCCCTTGGTTATACCGGAGTTGAGGTACTGGACAATCTTGTGCTGGGTTTCGTTGTACTTGTCACGCAGATTTTTTGTTGTTGTCATACTGTGCCTCAGCATTTAAAAGTCATATGAGTAATTTCATATATATAGATATCTGTTTTTAGTGTCAATTTTCCCGTCTTTTTTGTTTTACCGGGCCATAAATCTGACCAGAAAACATTTATCGGGCCAGCCAGTTGAGCTGTTGTGCGCTGAACCCTCTTCATTGTTCCTGGAAACTATTCCCCGTTAAATCAACCCAGGTTTTCCAAAAAAACTGAAATTTGGGTTATCTCTGGATTTGTGCGTCGGCGATCTTCTCAATGAGCGCTTCGAGCACAACATCGCGCATGCCTTCCACGAATTTTATGCTTCCGACGACAAGGTGCCCGCCGCCGCTGATGCCGCCGCCTGGGATCTCATTCCTGAGTTCCCGTACCATCCGCGGGATATTCATCAGCACGCCCCGTGAACGGAGCACGGCAAAGTCCGGGCCAAAGCCGATGGTGACCACCGGTTTTCCGGCATTCTGTTTGCAGAGCCGGTCATGCACTTCCCCGCTTGTCTTACCCGGGGGCGGGAAGGTGAACTTGTGGGCATGGATCTCCACATCGAGCAGGAAGAGGTTGGCCTCGTTTTTGAGCACCCGTGGGACTACGTGGGGCATAGAGGCGCTCATCTGGTCCTCAATCATCGTATTGGCCCCGTCGACAAGGAGACGAACGAGTTTTTTATGGCGTTCGGTGTTTCCGGAAATGTTGAGTATATCCTTGACGATCTCCCTGCCATCGTTGAACCGGAGCCAGAACTGCTCGTAGTCGAGGGCAAGGGCGATATCTTTGCAGTCGTCTTCCGTATACTGATCGCGGACGAGTGCAAGGAAGAGCGCCCGCTCGGGAGCTTCGCTCCGGTCCCCGACACCGGCAACTGCCGGGAGGTGCCGGATCAGGGGTTCAACCTTCGGGTTGATGAGCCGGGCAACCTCGGTCCCGAGCATCCCGGCCGTGATACCGAAATCCCCTCCAACGTGGTAAGGGTTCACATGTGCCTTGAGGTACTTGTCGATAGTGGCATCCGGGTGGTGGTGGTCAACGACAATGAACGGGATGTCGTACACACTTGCAATCTTGTAGGACGGCTCGTCTTCTTCGGTGGAACCGTTGTCCGTGAGGATAACGAGCGGAATCTTCTGGCCGTACCGCACATTGTCCTTCAAGGAGAAGTCGAGATCGCGGGTGATATCCTCAATCTCGTAGAACGGGGCTTTTGAGGGTGCCCGCTTGAAGAGGAAATATTCTGCATCGAAGTCTCCACCGCTCTCGCGGATGAGGGAGACGACGGCCTGCTCGATTGCAACTGCCGAGCAGATACCATCCGCATCGGCATGATGTCTTAAGATAATCGGCTGGGATGTGAAGATCGCTTTCCGTATGAGTTTTGCTACTTTCCGCATCTCGGGACGAAGGTTTTCCAGGACTTCGCTTTTAACAAGTAGCGGTATATTCTCGGGTTCTGCCCGGGCATCCAGTGCTTTCTCGATCCGTGCCTGCACCGCCACAGCTTCTTCATCACCAAGGACTGTGAGTGCATCGACTTCAATCTGGAGCTGGTTGTTGCGCATCATCACTTCACCGATGATGCGGACAATGTCTCCGAGCTCGGCCTGCGGGTATGCCCGGACTCCTGCCTCGACAAAGGCAGCCGCGTTCTGGGATCCGGTGTCGTCAACGATGGTGAAGATGGTGGGGCCGCTCGTCTGCTTGACCTGGGCGATCTCTCCTTCAACAGCAACGGTTCTTCCCACTTTTCCCGGAAGATCGGAGATCCGTACCGTTGTGGATTTACGCTCCACGTTCTGGACCTGGTACACCTGGTGCTGAACTTCCTCGAGGTCGATATTGCCGTTCGGGCGGACCTGTCGGACCCGGACAAGGACCGAGTCCTTCTCCTTGTGTTCCTCTTTCATATTGCTCTTGTGGACCAGTCCCTTGATCCGGTCGTTTATCTGGACGAACATACCAAAGGTTGCGAATCCCTGGACTTTCCCTTGGTATGTATTCCCTTCTTCGATATCAGCGAGATCGCACCCGGCGCCAAGCCGGTACACGAGAACATCATCAGTTTTGGTATTTTGCATCTTTCTCTCACCACACACAGGCGTCTGTTGCAGAGTGCTGCGACAGGATTTTTTATCGTCAGCGCTACGCGGTTATGGAATGTATCCGTATGGTATCAATGGGATTTTGGAGGTTAATTTACTTGGTATAGAGCACCGGCATTATCCGGTGGAAAAATGTTCAGTCCCGGAACGGGACTTCTACCATATCCAGATCATTTGGCACAAGGATCGGCCCGGTATACTTTTTTCTTGCGTCGCTGACATGTGCCTGGACATCCGTGTAACGCGAACTCGTATGAACGAGGACAAGGGTCCGGGCATTCAGGGCAGCTGCCGCCTCGCCGGCCTGTGTTGCTGTCGCGTGATAGAACTCCGTGGCCCGGGCTGTCTCCGATTCATCATACGTTGCATCGTGGATGAGGAGATCGGCGTCATGGGCTATGTCCATGATCGCGTAATGGACCGCACGGGTGTCCCCGGTATAGACAATCTTCCTGCCCGGCCTGCCCTCCCCCATTACCTGTTCGGGCCGGATCTCGGCTGCAGATTCCCCGCATCCTGCTTTCACCGTTTCTCCTCTCTGGAGTTTGCCGAAGAGCGGGCCCGGGGGCACGCCCAGTTCAATGGCCCGTTCCCGGTTGAACCTTCCGGGACGGGGGTCCTCCTCCAGTACGAAACCCAGCGCAGGCAGGCCGTGGTTCACGCTGAATGCAGATACCGTGTACCCTTCGAACCGCACCCACGACCCGTGACCGAGAACAACGGATTCCATCGGGAATTTCAGGTTGAACCGGGCAACATTCCTCAAGGTCGATACAAACTCGTGCACCCATTCGGGCCCGTAGATCGTGAGGGGCTCGGTGCGCCCGTTGAATGACATAGTCTGGACAAGCCCGAAGATGCCCAGAAAATGGTCGGCATGCCAGTGTGATACGAAGATAGCATTGATGGTGAACCCGCATCGGGATCTCATCATCTGCTGCTGTGCTCCTTCACCGCAGTCGAAGAGGATGGTATCGGAACCTCGCCGGATCATGATACAGGGTGGGTTCCGGGTAGGTGTCGGTAGTGCACCCGCCGTGCCGAGGAAATAAACATGGAGTGTCTCGCCGCTCAAATAAAACACTCCCGGAATACGGCAAGACTCCGCTTTGCCTCAGGGAGGGACCTGCCTTCGATTACCACGACACCGGAATACCGGGCGGTTATTGCTTTTCCAACGTTCTTCCAGGGAATAGTGCCTTCACCGAGAGTGAGGTGCTCGTCCGAGACCCCGTGATTGTCATGGATATGTATGTGGTTAGCCCTGGCCACGTATGGCAGAAACTCGTTTACTTTCCCGACCGTGTTTGCATGCCCGAAGTCAAACGTCATGCCAATACCTTCGATTCCTTCCGTCATGCCGATGAGCTCTTCGGGAAACCGGCAGAGGAATTCCTTGATACCGATCATGTTCTCAAGACATGCAAGAACCCCGTGGTCCTTTGCGCATCTCCCGATCCTCCGGAGGGATTCCTTCTGGAGGCCCCAGATCTTCTCCGGCATCAGTTTTCCCACCGGGGACATGTACCCGGGATGGATGGTGACCCGATCCGTGAGTTCCGCCGCGTGCTCGATGCAGGTACAAATCTGGTGGACCGATTCCTCCCAGATCGGGTGGTTGAGAGTTGCAAGGTTCAGGTCCCCATACGGGGCATGGACGGTTACGCCAAGGTTCGTGCTTGCTATCATCTCGCGGATCCTGCTGAGGCAGGCCGGATCATCGAGCCGGTAATTACCGTCTGCGACAATCTCCCATCCCGAGTACCCGGCATCCTCAATGCCAGGTACCCAGCTGATATCGTCCCAGACTTTTGACGAAGAGGAGAAATACGGCTTGATTGTCATGCGTCCCGCTCCATGTTCACCAGCAGTGTCCTGACCGCGGATGAGAACTCTTCCAGGCTTCCTTCATTGGAGATGGAGAGATCGGCCTGCTCCAGTGCTTTCCCGAGGCCCCAGCCGATCTCGCGCTCGTCCCGGTTGCGGAGTGCGTCAGCAGATGTGAAATCATCCGGGCGGGCCCGGGCAGCAATCCGGGCAAGCCGTTTCCCGAATGAGGAGTCGATGCTGATGAGAGTGAACCCGGAAAAATGTTTCCGGAAGAGGAGTACTTCGGTATCCCCCCGTATCCCGTCTACCAGCACAAGCGGTGCGTTACTGGCCCTGATTTCCGGAATGCAGAGCTGGGCAATGGCATCCATTCCCCGTTCGGCCCGGAGCCGGTTTGCCGTCATCCCGAAATTTGCATCAGTAGGTTCAAGCCCGGCAGCAGTTACGGCTTTACGGATCATGTCACCCATGACAATAACCGGGATGCCCATGCCGGCCGCTATCTTTGAAAATTCACCTTTCCCGCTTGCGGGAAGCCCGACGACTCCGATCACCTTCATAGACAATTTCACCTCCTTCACGCGTACGGATTTTGACACTCCGTAAAAGAGTATCAGCTATCTTTTTCATCTCCTCCTCAGAAAGGGGGCGGACGTTTCCGGTAACGCCCTGCTGCAGTACGAGGTTAACATTGCCGGCCTCGCCGGCAATGATAGCTACTTCGTCATCGTACCCACGGAACAGGGTTATGACAACTTCGAATTCCGGCAGACTGCCGCTCTCGTAGGCGGCCTTGCAGAGTGCAAGCGATTTCTGCACATCCTGTACATAATTTCCCCTGAGGAGATTATTATACCGTGCCCACCGGGCCTTGATGTCAAGGGCAATGTGGTCCACCAGGTGTTCCCGGATCAGTTCTTCGAGTGCACCCGGGTACACCCCGTTTGTCTGGACACCTACCGCGAGACCCATCTTTTTTACGGACTTTGCAAGCGCGAGGAGGGCGTCTTTCTGCATCGTGGCCTCCCCACCGGAGAAGACGACGCCGCTGATGGCAAGCAGCGAGCCCCTGATCAGCGATACAATCTCGTCGAGATCCCGGAAATCGCTGCCAGCGAGGATTGCGGAGTTCTGGCAGTACGTGCAGTGGACCGGGCACCCTCTGAAAAAGACCGTGCAGACCGATCTGCCCCGCCAGTCAACAGTTGAGAGCGGGACAAATCCTCCGAAATTCAGTTTGATATAATCACCGTGCCGGATTATTTTATCGTCATATTTATATGAGCGTATTGAGTTGCCATGCAGGTCTTTATCGTACCTGGTGTCACTGCCGGTATTACGGATACCTTTACCGGTAATAATATCCCAGCTGCCTCTTTGCGATCTTCTGGTGGACTGCCGGAATACCGCAAGACAGTTTTTACATTGGGGATCCGGTATCCTGATCGTTTGGGTACTATCTCTGGAGTTTGCTACCCATAACCCTGACTATGTGAAAAAAAGCGCATGGCAAAAAAGTGGAGGATCAGAACTTGAAATGCCGGTTCACGATCTTGATCGCGCAGTAATCGCCGCACATGGTGCACCCGTCCGTGTCTGCGGGCATGCGTTCCTTGCGGATGGCTTTTGCCCGGGCCGGGTTCATGGCAACCGCGAACTGGCGGTCCCAGTCAAGGTCGCGGCGGGCATGGCCCATTTCGAGATCGAGATCCCGGGTCTTCTTGAGCTTGATCATGTCCCCTACATGGGCTGCAATACGGGAACTCATGACCCCTTCGTATACCTCTTCAGGTGTCGGGAGGGCGAGGTGCTCGGCGGGAGTGACGTAGCAGATGAAGTCTGCGCCAAGCGAGGATGAGATCGCGGCGCCGATGGCGGCAACGCGGTCATCGTAACCGGGTGCAATGTCCGTGACGATCGGTCCGAGCATGTAGAATGGCTTGTTGTTGGTTACGCGCTTCATGAGCGTGACATTGGCCGCAATCTCATCGATCGGGACGTGGCCCGGACCTTCAACGATAACCGGTACATTCTCGTTGTGTGCCTTGTCGGCAAGTTCGGCATTGATGAGGAGTTCCTGAACTGCAGCCCGGTCAGTTGCATCGTGGATTGCACCTGCCCGCATGCCGTTCCCCATCGAAAGGGTGACCTCATGTTCTTTCATGATTTCCAGCAGGTAATCGAACTCACGGTAAAGGGGGTTCTCTTTCTCGTTGTGGAGCATCCACGCGGTCATGAACGCACCTCCGCGGGATACAAGCCCGCCATGACGGCCCTGGTTTTTCAGGCGCTTGACCGTCTCGAAGTTGATACCGGTGTGGATGGCCATAAAGTTGGTGCCGAGTTTTGCCTGCTCTGCGGTAATACGGAAGAGGTCGTCCTCTTTCATGTTGACTACCGCCCCATCTTTTATCGCAGCTTCAATGAAAGCCTGGTAGAGCGGTACGCAGCCTACCGAGAGGGACGTGTTTGCGATCACCTGTTTGCGGATCTCGACAAAGTCGCCGCCGGTCGAGAGTTCCATTAAGGTATCGGCGCCGGCACGCTCGGCCTGTTTTGCCTTCTCGATCTCCTGGGGAATATCAACAATATCCGTAGAGGTACCGATGGAAGCGTTCACCTTGGTGCGCAGCCCCTCGCCGATACCGCAGATCTTCACTTTACGGTAAGGCGAAACCGGGATAACAATATGGCCGCCCGCAACGCCGCGCCGGACAAAATCTTCAGTGACCCCTTCCTGCTTGGCGACAATTTTCATCTCTTCAGTGACGATGCCCCGCTTGGCATCTGCTACGATACTCATGCCTTTATTATAGCCATAAAGACCAGATAAAGGCTCGGTTTTTCAATTCTGGACTAAATCTGGCTTGTTCTCCAGACAAGTAAAGTTGAGTTGGAATAACGAAGACTTTTTTGTGTTAGCAAATTTACGGCGGTATTCCTCCGGGGATTCCATCGGTCAGCAATGGAGAATCCAAGCCGGGAACTTACAGAACATTTATATATAATTGAACGCTAACTTATGGTAAACCTTGAATATACGAGGTGTTTTACGATGACAGAAAAAGAATATTTCGAAGTAACCGTTAAGGAAGCAGCGCACGATGATGCAGGCCGGGGTATTGCCCGGATCAGCGTCGAGGTGATGAAGAAACTCGGGCTGGTGTCCGGTGATGTGATCGAGATCCAGGGCAAGAAAAAATCTGCAGCGATAGTCTGGCCGGGATTTGCACAGGACACCGGGTACGGCATCCTCCGGATTGACGGAATCATCCGTGGAAATACCGGGACCGGTATTGACGAGAGGGTGAAGATACGGAAATCCGAAGCCGAGTATGCCAAGAAGGTTGTGATCCAGCCGACCCAACCGATATCCCTGGTCGGGGGTGAACAGTATCTCGCCAGAGTGTTGCATGGACGACCTGTTTTTGAAGGACAGGCAGTTCGTCTCAATATTCTTGGCAATGGGATTACATTCGTTGTAACAAAAGTTCAACCAAAGGGTCTTGTTATTGTTACGGACTCGACTGAGATCGAACTCAAGGAGGAGCCCTACAAACCCGAAGAGGGCAAGCGGGAAGTCTCCGATATCCACTACGAGGATATCGGCGGTCTTGGGCGCGAACTGCAGCTCGTCCGCGAGATGATCGAGCTCCCGCTCCGCCACCCGGAGATCTTCGAGCGGCTGGGAATCCAGCCCCCCAGGGGCGTGCTGCTCTACGGTCCCCCCGGGACCGGCAAGACCCTGATCGCAAAAGCGGTGGCAAACGAGGTGGACGCCCATTTCATCACCCTCTCCGGCCCGGAGATCATGAGCAAGTATTACGGCGAGAGCGAGAAAGGGCTCCGAGAAAAATTTGAGGACGCCGAACAAAACGCCCCTGCAATCATATTCATCGATGAGATCGACGCGATCGCTCCCAAGCGTGAGGAGACCAAGGGAGAGGTCGAGCGCCGGGTAGTTGCCCAGCTCCTGGCACTCATGGACGGGCTGAAGAGCCGGGGCCAGGTCATCGTCATCGCGGCAACCAACCTGCCGGATTCCATTGACCCTGCCCTCCGGCGCGGTGGACGGTTCGACCGGGAGATAGAGATTGGTATCCCGGACAAGAAAGGCCGGATGGAGATCTTCCAGGTTCATACGAGGGGTGTTCCCCTTGCGGATGATGTGAAGATCGATGAATACGCCAACTCGACCCACGGGTTTGTCGGTGCAGATATTGCCCTCCTCGTCAAGGAAGCGGCCATGCATGCGCTCCGCAAGGTCATCCCGCAGATCAAGCTTGACGAGGACATTCCCAACGAGGTGCTCGATCAGCTGAAGGTAACGGGTGAGGATTTTGCCGAGGCCCGGAAACATGTCGAGCCCTCTGCAATGCGCGAAGTGCTTGTCGAGGTTCCGGACATCACGTGGAAACAAGTAGGTGGCCTTGAGGACGTGAAACAGGAACTCAGGGAGGCTGTTGAATGGCCGCTGAAGTATCCGGATATCTTTGAACGGCTCAAGACAAAGCCCCCGAAAGGAATCCTCCTGTTCGGCCCGCCCGGTACCGGCAAGACCCTGCTGGCAAAGGCAGTGGCAAACGAGAGCGAATGCAACTTCATCGCCATCAAGGGTCCCGAGCTCCTTTCCAAGTGGGTCGGCGAGTCCGAGAAGGGCGTGCGGGAGATCTTCCGCAAGGCACGGCAGGCATCCCCATCGATCATATTCTTCGACGAGGTCGATGCGCTGGTGCCGAAAAGAGGATCCTATCAGGGCAGTTCGCATGTGACCGAGAGCGTGGTCTCCCAGATCCTGACCGAATTGGACGGGATGGAAGAGCTCAAGGATGTTACTATCCTCGCGGCCACTAACCGCCCGGACATGCTTGACGATGCCCTGCTCCGGCCCGGCCGGCTTGAGCGGCATATATATGTCCCTGCCCCGGATGAAGAGAGCCGCAGGAAGATCTTCGAGGTCTACCTTGGCGGTGAGACCGGGAGCATCCTTGCAAAGGATGTGAATGTCGACGAACTGGTGAGGCAGACCGAAGGCTATGTCGGTGCCGATATCGAGGCGCTTGTACGGGATGCGAAGATGGCAGCCATGAGGGAGTTCATCCTCCAGATGGGATCACGGGCCGAACAGGAACGCACCGATGCGATCAAGAATGTTATGCTGACAAAAGCGCACTTCGATACTGCTCTGACCCGGGTCCGCGGCTCCCTTGACCGCGATGCGATCGAGGCGTCCGAACGGCAGGCATGGGCCATGCTCTATAACCAGGAGCAGCGGGAGATTCTCGAAAAGGCTGCACGGATCATACAGAGGTCCGCGATGCTGCCGGAGAACACCCGTGAGCAGGAGATCGCGGATCTCCGCAAAGCCACCTACCAGAGAAAGAAGGACTTTGCCAGGATCAGGGAACTTGCAGAATCGCTTGAGAATTAAACCGGAGTATAGACAAAGGAGGGAATAATCATGTACGAAGATCCACGGGACATGTTCCATGAGATGGACGAGATGTTCGACCACCTCTTTGCCCGGATGAACCGGGGTATTGCCGGCAGCGAACACCAGGTGTACGGCTATAAAATCGTCATACCTGGCAGTGATGGTCGCGGGCAGGTACCGGAAGAACCGGCACTTACCGACAGGACGCGTTCAGAACCGGAAGCGGAAGTGCATCGGATAGGCGATGAGGTCAAGGTGATCGTGGAGCTGCCGGGTGCAACGGCAGAATCCGTCGGGCTCGATGCCCGCGAGGGAAAACTTGTCATCGATGCAGAGGGAAGCATGAATCACTATCACTCGACTGCTGACCTGCCCCCGGTTAATGTCTCATCGATGCAGTCCTCGTTCAGGAACGGGGTGCTCGAAGTGACGTTCGGGGCGCTTCCTGAAGATGCGGCACCCGCCGGTTCCGTGAAGAATTAAAACACTTTTTTTAATACCGGTTATGGATGATCATGCCGGTAATTTCGAAGGCACTTTCCATATCCTGGAAATTCGGAATATTGTTGTCTTTTAAGATCCGGAATGCCTTCTTCATGCTGTCCCCGCCGGCCATGCAGCCTACTATCATCTTTTTGGTACGCTGTGAGAACCTGACCACTTCTTCTGCAAGAAGAACGGGATCGGCGAGAGCTGACGGGACGATGATGATGAAGATGATATCCCAGTCCCGCTGGTTGTCTATGAGAATGTCAAAGACTTTGGCGAACCGCCCGGCATTTGCATCTCCCAGAATATCCATGGGATTATCGTGGTTCCAGCTCTGTGGCAGGACCGTGTTCAGCTGATCCCGCAGGGCAGGTGAGAGTTCAATGAGTTCAATACCATAAAGTTCAGCGTAATCTGAAGCAAGGACACCGAATCCTCCTGCGCTGGTGATCGCTATCGCCCGTTTGCCTTTCGGGTAGCCTTCGGATGCAAGGAGCTCCCCTACATGAAATGCCTGCTGTGTAGACCTGACCGTGATCATGCCCGCCTGCTGGAATGCAGCCAGGTACACGTCATGACTTCCTGCAAGGGATCCCGTATGCGATGCAGCCGCTTTTTTCCCCTTCCTGGAGGAACCCGATTTTATCGCAATTACCGGCTTTTTCGGAGTTACTTTCGAGACCACTTCCATAAACCTCGGGCCATCCCGGATCTCTTCAATATACAAAATAATTACCCGGGTGTGATCGTCTTCTCCTACGAGGTTGATATATTCCTCAAAACCGAGATCGAGCTGGTTGCCGACACTGATGACTGCAGAAAACCCGATATCCTCTGACAGGCTCCAGTCAACAAGGGTCGTGATAACTGCCCCGCTCTGGGATATAAAAGCGAGTTTCCCGGGTTTTGGCGAGATGGGATCGAACGTGGTATTGATCTTCCGGTACGGGAACATTATCCCAAGACAGTTCGGGCCGATGATCCTGGTGTTATATTTCCGGGCAATTCCGAGCACCTGCTCTTCAAGAACACGGCCAACATCTCCGGCCTCGCGGAACCCGGATGAGATGATAACAAGCAGCGGGATTCCTTTGATGCCGGCCTCCTCGACTATTGCCGGTATTCCCCGGGCCGGGATGGTGATGACGGCGATATCCACGTTTCCCGGGATGGATGTGAGGTTTGAAAACGTTGCTTTTCCCAGGATTTCGGTCTTGTTCGGGTTTACCGGAACCAGTGTCCCGGGAAAGGAGAGGAGATTTTTGCATACAGCATATCCCACTTTCCCCGGGTCTGCTGACGCCCCGACAACTGCAATGGTCCCGGCATCAAATAGTTCAGCCGGTATTTCGTTATGCACCCGGGATACCGGCTTCTTGGGATCCTCATCCAGGATGAACCGTGCATCTACTGCACATCCCCCGTGCTCATATAAGACGAACGGGTTGATGTCGAACTCCACGATGTGGGGGTTCTTATAGAAAAAGGCCGAGATTTTCACGAGGGTATCGATAAGGGCTTTCTCATCAAGGGGGGGTTCGTCCCGGTACCCGTGAATTAATTTATACCCGTATAATTCCTGGACCATCTCCCTGATGGCATGTTCCTCCAGCGGAAGGATCCGGAGAGAAACGTCTTTTATGAGGTCGACAAATTTCCCACCGATGCCAAACATGAGGATCTCCCCGAACGAGGGATCGGATTTTCCACCGATGATAAGTTCCAGCCCTTGGGGTAACTGCTGCTCAACAATAATGCCGGCAACCTGTGCATCCGGCCGGCTTTCTCTCACGCCGGCCATGATCTTCTCAAAGGACTGCCTGACTTCATCGTCGTTCTTGACCGAAGTGACAACCCCCTTAACATCGCTCTTATGGCTGATATCCGGAGAAACGATCTTGAGTACTACCGGGTAGCCGATCTCCTGGGCGGCAAGTACTGCCTCCCGTGCCGTCTGTGCGATATGGTAACGGGGGACCGGTATACCGATGCTCTTTAACAGCTCGTAACCCTCGGATTCGCGAATCAGTCTTGAAGCCATTATGGGACTCTCTTCATCTTTCTATCGGTATTGTGAGGTATTACCTTTTGTTTTATATTTGAGACTTTGCCACGGATTGTCTGGTTATGTCCCTGAATGGTTGCACCCTTTCCGTAATCATGTGGTACCAGGTGCAATAAAATCCGGGAAGCTCATTTTATAAGAGCCGGTTATCCCGGCATGGAACAAAAAACCAGATCAGGCTCTTCCATACACCCGGGTCATGTCCCGGAGATGTCCTGCAACTTTTTCCGTCATCAGGTTTTCCTGCACTCTCCATCTCCAGTTGCCGTCATCAGTACCCGGAATATTCATCCGCGACCCAGCACCAAGACCGAGTACATCCTGCAGGGGGATTATCACCGTACCGGCAACCGACATCATGGCCATGCGGATGAAGACTTCCGGTAACTCATCCGGGCCGGGATCCTTGCCAAGATACTGGTATAACCTGTGCTTGTCTTCCGGGGTTGCCTGAACCACCAGCCATTCCCGGACCGTGGGATTATCATGGGTTCCGGTATACAGGACGAGTTCCTGTGACAGGTTATGGGGTGCGTGGGGATTGTCCGGAGTCTCATCCGTGAAGGCAAATTGTAAAACCCTCATGCCGGGAAGGCAGAATTTCTTCATGACAGCATGGACATCGGGAGTGATCACCCCGAGATCTTCAGCAATAACCGGGATCTTTGGGAATGCTTCTGTTAAGGCCCGGAAAAAAGAGTCCGTAGGAGCGGATACCCATCTTCCACAGGTTGCATCCACCGCCCCGGCCGGGACTTCCCAGTACGCCACAAGTCCCCTGAAGTGATCGATCCTCAAGAGGTCAAAGAGAGAAAAATTCTGCCGGAACCGGTTCATCCACCAGGAAAAACCGGTCCGCTCATGTTCCTGCCAGCGGTACAGCGGGTTTTTCCAGAGTTGTCCGGTTTTGCTGAAATAGTCCGGGGGAACACCGGCAATCCCTGTTGGCAGGAACCGGTCATCCAGCTGGAACAGTTCCGGATGTGTCCAGACATCTGCACTATCATAATTGACATAGAGCGGGAGATCTCCGATTATCCGGATACCCCTCTCTGTACAATAACGCCGGAGTGCGTCCCATTGTTTTGAAAAGATATACTGGAGGAATTTTTCCTTTCCCGTCTCATGACACAGCCTCCCGTTCATCTCGTCAAGCGATTCCTTACGGCGCAACTTCAGGAGATCAGGCCACCGGTTCCAGGATACTTCACCGTAAAACCGGTGTAACGACCGGAAGAGTGCATAGTCATCAAGCCACCAGTCATTCTCCCGACAGAAGGATTCGTACGTGTCGCGTTCTTTTTGGATTACCAGGAACCGCTCGTATGCACCGGAAAACAGGCGCTCTTTATATGGTATAACCTGCCTGAAATCCACGAAATCCTGCGGGAATCCGGGTATATCGCCGGGATCATCTTTATCCAGGAAACCACCGCTCACCAGCAGTTCAGGGCTGATAAGGTTCGTATTTCCGGCAAAAGCGGATGAGCAGAGATACGGCGAATGGTCATAGGATGAGGAGGTCTGGGTGATAGGGAGGATCTGCCAGTATTTCTGGCCTGCGTCACTGAGAAAGCCGGCAAAACGGTACGCCGAAGGTCCCAGGTCCCCGATTCCATATGGCGAGGGGAGTGAAGTTATATGAAGCAGGATACCGCTGTTTCTCCGGCTCATGATCTCACCCCGCTTTTACAAACAGGACTCCCGCATGGCTGCAGGGTCTGCAGATCGATCATGTCCCCCTCTTCCCACTCATGGATTACAGTTCACCCCGAGCCAGGTTCCCAGTTCCCTGAAGCGGGAGATCCACATAACCGCATGGGAATCGCCCTTGTCTGCCTTGCGCTGCATAAAGGCCAGTTCCTTTTTGCCGGTATGGAAATAATCGTTCTGGCATTCCCAGAGTTCATAGTTCAGGGAAAGCGGGGCAAGTATCCTGAAAAGATCAATCATCTCTTCCATTGCTGCGATATCCTCCGGTGTTGCAGCCATTTTTCTGGTAAGACCCGTGATCAGCCCGGATGCAGTGAAGCCAAGCGTACTGCGATCGGGGGAGAACTGACCGTGGACCATCTCGTTGACCAGCTGCCGGATTTTCTGGCGGTTGATATCCTTTACCGAGAGCGCTTCGTTGAGATCCTTGTTGAGGATATACCAGACTGGGTCTTCGAATATTTTGGGAACGGGAATCTGCATCTCTTTCATTGCATGGATGAGCGTGATATGCTGCCGGTAGATCTGCCGGAACGAGGACTCCAGACCATCGAGGGTTGATCCGAGCAGCCGGAACAACGTATCCCGCTGGGCGTCTTTGAAAAGATGCCAGAGGGAATAGGTTGACGTGCCAAATTCCCGTTCCATGATCTTTACGAGAAGGGGGATGTCCGGCATTTGGAATGCCGCTTTGAGATCATGATGCATCCGTTCGGCGGGCACGTTTCCGGTATATTCCCTTACACCCCCCATAAAATCATAGTTGCCGAGGTGGAGTATGGCATATTCGAGCGTCTTGTCATCGCAGGTTATTTCGGAATGCAGGGTCAGTTTTCCCGTCACCATCCGGAGTTCGCCCGATGTTGTTTTTTCAACTGATTCGTCCTTCCTGGAATAATGCCTGATAACCAGAGGAGATTTATCATCAGTTATCAGTTCAGATAATCCATAATTGAACACAATCCTGTTGACATCGACCATGGATCTCCGGACATGGTTTAAGTAGATGTCCGCCCCGCTCCCGTTTTCCGGAATATTGCTTTTCGCATTGCTCAGGAAAGTCATATACTCCGGTTCGGGATTGATATCAGAAACCTCCCGTGCAAGCTGCATGGCCCGACAGGCATACCGCATGACCTGGATGGATTCTATTCCGGAGATGTCATCAAAAAACCATCCGCAGCTGGTATACATGAGCATTGCGTGCCTCTGCATCTCCAGAAGCCTGATTGCCCTGCTCCTCTCCTCATCAGATAATGATCGGGAAGCATGCTTTGAAAAAAACTCGTCCAGCGATTCCGGTGAGCGATCCAGGATAACCGAGATGTAGTCATTCCGTGCCTTCCATGGATCCTGAACATACTCCGTCATGCCTGTCTCATAGATTGTGATAAGCTCTTTCATGAGCCAGTCCATGGCATCCCGGAATGGTCTTCTCCATTCCTGTCGCCAGAGAAGAGCACACCCCCGGTGTTGGGCTCCGGTGTCACGAACCCGGGACGGGCCCCGGGGGTGGACATCCGTATCGAGGATGGTATTACCCGGGGTGCAGCACCCGCAGTCACTCTGCCAGCGCTCGACACCGTGAGGGCAACTCCAGGAAGTATTTTCACGGATCTCGACCTCGTGGGTCGGGGGATATCGGGCCAGGTACTCCCCGAAAATGGTGATAGAGGCCGGTCTCTTCTCCTGGATGTTGTACAGGGCATAAGCAAGTGCCATGTCGGCAAAGCGATGGTGGTGGCCATAGGTCTCCCCGTCAGAGACAACACTCAGGAGGCCCCCCGCTCTATTGTTCCTGGAAACGTAGTGCATCATCCGGTCGGCAAAGACTTCGCCGTTTTCGAGAAGAGAACCAAATGCCAGTTCCTGCGAGATGTCGTCATCATAAAAGAAGAGAGTAATGGTTTTTTTACCGGGCAGCTGGCAGAGATACGGCATTGAGATGTCAAGTGTCTCCTTCTTCACGTTGGTCCAGTCGTTGCCGGTAATTTCTTTCACCCGTAATGCCTGTGAAGGGGAGAGAATAGAAAATGAAATGCCCTGTTCTGCCAGTACCGAGAGTGTTTCAAGGTCAACGGCGGTTTCCGCAAGCCACATACCTTCAGGCCGGCGCCTGAAACGGTGAACGAAATCCGCAATCCCCCAGATCACCTGGGTGCGCCGGTCATGGCTGTCTGCCAGAGGCATGATGATGTGGTTGTACACCTGGGCAATTGCCGATCCATGCCCGGAAAATCGTTTCATGCTCTCTTTGTCAGCTTCTAGTATCGCGGAATATACGGCGGGATTATTGTGTTCGAGCCATGCAAGAAGTGTTGGTCCGAAGTTGAAACTGATCGCCCGGTAGTTGTTGACGATATCTATGATGCTCTTTTTTGCATCGAGGATGCGTGATGCGGTGTTAGGAGCATAGCATTCGGCGGTGATCCGGGCGTTCCAGTCATGGTACGGGTAGGCGGAGTCTTCCACCTCCACCTCATCAGTCCAGGGATTCTCCCTGGGTGGCTGGTAAAAGTGACCGTGAATGCAGATAAACCGATCCATGCCCTGCCATCCTTCTGCTATGTTCCTGCATTATTTTCAGGAATTATTTTCTCAATCTCTCCTCAGATGATGATAATGGTATGGGATTTTTTTTTTTTGAAACATCTCTTCCGTAAAGGCGCGGCTGATATCACTGGTCCTGTCTCTGCAGCCCGGGTTGTTGTGCACTGCCGTATTATCACAGTCTATATTCCGCTGCTTTTTTCAGTGCAGGATCATATCCCATCCGGACATAATCCTTGAGCATACGGGATGCAGAAAAACGCGGGGCGGTACACATAATTGCTTCTTTCATCATCTTCACCCACATGTGCGGGATCCCGTCATCTGACTGCATATAATAGAGCGGAACGACTTCGCGTTCCAGCAATGCATAGAGCTGGTCAGCATCCTTCCGGTCATGATCCGGGCCGGGAACCATATCGCCGAATGCCCAGCCATTCTTGCCGGAATACGCTTCCGGCCACCAGCCATCAAGCACACTCATATGCAGCACACCATTCAGGGAAGCTTTCATGCCGCTCGTGCCACAGGCTTCCATGGGCGGGAGAGGGTTGTTGAGCCAGACATCCACGCCATGAACCAGGTATTGCGCCATCTGTTCGCCATAATCTTCAACAAAGGCGATCCTGCCTCCCAGATCCCGCTGGAGGGCGTACCGGTAAATTTTCTGGATGATCCGTTTCCCTTCTTCATCGGCAGGATGGGCTTTGCCGGCAAAGATGATCTGGACGGGTGTCCACGGGTTGTTCACAATTCTTTTCAGACGTTCAATGTCCTGAAATATGAGATCCGCCCGCTTATACGTTGAGAAACGCCGGGCGAACCCGATAGTTAATGCATAAGGATCAAGAAGCGCTCCCCCGGAAAGGACATTCTGGGGATCCGTATTCTCATCCACCCATTTACGGCGTTTGTGCTCCCGGATCCTGTTGACCAGTTTCCGTTTGAGCTGGAGGTGAACCGCCCATAACTCTTCGTCAGGGATCTCCTGGACAAGTTCCCAGAGAAGCGGTTTGTCGTGCACTTTGAGCCACTGCGGGCATGACGGTGAAAAATATTTATTCAGCAGAAGAACCATCTTGGGATCCAGCCAGGTTGGAACATGAACGCCGTTCGTGATATGGTGAATCGGGATCTTCTCTTCGGCAAGTTCAGGCCAGAGTTCTCTCCACATTGACCGGGCAACCTCCCCGTGTTTTTTGCTCACGCCATTTTTGAATGAACTCATCTTCAGGGCAAATGCCGTCATGTTGAAGAGGTCTTGTGAACCATGCGGGGAGTGCCCCATGGAAAGGAAAGTATTCCGGTCAATACCGAGCAGGGGATAATAATTTTTGAAATACCTGTCCATCAGCGCGTGCGGGAAAGCATCGTGCCCGGCAGGAACGGGGGTATGGGTCGTGAAGATGGTAGTGTCACGGACCCTCTTTGAAGCTTCTTCAAAACTCATCCTATCGAGAACATTCTCCCGGATTCGTTCGAATATGGTGAATGCCGGGTGGCCTTCATTCAGGTGGACTATGGAGGGACGGATCCCGAGGACATCCAGGATATAACTCCCGCCGATCCCCAGCACAATTTCCTGTTTTAATCGTTGTTCATTATCCCCGGTATAGAGCCGGTACGAGATGGAACGGTTGGCAGGATCGTTCTCGGGTATATCGGTATCCATAAGGAAGAGGGGGATGGTGCCGACTTCCACCTTCCAGACCGCGACATATATCGACGGTTCGATAAACGGTACCCGGACAACCAGCTGGTCATCATGGTTATAGTAAACCCGTGTTATAGGTGCAGCATCGCGGTCCAGGATCTCCTTGATGTCCTGCTGCCAGCCGTCGGGTCCGATATGCTGGTGAAGATATCCCTCCGAGTACATGAAGCCCACGGCAACCAGCGGCAGACCGAGATCGCTGGATTCCTTGAGATGATCCCCGGCCAGAAACCCGAGGCCTCCTGCGTACAGCGGCAGGGAATGCTGGAGCCCATATTCAGCGGAAAAATAGGCTATATTGAGGTTATGATTATAGGGAAAATTTTCAGAAAACCAGTGGTGTTTCCGGTGCATCTCCTGCCGGAAGCGGGACATTACGATATCGTAATTCCGCAGGTAGGCGGGATTTCTCGATGCAGCGAGGAGTGTTTCTTCCGGAAGCGTACGGAGCATCTTTACCGGGTTATGGATGCTCTCGACCCATGCCTGGGGGTTGAGCCTCTTGAAGACCATCTTGACGGCAGGATTCCAGCTCCACCAGAGATTGTACGCGAGATCGATGAGGCCGGAAATCCGATCGGGTACCTGCGGAAACAGTTTCTTGATCTTATCGGGCGCCACAGCAATCCACCGTAGTTTTGTAGTGGTTGTATCATCTTCTTAATAGTATGGTAATCGGGCTGTATCCTGCAATGAATAGAAGAAAGGATTGTCGCCGGACAGGACCGGCGCCGGCATATCTGTTGCAGTAATGAACCTGTCTTCGGCATTCCGGAATGATGAAAGCCAGAATCAGGGTATTCCCGGATCCGGTTATAACCGCATACCAGAATTCCCTGTTTTCGGTAATGGAAACTTGAAAAACAAAACTTTTATTCTTTTTCCGGAATGCAGAAAACTTTATATGTCGGACACTCTGTTATGTAATGTGCTAGGCAAAAGGACTTACCTCAGAATCCGTGCCCTGGCGTACTCATCTGTCATTCGATAAAACCGCACAAATATATCAGGTCCATGCACTTCCCCAGTGAGTCTGGCACGAATGGTCTTTCCTTATTGCCAGTTCTGGAGTGCCCGCTATGCCACACGTTTGTTTTGGGTTTGAGGTGCATCAGCCGTACCGTCTCAACCGGATGTTTTCACCTCAGCCAAAAGTGAAAAAAAAAGATCTCTTCGATCACTATTTTGACGGACTTAACAAGGAAATACTGTTACGCGTAGCCGATAAGTGCTACAACCCTGCAACGCGGATAATACTTGAAAAGCTTGATGAAGGTTTTTCCTGCGCATTTTCCTTGTCCGGTATTGTAATCGAACAGTTCGAGCGGTGGAGCCCCGAGACGCTCTCGCTGTTTGAAGATGTGGCCCGGCATAAAAATACCGAGCTCATCGGGCAGACCTATTATCACAGCATTGCCAGTTGTTTTTCCGATAAAACAGAGTTCACTGAACAGGTCAGGATGCATTCCGATCTGATGTACGACCGGTTCCGGGTCCGTCCGGTTGTTTTCGAGAATACGGAATTTACATTCAATAATGATATTGCCGCCACCATCCGGGAGATGGATTTTAATGGTATTTTTACCGAAGGCGTAGACCGGGTACTTGGCTGGCGGAGCCCGGATTACGTGTACCGGTGCCAGGACCTCCCGGTCCTCCTCCGCAATACCAAGTTGTCCGATGATATCGCGTTCAGGTTTGCCAACCGTACCTGGGACATGTATCCCCTCACTGCCGACACGTATGCCCAGTGGATTGCCTCGTCCTCCGGGGATGTCATCAACGTCTTCCTGGATTACGAAACCTTTGGCGAACATTTCTGGCAGGAGACCGGTATATTCGATTTCCTCCGGGCATTACCGGGCGAACTGGGTCAGCGGGGTGTTGAGACCGTGCTTCCCTCGCAGGTCCTTGCCTCCCATGAACCTGTTGACGATATCGATGTACGGGAAACCATCTCCTGGGCCGATATAGAAAAAGACACTTCGGCCTGGATGGGGAACGACCGGCAGAAAACCGCGTTCCATGCCGTCCAGTCGGCCCGGCCCTATGCGGTCGACAAACCGATCTGGCGGTATCTCCAGACGAGCGACCATTTCTACTACATGGCTTCGAAATACGGCACCTGCGGTGAAGTTCACACCTATTTCAGTCACCATGAGGCCGAGGACGCGTTCAAGACCTATATGAAGATCATTGCTGACTATGAAGCCCGCACGATACGGGTGATGAAGAACCGGCGATCGGCGAAGACCCTGCGGACTCTTGCCCCCGAACATGCGTTCCATTTCGCCGGCCCGTCCGGCTTCATCGGCCACACGGCCTACAACCTGGACCAGTTCGAAGAACTGCTCTACGTTGTGCCGAATGACTCGATCCAGTACCATATCGAACGGGGCGATTTTAAGAACTGGATCAATGATGTGCTTGATGATCCCCACCTGGCCGAAAGTATAGATGGATTACAGGAACGCCACGATCTGACCCGCGTTGTAAAGGAGCGGAGGGAACTGTTATGGAGTCATTTAAAATAGCATTCTTCTGCTGGGAATCGATGTATGCCGAACGGGTTGGCGGACTTGCCAATGCTGCAACCAACCTTGCAGAAACGCTTGTAAAACAAAACCACGAGGTCCATTTCTTTACCCGCGGGAACATTCCCGATCAGACCGTGAATGGTGTGCAATACCACTATTGCCGGCCGGCCGGAAAAAATATTGTCGAATACTGCGACCACATGAGCCGGCTTATGGTGGAACAGTTCCATGGTTGTGACCGGTTTCGGAAATTTGATTTCCTTCACTTCCATGACTGGCACCCGGTCCAGGCACTCCATCTCCTGCAGGACCGCAACACCATCCTGACCTACCATTCAACGGAATTCGGACGGAACGGAAACCAGACCGGGGACTGGTGGGAGTTCAAGGAAATATCCGGCAAGGAATGGTATGGTGGCCTGATCGCAAAACGGGTAGCTGCAGTCTCGTCCACGCTCAAGCATGAAGTGATGCAGCTGTACAATGTGCCCGAGGAAAAATGCGATGTGATACCAAACGGCGTGGTGCCGCGGCAATACCGTACTGAGATCGATCCGGGGGAGGTCAAGAAAGCCTATGGAATTCATCCCTATGCCCCCTTGGTTCTCTTTGTCGGCAGGCTGGTTTACCAGAAAGGGCCGGACCTTTTCGTTGAAGCGGTCCGACAGGTCTGCCAGTACCGCTGGGATGCGAAAGTCATCGTGGCCGGTGACGGCGGAATGCTGCAGTATCTCCGGGAACGCGCCAAAGACCTTCCCGTTAATTTTGTCGGGTATATCCCGGATTCCGAATATATCCGTCTTCTCAATGCTGCTGATGTGGTCGTGATTCCCAGCCGGAATGAGCCGTTCGGCCTTGTACTGCTGGAAGCCTGGAGCGCGGAAAAGGGTGTCGTGGCATCGAATGTCGGCGGGCTGGGTGAAAATATCGACGCGTTTGTGAACGGGATAAAAACGGAGCCGACACCCGAATCCCTTGCATGGGGCATCAATACCATGATCAGTGAGCCGTGGAATGCGGGTGCCCTTGGAATGCGGGGGAGAAAAAAGGTGGATCGCTTGTTCCTGTGGGGGCCCATAGTACAGAGACTGACCGACACCTACTCCCGGGTATCAGCATGAATTACCGGCCCGCTCCGCTTCCCCGTTATCACATATTTTTCCCGAAAATCGGGGAGCCCCCGGAGAAAAAACGGTAGCGATGGTATTGCGTGGACCCTGCAATGTTCTCCCGCGTTCTCTCATTTTCCACAGTTTTTGTACCGCAAAGGGTCGCTACGTATTCTGCAGGAACCCGGCCATTTTCACCGGCCTGTAATTCCATGTGATCCGGAATGCACACGGTGAATTTCAAAGACACGATCGCAGCATCCCCGTATATTTTTACCATTGGTGTTGCCGGTGACAGCGGATCGGGAAAAACCTCGTTTACCCGGGGTATCCGGAGAATATTTGGCAATGACCTGGTTTCTACCATAACCCTGGATGATTACCACCGTCTCGACCGGGCCGGTCGTATCCGTGCCGGACTTACCGCACTTGACCCGGCAGCAAACCGTATCGACCAGCTTGAAAAAGATCTCATCCTGCTCAAACGCGGCGTTCCCGTGGAAAAGCCAGTCTACAACCACGGGACCGGCACGTTCGATCCTCCCGTCATATTCCGGCCAAGGAAGATCCTTATTCTCGAAGGACTTCACACGTTCTCTACCCCTACTCTCAGAACGTACCTGGATTTCACCCTTTTTGTGGACCCGGTAAAAGAAGTGAAATATGACTGGAAAATCCGCCGGGACATGAAAAACGCGGGTATTCGCGTGATGAGATTATGAGGGAAATATCCCGGCGGGAACCGGATTACCTTAAATTTATTGATCCACAGAAGGAATTTGCCGATGCGGTTATCGGCATCGGTTATTCCCGGTACGGGGCGGCACTGGGTGAAGAGCGCAATGTGTACCGGATAACGCTTGTCCAGAACCGGATGAAACAGACGATCGAGAATATCGATCTCTCGCTTGACCTCTATTCCATCCTCTCGCTTTCCGAGAGGAATTTCAGCCTCCAATTCGAGACGAGCATTCAGGGAAGACAGCGCATGGGACAGCTCATAATCGACGGGGAGTTGAGTGAACATGTTGTTAAAAAACTGGAGCGGAGCATCGAACAGCAGACCCGCGTCCGGCCGATCTCCCTGTTCAAGAACCGGCATTACGTGACGGCAGGGGACCTGGCCCAGCTCATCCTCTGCTGGCGGATCATCCACCGTCGGATTTTCATGGAGACGAGCAGGTGAGGAAAATGCAGCAGGCATGGGGAATTAACATATACCTTGACATGGTATCATGAACGTAGGGAGGAAAAAGGCCTTGAAAACAATCGGTGTGCTGACGGGAGGAGGTGACTGCCCGGGACTCAATGCAGTGATCCGGGCCGTTGTGCGGGCAGGATTCAGGTATGATTTCGAGACACTCGGGATACGGAACGGGTGGCTCGGGCTCATTGACGGCGATGTGGAACCGCTGACCGATTTCTCGGTATCCGGGATCCTTCCCAAAGGCGGGACTATCCTTGGCACATCCCGGACAAACCCTCTCGCTGACAAGGCGGATTTCCAGAAGATCCAGTACAACATGAAAAGATACGGCATTCATGCCCTGGTTGTCATCGGGGGTGACGGGACCCTCTCGGCGGCGCGGGATGTTGCACTTCAGGGAATAAATCTCGTAGGAGTCCCCAAGACCATTGATAATGACATCAGCGGAACCGATGTCACGTTCGGCTTCGACACTGCCGTCTCTACCGTGACCGAGGCGATAGACCGGCTCCATACCACTGCCGAGTCCCATCACCGGATCATTGTTGTTGAAGTGATGGGGCGCAATGTCGGATGGATTGCCCTCACTGCAGGAATAGCCGGCGGTGCGGATGCGATTCTCATCCCGGAAGTACACTTTACCCTTGAAGAGGTCTGTGAAAAACTCCGCGCACGTTCCGAGGCAGGAAAAAAGTTCTCCATTGTCGTTATTGCCGAAGGGGCGCACCGGGAGGATATCGGTGTCCCTCCCGTCCCCGAGTCTGACCGGGATGAATGCGGGCATGAAAAATTCGTCGGTGTGGGGAACATGCTGGGGAAAGAGCTGGAACGGTGTCTCGGTGTGGAAACTCGTGTCACTACGCTCGGGCATGTCCAGCGCGGAGGTTCGCCCACTGCCTATGACCGTGTCCTTGCCACCCGGTTCGGTGTTGCTGCCGTAGATCTGATCCATGCCGGGGATTTCGGAAAAATGGTGGCCCTGCAATCAAACCGGATAACTGCAATCACCATTGATTCAGCGGTCCGGCAGCTTAAAACGGTAGATCCCGAATTCTATGAACTCGCGAATACGGTTACCGGAGGGAGAAAATGACCATTAAGTCTCCCCATCCCGATAAGATGCTCCGGATGGATATGCATCCGGCCAGCTGGGAGCACCCGCTTCCTTCACCCGTCATCCGTTATGCTGAAGATCTCTGGGCGGTACTTGCGGACCCTGCCTGTGAATGCACTGGTCCTGTGTATCATATGTACCGCGGGGTTAATTCTTCACCCGAAGACCGCCGGTGGATGGAGGAACAGCAGATCCGTTTTGACATCACGGTGATACCGCCCCGCGAACTCTGTGGGGAATTCATCAAGACAAAAGGCCACTATCACCCGGACGACCCTGATGGAGCAGGATATCCGGAGATCTATGAGGTGCTTGCCGGTGAGGCACATTACCTTATCCAGACCCGGGATTGTTCCGATATAGTAATGATCTCTGCCCGTGCAGGAGATGTCGTGGTGGTTCCTTCCGGCTATGGTCATGTCACCATCAACCCGTCCCGCGATTCGGTACTCGAGATGGCAAACCTGGTCTCATCCCGGTTTTCGAGCGATTACCTGGGCTATGAATCCCGTCACGGGGCCGCGTACTTTGAGATGGCAGACGGGGAATTTGTAAAAAACCCTGCGTATCCTGAACATACGACCCTGAGACTTGTAAGGGCGCAACGTCTCAGTGATGTATCCGATGCCATACCCGATCCACTCTACGACCTCGTCAGGAAACGGGATCCCCTACTGGAATTTCTCAATTACCCGGAGAAGCACGAAGCATTATTCCGTGATCTTTACCCGTGAATGCAACCTGGCCAGATCTCCGTGGTGTAACTTCAGATACGTCCCTGCAAATCAGATCTCACCCCGGATCCCTGCGGGAAGTGCCCGGGGAGCAGATGGTCTGGCAAGGATAATAATCCTGATAAACCTCGGAATCAAACAGGTATACCGGATAAGGATATCCTTCGAAGGATAATCCAATCGTTTAATGCTCTTTGTGGCAGAGGAAGGCGAAATATCATGATACTCAAGGAATTTCTCGCCGGTGCGGGAACAGAAAAAAGCCTGACAGAACTCATTCTTTTTCTGAGTGAGCAGGCCCAGCATGTCAAAAAAGGGTTTCACTTAACAAAAACGCCGGCTCACGAGCAGACCCACAATACGTATGGCGAAGCCCAGATGGCGCTCGACGTGTTTGCGGACGGGATTTTCATCAACGGCTTAAAAAAAGCCCGTCTTGTCCGCTACATAGCAACCGAAGAGCAGCATACTATCATCGAGGTTGAGAACCCGAAATTTGAGTTTGGCGTTGTCATCGATCCCCTGGACGGATCCTCCCTCATTGATGTCAACCTCTGCGTTGGATCCATCATCGGAATCTATCCCGGTCACGTGCTCGAAAAGGGAAAAACCCTTGTAGCTGCTCTCTATTTCCTCTACGGGCCGCTCACGATCCTGACCCTGACGACCGGCAAGGGGGTCCACGAGTTCGTGCTTGACGAGGACGGGGACTTCATCCTCCGGCACCAGGATATCCGGATCCCTGACGGGAAAATTTACGCCCCGGGTGCGCTGCGACGCGATTACCTGCCGGCGCATGCCCGCTGGATCGAGCACCTCGAACACTCCGGCTACAAGCTCCGGTTCAGCGGCTGTTTCGTGGCCGATGTCCACCAGATCCTGCACAAGGGCGGGGTGTTCACGTATCCCGGGTTCAAGGGGCGGGAGAAAGGGAAGCTGCGGCTGCTGTACGAGGCCAACCCCATGGGAAAGATCATCCATGAGGCCGGGGGTGCGATCAGCAACGGCAGGGCTGATATTCTGGAGATCAAGCCCGATGCGATCGACCAGGTCACTCCCATCTATGTGGGGAGCAAGAATGAGATCGGGCTGATTGAAAAGTATATGTCGGAAGGATGAAAAAAGAGGTGTGATCAGTCTATGAAGGATAACGCGTTCGGTCCAATCTCCGGGTCAACCATCCTGAATGGTGTTTCCGGTAAAAAAGCCATTGTCATGGCTGCAAATGTGAGGATAGCTGCAGTAGCGAAAGGTATTTTCCAGGCTGCAAAAGATACCGATTCGGCAGTCATCATGGAACTCGCCCGGTCTGAGTGCGATCTCAAGGGTGGATATACCGGTATGACCCCGAAGGATTTCTCATCAAAGATGAATGCAGCAGCGCAGGCCGTGAAATTCGATGTCTGGGCCCTCCATGCCGACCACATCACCATCAAGAAAGGGGATGCAGCCGAGGTCGAGGGAACAAAACAGCTGATCGATGCCCAGGTGCAGGCCGGCTACACCTCCTTTGCGATCGATGCATCACACCTTTTCAATTTCGAGGGAAAGACGGTCCGGGAAGAACTTGAAGATAATATCCGCGTGACAACGGAACTGGCACGCTACATCAAGAGCCGGATGAACAACCGGGAGTTCGGCCTTGAAGTGGAAGTCGGGGAGATCGGGAGAAAGGATACCGGAGGCCTCATCCTGACCAAACCCGAGGAAGCTGTCGAGTATATCCGGGCGCTCAACGAGAACAATGTCTTTCCTCATGCGCTTGCCATAGCAAACGGCAGCACCCACGGCCATACCTATGATGCACTCGGAAATGTGGTAGAACAGCTCTCCATCGACATCCCCCAGACAAAAGCTATTGCCGAAGCCCTGCGGAAGAACAAGCTGCACGTGGGTATCGCCCAGCATGGTATCACCGGCACTCCCCGCGAGTTGATCAACCTTCATTTCCCCAAGGGCGATATCATCAAGGGCAATGTCGGGACGTTCTGGCAGGATGTGGCGTTCAATACCTTCAAAATTTACGAACCTGCTTTATACAAGGAGATCCAGGACTGGACCCTTGAGAAATACCGGCCCCTGAACCCCGGCAAGAAGGATCGCCAGATCTTTGACGGGAACTGCAAGATGGCGATAAAAGAATTCTACAAACAGATCTATTCCGTGGAAGAAGCAACCGAGCAGGCAATGGTTGCGATGGCTTACGCGGAGAGTCTCCTCTTTTTCAGGGCCTTCGGCGCCTACGGATCCGCCTTGGCAGTCAGAAAATCCTCTCAATAAACTATACCATATATTTTTGTCTGGATGCGGCAATGTTGTAGCATGCCAAAGACAACCATCTCTGTGATAAAAGCGGATGTGGGCAGTTTTCCCGGACACTCTCGTACCCACCCGAAGTTGCTGGAAAAGGCAGCAAAGATGCTCAAGGAGGAGAAGGGCCGGCTTCTTATTGACGCCTTCGTCACGCACTGCGGTGATGACCTTGAGCTGATCATGACGCATACCCATGGCGTGGATAATGAAAAAGTGCATAAGCTGGCATGGGATGTCTTCATGGAATGCACAAAGATCGCAAAGAGCATGAAACTCTATGGTGCCGGCCAGGACATGCTATCCGATGCATTTTCCGGCAATGTCAAGGGTCTTGGACCCGGCGTTGCGGAGATGGAATTTGAGGAGCGGGCGAGCGATCCGGTACTCATTTTTATGGCAGACAAGACCGAGCCGGGTGCATGGAACTATTTCCTGTACAAGATCTTTGCCGATCCGTTCAACACCTCTGGTCTGGTAATAGACCCCTCGATGCGCAAGGGTTTTACTTTCGAAGTCCACGACCTCATGGAAAAGCGCATGATCATGTTCAAATGCCCCGAAGAGACCTACAGCCTTCTTGCCTATATCGGGGCACCGTCCCGGTACGTCATCAAACATGTATTCACCCGGGATGGCGAGATTGCTGCCGCCAGCAGCACCCAGCGCCTGAGCCTGATCGCCGGAAGATATGTGGGTAAGGACGACCCGGTCATGATCGTCCGCTCCCAGAGTGGTTTTCCTGCTGTCGGCGAAGTGCTCGAACCCTTCTGCACCCCGGTACTTGTGGCCGGCTGGATGCGGGGATCCCACCATGGCCCCTTTATGCCGGTAGGTCTCTGTGATGCAAACATGGCGCGGTTCGATGGTCCGCCCCGTGTCATCTGCTTCGGTTTTCAGATCTGCAATGGTCAGTTGATCGGCCCCGCGGACATGTTTGATGACCCGTCATTTGACCGGGTCCGATCGAGGTGCAATGATCTTGCCGATATGATCCGTTCCCAGGGCCCCTTCGAACCCCATCGCCTATCGCTCGAGGAGATGGAGTATACGACGCTTCCTGCTGTTGAAAAAGATCTCAGGACGCGTTGGGCTCCGATTCCCGAATAATTTTTTTACTGAGTAGTTATCGCCCGATTCCCGGGATATTCCAGCTCTTTTACTATTTGTGGGGGGACTCTCTCTATTCTAATGTAAAAGATTCAACCGTATGAGTGACTATCATTTCATGGGCAATGCTAAAGCGTGCGGGTGCGGAAGCACGATGGGAAAAAAGCTCCCAAGAGCAGTTGATTATCTCTGATTCAGGGATTATCCTGCCTGCATACGGACCAGCAGGTTCCGCCTGCAGAATTGTCGATGAGCAAACTTTAATTATCTTGCATCCCAAATTAGGGCAGATGGTTAACGGAATTGTTTTGCCAATAAAGAAAGTGTTTGCGCTCGTCGATTCAAAAATTTCCGTCGAGATCAAAGACGAAGGCCGGAAGCTGCAGGGGCGCCTCGTGGCCGTTGATGAATATCTCAACATCCACATGGAAGAGACAACCGAGTTTGTCGACAACCAGAGGGGCCGGAGTCTTGGCACGGTCGTAATCCGTGGGAATAATATCCTCACTATTGCGCCGGTAATCTGAACATCATATCTGGAGGAGATACGAAATGGGAGATCCGGTAGATGAAGGACTGAAACTGATTCAGTCGAGATCTGAAGGTGTTCTTCAGAGCGAGCTCTGGAAAGAGCTGGGTGTTGACAGCCGGAAGTGTTCCCGGATCGTGAAAAAACTTGAGGAAGGCGGTCTCATCGAACGGATCGAGTTCAAGAAAGACGGGATCAAGACCTACCTCCTGCGGGCAAAGCAGATGCCGGTTAATCCTGCCGATCTCCTTGCCGGCGATGAACTGATACCGTGCATCGGCTGCGAGCTGGAGTGCATTGTGGAAGAGTGCCATCCGCTCATGGACTGGATGTACCAGCTGGCAATCGTCCAGCACACAGAATAATACCTTTTTTCCTGCCGGCCTGGTATAATTCCCGGTTCTCAACAACTATTTATCGTCAGGCCATCCACCTGATATAAGTGAATTCCACGCGATTTCTTACGGGAGATGCCCGATGATCTCTGTTTTGTTTATCGACGACAATACTGATCTTCTCCTGCAAATCCGTACATTCCTTGAAAAGACCGGGGAGTTCAAGGTGGAATCAGCCCGGTCCACCAAGCATGCAATAGAGAAACTCGAAGGCCGGAAGTTCGATATCATCATCTCCTGCGAGCAGGCCCCGGACGTGAACGGGATCGAGTTCGTCTCGGACATGAACGGGATCGAGTTTTTAAAATACCTTAAGTCCATGCGGAATACTACGCCCGTGATCCTGCTCAGCAGGAGGGGAGCAAACAAGATCGCTCTCCAGGAAGTGAAGACCGCGATCGAGATCTCACTCCCTAAAACCGGTGATATCCGGCCGCAGCTCTTCGAGATGGTCAATCTCATCAAACAGACTTCCATGCGCCGGAAGGCCGAGTGGGACCAGAAGACCCAGAACGAGCAGCTGGCAACCATCCTGTCGGCTACGCCCCTTGGGATCTTCCAGATGCGAAACGGTATCCTGGGGTGGGTGAACCACCCGTTCGCCGCCATGATCGGCGCAGAAGAGCTGGGTCTTGTGGGAAAGGATCTCCGCTCCTTTTTCAGGACTGCCGAAGAGTACGAGCAGGCATGCCGGGAGTTCCTTATCCGGAGGGATGCCGGCGGGCTCCTGCACGCGGACTGCAGGTTTTTAAAAAAGGACGGGTCAATCCTGCCCTGCCATGTCCAGGTGCAGCCACTTGATCCCCGTGATGTAACGGCGGGCGGAACGTTTGTCGTTACGGATAATTCCGAGCGGCAGAAGATGGCCGATGCTGTAAAAGAGAGCGAGAGCAAGTACCGGGAGATCCTCCAGAACACGCAGAGCATCATCATCCGGATGGACACCCTGGGGAACATCACGTTCTTCAACCACTATGCCCTGACATTCTTCGATTATACGAGCGAGGACGTTATCGGCAGGAATGTTGTGGGAACCATTGTCCCGCAGAAGACCCGGGTCCAGCACGATCTCTCGATGATGGTAAACGACCTGGGCTTCAATGCCGAAGGTTACGCCGTTAACGTGAACGAGAATATCCGCAGGAACGGCGACCATGTCTGGATTGCCTGGATCAACAAGGCGATCCGCGATGAGCAGGGGCACATCGTGGAGATCCTCTGCATAGGTCACGATATCACGGACCGGAAACAGCGGACCGGTGAAGTCCGGATAAGCACGGATTCCTGGAAGGATACCGTAATCGTGGATACGGATGTGAAAGACGAGGTCTTCGATGCGGTCTTCCATATCTGCACGGAGATCTCGATCGAGGGCCGTGAAGGAAAACCTGTTGGTACGACATTCCTGATCGGGGACACGAAGAACGTGCTCGAGAAATCCCGTCAGATCATCCTGAACCCGTTCGAGGGCCACAAGCCCGAGCTCCGCGTAGTCACCAATGCCGAACTCAAGGAAAATATCAAGGCCCTTGCCCAGCTTGACGGTGCGTTTGTCATCACCGGTGATGGTTTTGTCGAGGCGGTTGGCCGGTACATCACGGTCGATACGAGCAATGTCTCCCTTCCGCCGGGCATGGGAACCCGGCACAACTCGGTTGCCGCAATCTCGCAGGTGACCAATACCGTGGGGATTGTGGTCTCGCAGAGCGGCGGCGGGATAACGGTCTTCCGTCACGGACAGATTATTAAGAAAGTAACGCTGTAAGTCCACCGGACCAGTTACCGGCCCGGTATCGCGCATTCTCTTTCCTTCATCCTTATTGCGATCTTCTCAGGAACATTGCCCTGCACATCCCCGGTCGACCGTATCGCGAATCTCAAACGTTTACTGCATGGTAAGTGAGAATCCGGATGGTTCCTGGGGTGGAACGATAAAATCTCCGATGAAAACATGCAGGAGTACGTGGCCGGCAAACTCCGGTACCGTTTTTGCGAGCGTGAAATCATAGCCCGGGATACCGTTGCGAAAGGCGGGGGTAGGCTCGTGCTGAGTTCATGTTGAGGAATATTGATCTTCTTTGGTACGAAATGAGGGGAAACAATAAAGACTGAACCGCTGAAATACACACTTAAGGACAGACATGAACATGACCCCAAACCTTAATGTGCTTATTGTTGAGGATTCACCAGATGATGCCACGCTTGTTGTACTCGAACTCCAGAAAGGCGGCCTTGCGGTTACCCATACACGGGTTGAATCCGCGGAGGGGATGAAAGCAGCCCTGGGCCGCGAGGCATGGGACATTATTCTCTGTGATTATAATATCCCCAATTTTGGTGCCATGAAAGCGCTCGCTCTTGTCAAAGAACTGGGCGTGACCATTCCCTTCATTGTCCTCTCCGGTGTGGTGGGCGAGGAGACTGCCGTCAACACCATGCGGGCCGGCGCCCATGACTTTATTGTAAAAGGCCAGTACTCCCGGCTGGTCCCGGCAGTGAAGCGCGAGATCGAGGAGTTCGAGAAGGAGAAAGCCCAGGCCGAAAAGATAAAAAAACAGACGGACGAGGCCAAAAAACAAAAACAGCTGGCGTTCACGATGATGATGCAGAACCCCCAGCCACTGATCCTGGTGGACACCAACTATCATATCAAAATAGCCAATGACGCTTTCCTCGTGCTGAGTGGGATTACGGAAGAAAAACTCCAGAGCATGAGTATCCGGGATTTCAAGGTGCTGGAAAAGAGCGGTCATAACATCCGCGAAGCTCTTGAAACAAAGAAAGGAGTCACCGGCCAGGTGACTGTCGAGTTCCCGACCGGCGTCCATTATCTCGAACAGCACACGATCCCGCTCCTGGATAAAGACTCGAGCATCGTGGCCCTGATGGCGGTCTATAACGACAATACCGAAAAACGTAAGATCGAGGCCGCAAAAGCGGAATTCACGCAATACCAGAGCTCCTATTTCAAGACGCTGTCCGATGATCTTACCCGGATGGCCCAGGGCGACCTGAAGTTCAAACTGGTTCTCCCTCCCGCAAATGAGAACACCCAGGAAGCGCATGACCAGTTTGTTATCATCAATACGGCGATCTCTGAAGTAAGGGATGCACTCCAGCTCATGATTGCTGATGCCAACACGCTTGCTGCTGCTGCCGTTGCAGGAAAACTCGACGTGCGGGCCGATGTTAACCGGCATCAGGGAGATTACCGGAAGATCGTCGAAGGTGTCAACAATACGCTTGATGCGGTTATCAAACCCGTCAATGAAGCGCTCCGGATGTCGCAGGCATATGCCCGGCAGAATTTCTCTGTCCGGATGGATGACAACCTCAAAGTTGCCGGCGATTTCCTCGTCTTCAAGGAGTCCCTCAATAGTATAGGAATTGCCGTATCTGCAGCGGTCAAGGGTGTCAATGTCCAGACCGCAAATCTTACATCTTCCGCGCAGGAGGCTCTCAACAGCCTCAACGAGGTAGCCTCGGCCTCCGCCCATATTGCAACGAATGCCCAGAAAGTCAACGAGAACGCCGACATGAGTGCCATGGGGGTCGAACAGGTGCTCAAGGCAATGGAAGACATGAATGCAGCTGTCGAGCAGGTTACGTCCAGCATGGAAGGGGTCTCCAACCAGGCAAAACAGGCAAGTGATGTCTCAAAAGCCGGTGCCGTCATTGCTGAAAATGTTGAGAAAGGCATGGGGGATATTGCCAAATCCAGCACAATCGTGTATAATGTAGTCCATGATATAGAAACCCAGATGGCGAGTATCTCCAAGATCGTCACGCTGATCAGCGACCTTGCCAACCAGACCAACCTGCTCGCCCTCAACGCGGCCATTGAAGCGGCGCGGGCGGGCGAGGCCGGCCGGGGATTTGCCGTTGTGGCAACTGAAGTCAAGTCCCTTGCGCAGGAATCAAGGGGCAGCGCAGAAAAGATCGGGGAGATGATCGCCACCCTCAATAAATCGACAAAAGAGGCTGCCCTTGCCATGGATGATGCAAAAAACCATGTTACGAAGGGCACCCAGATGTCTGCCGAAGCGCTCGAAGCCTTCCGGAAGATCAAGGTTGCGGCAGAAGGTGTGGCAAATGCAGCAGCTGAAGTAGCCGCCGCAAGCCAGGAGCAGGCAGCAACGGTCCAGGAGATCACGGCAAGCGTCCATGAAGTCAGCTCCAAGATCGAGAGCACTGCAAAGGAGGCAAGCAATGCTGCAGCAGCTGCCGAGGAAGCAACCGCTTCGGTGAGCGAAGTGAACCGGGTTGTAGAAAACGTCAACAAGATCGCGGATAATGTCTCCCGCGAGATGGCCAAGTTCACGGTCTGATGAGCAGTACAATTCATGGCAGCAGCAGAACCGGTGCCGGGGTTCCCCCTGGAACCCATGGTATCCTTACCGGTGGCCCGGGATCTTCTTTCCTGCCTTACTCCACATTTTCAATTTCAGCAGTATCCAGGCTCCGGCAGGAATCCGGGTGCAGGGCCGGGTGGATGATCCAGGATGGACGACATTGCAATATTACTCGTTGATGACGATCCCGACTTTCTTGAGATGAGCAGGATCCTGCTCGAAGAGCAGGGCTTCCGGGATTTTACTCTGGCACGATCCTCGGAGGAGGTTCTTGTGCTTCTCAAAACCCGTTCATTTGACGTGATCGTGGCGGATTATGAACTGCCCCCGGGTACGAACAGCATTATCCTGTTGAAGACTTTAAAAGCACAGGGAAATGAGACGCCTTTCATCATCTTCACCGGAAAAGGCCGGGAAGAGGTTGCGATAGAGGCGCTCAACAGTGGGGCTGCATATTATCTCCAGAAAGGCACCCAGGTCGAACTCCAGTTTGCAGAACTCCGGAACATGATTTTGCAGCTGGCGGAAAAAAAGCGGGCCAAGGAGACGGTTGAACGCCAGGAGATCGAACTCAGGCTGAAAAATGAGGAACTGGAATCCTTCTGCTATTCCATCTCTCATGACCTGCGGGCCCCATTAAGGGTAATCGATGGCTATTGCGGCGTTATCCATAATATCGGGGGAAAGGGTCTTGATCCAAATGTCCAGAAATACTTAACCGGTATCCGTGCTGCCAGCGTGAAGATGAACACCATGATCGAGAGCCTGCTCAAATTTTCCCGGGCAGGGAGGCTCGCTCTCGACTGCCAGGAAGTGGATCTCTCAAAGATGGTATGGGAATTTACTACTGATCTGAGGGAGCAGCAGCCGGGCCGGGATGTGACCATTGATATTGATGAAGGGATGGTGGTATACGGTGACCGGACCCTCATTTCCATGGCCGTGCAGAACCTTGTGGATAATTCCTGGAAGTTCACGGGAAAAACGAGCCAGGCGCAGATCAAAGCCCGGATGACAAGCGATGCCGGGCAGAAGATCTTCTCTGTCAGCGATAATGGTGCGGGATTCGACGCAGCCCAGGCAGAAAACCTGTTCAGGCCCTTTACCCGTTTCCACACCGAATCGGAGTTTCCGGGTACCGGGATCGGTGTTGCAACGGTGCAGCGGATTATCGAGCGTCATGGCGGACGCATCTGGGCGGAAAGCCAGGTCGGGAAAGGGGCCACGTTCTCATTCACGCTGCCCGACTGCAGGAACCGGGCTGCCGGGGCCGCCTCTCACGACCGTGAACCCAAATAAATTGTCTGGGTTTTCAGGAAACCCGCCATGCTTTACTCGAAAAGGAGTTTGTGTGATTCTGATGTGGCCCGTTGCTTTATCAATTCCCACTATCATGGGGTCCAGGAACGGTTCTCCCGGAGGCAGGATGCAAGCCCGGCAAGGACTGGATTGATCTCCCTGTTATGGGAAAGCTCTCTCGTTATCAGCTCAGCAAGGCACCCGTGTTCTATCCTGTTTTCGATGACCGGCAGGTAACGGCGCTCGTCATCGGTGGCACTCTGCCATGCTGCGGAGTACAGCTTCCGTAATTCCGGCCGGATGCCTTCCGTTCCCTGCCGTATTACCTGCTCCATGAGGCTGGTGAGGGCGCCGTGGTCCGTTTCAGGGGAAAAGGACCTGTTCCTGAGAAGCGAGCGGACAAATGCACAGACTGCCATGTCCGAGTGCACGCATTCCTGCTCGTCCAGGGCCTTGATCTCGAGGCACCTGCGGGAGAACCGGATGATGAGCCCCGAGGAGTTGACCCATTCCTCGCAGAGGATCTCCGCCCCGTGTCCCCGCAGGATGGCGTATACCTCGTCCATCCTTGCATTATAATCGGCAGTGCTCCGGATCTTCTCCGGGAGGATATTGTTGCAGATCTGCGGGATCATCTTCTGGTTGTCCCGGTAATAGAGCAGGCGGTTGTCGCAGGTTCCGGTCAGGTGGCCTTCCACCATGGGGGAGGAAGCCGTGACCGCGATGAGGTACGGGAGGAGGGAACGGATCCGGTTGTAGGTGCCGACAAGGTCTTTCTCATTCCGGTAGGAGAGGTTTACCTGCAGCGCCTGGATGTTCAGCCACCCGTGCTGCCGGATATTGAAGAGCCGGTCGTAGATCTCGTAGTATTCACCTTCATCATGATCCCAGACGGCTGTCTCGTCCAGCCTGAGGGTCGGGTGCATGCCCAGGCCGAGGAGCACATAGCGGTCATGGAAGATGTCATAGAATTTTCTGACGCCCCGGTGGATCCGGGTTTCCAATGGTAAAAGATCGCCGGACGGTGAACGGGGGATGATTTCGAGAACCGTCTTCTGGAGCTCCTTTCCCAGTTTCACATCGCCAAAGACGATCTCGCTCTCGAACCGGCCGCAGATGGATTTGAGGATCTGGTCCGAGACCGGAAGAGGGCGAAAACCGGGGTCGTTGATGGAATACTCGTGCTCGGTACCGATTGTCATGGGATCAGAGGTACTGCCTGGGGATCTCTCCCACCTTCTCGGTCTCCGGCTCATCGATCCGGCAGATGACTTCCAGTTCGTCTTCCGGAAGGAGCGAGACAAGGCGCGTGATATGAGTGACGGCCCTGTTGTACTGTTGCTCGTAGGCTTCAGGAATTTCCTTGAGAAGACGGACGATAGGGCAGATGCTCTCGAATTTCAGGAAAATCTCTATCGTATCCCCTTTTACATCGAACGTAAACGGGCCTGCCCGGCAGGTTTCCGGCTTGAAGTCATGGATCTGGCATTTACCGTTCCGTTGCAGGCAACATTCGCCATTCGCCTTTGACCGGATAAAATGGTAGCCGTCCTTTTCGATACAGTGGAGAAAGTCACCTTTTTTTAAGATGATCGCGATCCGTTCAGAGCTCAGCGGGGGATGTGCGTTGTCGCAGCAGTGTCCTCCGCACGTGTGGCAGATATCCTCTGCCTTTAAAAGCCAGTCGTCAGTCATGGTAATCACGCGGGTAACAGGTGGGAGACGATCTGCTCGAATACCCGGGGATAGCAGTCATCCTCCCCGCTCTCAATAGATGGGTTGTCATTCACTTCGATTACGTATGCATCGCCATTGTTGTTCTTGATATCCACACCGTAAAGTCCGTGGCCGATGGCATTTGCTGCATCGATACCGAGCTGGATCACGTGCGGGGGGACGGACTCGGGAGGCACGCTATCGACACCGCAGTACACGACATGCCCGTTCACGGATGCCTGGATCTTGAACGTTATGGAGGGGATTGTATACTTGCAGATGTAGAGGAGCTTCCCGTCAAGCACACCCACTCTCCAGTCATATTTGCTTTCGATATACTGCTGGACAACAATCCAGTCCGAGAGCCGGATGAACCGCCGGGCAACGCGGAAGAACCCGGCAATGTCCGTTACCTTCTCCACCCTGAGCGAGAACGATGTTGATGGTTCCTTGAGGATTAGGGGCGTGCCGAGTTCATCGAAGAGGCGCGTAACGCATTCGACATTAAGATCCTGTTTGGATAAAAAGACCGTCCTGGGCAGGGAGACCTGTTTTTTGATCAGGTGCGAGTACATGTTGATCTTATCCCCGCAGATCTGGATGGACTGCGGGTCATCGATGACCGGGATGTGGTGGAAGCTTGCCATGCGGGATGCCACGTAGGTGACATTCATCGGGTCAGTCCGGGTTCGGATAAAGAGGGCGTCCATCTTCGGGATCTTGTTGATATCCACGGGAAAGAGGAACTCCACGTTATGGCCCAGGTACTCGGCAACATCACGGCAGCGGATCAGGGCACCCAGCTGCTCGGCGTTCGACATGGTCTTGCGGTCTACAAAGATGCCCAGCCTGCTCATAGGAACTCCTGGTTGGAAATGTAGGCAGAAAGGATAGAGCGTTCTTCGACCGACATCTGCGTGTACCGCGTCCTGGAGAGCGAGGAGAGCCGGAACGTATCGCCATCTTTTACCAGCACCAGCCGGACGAGGGGGATGGCGAAGAGATCGTAGACCTGAAGTGCAATCGTGTCGATCTGGTCGGAACCTGTCGCTGTTCTGCCAAAGATGGAAATGCAGCTGGTAACCTCCGCATTATCGGAAAGTTTCTGGTAGCAGAACGGGTACTTTCCCTTGTTGGTGATATGCCTGACTGTCTCCTTTGCTTTCTCGTTATCTTTTACAACAACGAAATCGGAGGTGTTGGCAAAGTAATTCAGGCCGTACAGGATTGACGGGAGCGGGGCATACACCATCGAGATCCCCCATTCGCAGACCGGTATACCGGCAATTTGTGCCCGTTCAAGGCAGACCGGTACAACGTAGGCATCGAGCACCGCACTGCTTGCCGGCCGCACCGCAGTTCCATCGAGCTCGTGCCGGAGAATGGTGTAATAGGTTTCGGTCTTGTAACCATAACTCTCGCTGATAATATGGAGCGCACCGTCGCGCCAGACAGATAACTGTGAATCTTTGTGGAAGCTGTGCTCTTTCTTTGCCACCGGCCTGCTGCCGGCCTTCACGGGTACCAGGCTTCCCTCCGGGCTGATGCCCTGTTCCTGGCTGCTGAACGAGACGAGCGGGACACACGAAGGTATCCCGTTTCCGTCAGATAACGTATTTCCGGGGAAGGGGGAGATGCCCCACCTATGGTTCATCCGGCAATCAACCCGCAGTACCGGCGTACGGGGATACTCCCGTACCGGGAAGATACCGGGAACTGCCGGTGATAGTGTCCGGAAGTTGCGGGGATCACACCGGCAGTACCTGCCGGCGGTAAAACAAAACAGGAAGGGAAAGCCCGATTGGCCCCTTCATCATCGTCGTCGCTTTCAATAGACTGGTTCATGTTGAACACTAATCCAATAAAATTCCCGTTGGATTATCGATAACAGCTATAATCCTGCCCCCTTTAAAGAATGTTGCCCTGAAGCAGAAAATGAGTGCAATGCATATTTCCTGGCAGGCCAAGGCTCCCGGTTACCAGGATTTTACCTGATATTCTCGTCAGGCTCTCCCCATGGATGGATCAGCCGGAACATTGATGTATTCATATCACCATCAGTAATTAACAATGCATATACCAACACCTGAAGAGCTCCGCTCACGCCGCGATACACTCGGTATGAAACAGACGGAGCTTGCAAAACGCGCAGGGATCAGCCAGTCCATGGTTGCGCGGATCGAAGCCGGCAACGTGGATCCCCGTGTCAGTACGCTCAACAAGATCATCAATGTGCTCAACAGCTCTGAACCCCGGAAGATCCATGCTATCCAGATCATGCATACCCCGGTCCTTTCCGTGCAGCCTGAAGACTCGATCAGCCGTGCTGTCGATATCTTCGAGAAGAACAATATCTCCCAGCTCCCGGTCATCGAACGCGGGATACCGGTGGGATGCATATCAGAGTCGGTGATCGTCAAGGCCATCGAGCAGCAGCGACTGCACAAGGCCCACAATTTCTCGGTCCGGGATTTCATGGAGACCGGCTTTCCTACAGTTCCCCCGGAGATGGATGTCGAGACCGTGATCAACATCCTCCAGCAGAATCATGCGGTGCTCGTTGTGGAGGGCCGGATGGTGCGGGGAGTTATCACCAAGCATGACCTGATCTCGCTGATTGTCTGACTTTGCCCGGGCGGTATTCCGGATACCCGCCTCGTCACCCGGACAAAATATTTATACAAACACTCCCGATGATCGATTGCCGTGGCCGGGTGTCACGCGGGATTGTTATTATGGCAGAAGAATCCACTGAAATCAGCAGTACGACGGTAATTGGTATCGGGGTTGTTATCTTTATCGTAATTGTGGCGGTCTGGTACCTTTTCCTGAAATAAAAAAAGGTTTTCCTTTTTTGGGATCTCCGGCAATCAGAGTTTTGAGACCAGGTCCCGCAGCACGGTTCCGGGCTCTTTGGATTTTACCACGCTTGAGGCAAGCAGGACGCCGTCCGTCCCGAGATCGATGGCAATCTTCACGCATTCCCCGCACTGGATGCCGGCACCGGTGAGGACTTTGACGTTTTTATTGACCGCGTGCACGGCAGCAACGGAATTTTTGATGATATCGGGGTTGGCTTTCGATACGGAAACGCCGCTGCCGATGAGCTCGGGAGGTTCGATTGCAACATAGTCCGGACCGAGCGCAGCAGCTGCGGCGCTTGTCATGACATTGTTGGAACAGACAACCGATATGAGCTTGTGGGACTGGAGGCCGCGGACCGATGATTCTATCTCGGCAAGGGTCAGGCGCCTCTCGGAGTGGTTGATGAGGGATCCGGCTGCCCCTGCGGACCGGATAGCCTCGACCGTAATATGGCCGGTATTTGCTCCCGGCTCGCACCCGTCAACGTGCTGTGAGTAGATCGGGATGGCGAAGTGATGGGCGAGCGGGTGAAGGTCGATATAAGACGGCGCGAGGCCAATCGTGACCCCGCTTTCTGCCATCACGCGTTGTGCTTCGGTTGCGATCAGGTGGGCCCGGTTGCCCATGCCTTCCTTGTATGTCTTGAGATTTACCAGAACAATGGGTGAAGTCATTCTCCGTCTCCTTTATGTCCCGGTGGCCGGGACATGGTTTGAATAGTATATCTGGCCCGGGTATGATGAATATTCTGCCCTGCCCGGGCTATTCCACGAGGCCCCGGAGATAATGGCCTGCAGTGATCCCCCCGCAGGCGATCTTCCGGACCTCTTCTTTGTGGGAAGAAAGCTCCGGATCGCGTGAGGTCTTCTGCCCGGAGTTCGTGTAATCGAGAGCCTCCCGGTAAATCCGTGTCATCTCCCTGGTGTAACGGGCAGGTTTTCCCCGGCAGTCGATAACGATTTCATGGATGCCGGCCCGTCGGATTGCAGGGAGATGGTCGATCAGGCAGAGTTCGGCGGCATTCCCGATCCGGGTCCTGCAGGTCCCGTCGGCCCGGACCGGGAATACCCGGCCGGTCTCATCCCGCAGGCCAAGGAATTCTGCGGGTGCCTGTTTTCTGTTTTTGTTTATGCCGGGGCAGGTATGCGAGGGTAAGCGGGGGATGCAGTCCTCAGTGATCATTGCTTCGCATGTTCCCTGGACAATGAGTGCGAATGCCGGGGGATTGCCGTGCTGTCCGGCGAGCGCAGTCAGGGTGCAAATCTCGTTTCCGGAAAGTTCGGAAGAGAGCGTGAGGGTGCGGTACTGGCCTGCTGCGCTGACCGCAGCGCTGTTGAAGATATTGAGCCCGGTGGAGCCCGAGAGTGCAAGCCCGGGAGCAGACCGGAGCAGGGCAAAACCGGTTCCTGCATTCTCCACCATGCATTCACCCACGCCACTGCTGGCGAGTGCGGGCAGGGCCGGGAGCACGGTATCCATGTATGAATCCCGCGTTATACGGGGGAATTTCCAGATGAACCGTATCCCTGCGGCACGGCAGATCTCACTTGCTTCCTGCACAATTTGTGCAAACGGCTGCCGGGAAGATGGCGGGGAACAACCATGTCCTGCCATCGCGATATCCGGCTCAAGGCAGATGATCCCCGCGCCGGACCCGGCGGCTGCCTGCACGCCCTCCAGGGTATCCGCGTACACGGCAAGAGCGAGAACCGGATCATCAGCCCCGACCCGGGCGGGATCTTTAGTCACCGGGAAATGGTTGCGGATCTTCTCCCAGCGGTCATGTGCCCGGGCAATGGCTTCCGGTGACGGCAGCGATGCCTGTACCAGCACTTCTTCGGCCTTTGCTAGAAGATCCCGGCGCACCTGGTTGATCTTTGCAACCGGTGCGAACAGGTTGCCGGCATAATCGATCGAAATGTGCCGGATCGTAAACCGTGAACCCCCGGTCTTTCGCATCTGTTGCTCCAGCTGGTCCCGGCCAAGTGGCTGCGACCGGGCCGGCTCCATGCAGAAATCCGGAGAAAAATCGAATGGTACCGGATCCTTTCCCGGAACCTGGATATGCCCGCCAATGGTCATGCGCCCGTCCGGCCCGACCGAGATGGCCAGGTCGAGCGGCACGGGCCGGGCAAGGTCCGGCGGCGGGTCTGCGATGATACGGTTTGCCCGGTTCTCAAGGTCACGGGAGAAGGTGACGGCAACACGGGTTCCCGGGGTGAGAGCGCGTGGCACGACCATCTGTACCCCGTCGCGGGTCGGTTCCGGCACGGAATTGAGCGAAAAGCCCCATTCGCTCGCGGCCTGCGGGGCGGAGAACCGTATGCCGTCGCCGGGAGCGGGAATATACCCCCCGATGAGCCGGATCGCGGCAGTTCCGTGATCGCGGTTATATCCCGTGACAACACCAATTTCGAGCCCCCGGTTATCCGGTGCAGCCCGGCCCATGAGTGTGTCGTGGCGGTCCCCGAAGAGATAACCCCGTGTGAATCCCCGGGAGAACGCGATCGCGAGATCGCGGAGTGCCCCCGGGGATTCCTTCCATGTCCCGGCAGCAATTGCATCGAGGGCCCTCCGGTAGGTTGAGACCACGATGGCAACGTACTGGGGCGATTTCATCCGCCCCTCGATCTTGACGGAGGTTACGATGCCGGAAAGATCCGGGAGCCGGGACCAGGTGCAGAGATCTTTTGGCGAGAGAAGGTAATGCTCGTCAAGTGCGATCTCCTTAATGTTTTCCGGCCTGCCGAACTCGTCAGTATTGCCGGCAACAAGGGCATAGGGTTTCCTGCAGGGCTGGGCACACATGCCCCGGTTCCCGCTTCGTCCCCCGATGACCGATGAGAGAAGGCACTGGCCTGAGTAACTGTAGCAGAGCGCGCCGTGGGCAAAAACCTCAAGACCGGTGCCAGAGTCCCGGGTAGCCCCGGCAATCCTCTGTACTTCGGCAAGCGTCAGTTCGCGGGCAAGCACGACCCGGGAGATCCCATGTTCTGCGGCCCACCATACCCCGCCCGTGGTATGGATGGTCATCTGGGTCGATGCATGGAGGGCAAGGCCGGGAACTACCTCCCGTGCGAGAGCAGCAATGCCGGTGTCCTGCACGAGCACTGCATCGGCGCCGATCCCGTAAAGCCAGAGGAGGTATTCTGCAACAACGGCAAGTTCGCGGTCGTGGATGAGGGTGTTGACCGTGACATAGACCCGGATGCCCCGGGCATGGGCGTACCGGATGGCTTCTTCGATCTCTTCATCCGAGAAGTTGGCGGCAAATTTCCGGGCCCCGAACCGCTTTCCGCTCAGGTAGATCGCGTCGGCGCCAGCTGCTGCTGCCGCCCGGAACGACTCCATGGAGCCCGCCGGGGCGAGCAGCTCGGGAACCGGGGTGGGCCCGTGCGTACCGGGCGACGGGTAAGGAGCCGTCATGGCAGCAGCACCCCGAAGAGTCCCATGGTGAGGATTATGGTTATGATGAGGGAGAGAACGTACCCCGTCATTGTTACGAGAAGGGCACGGTTCTCCCGCCACCCGAGCACCCACGAGACCGGTGCACAGAAATAGACCCCGATCAGGATCTCGCAGGGCACAAGAGCGAGGATGCCGTAGCGCTCCACGCTCTTCGAGCTGCGGGAGTACTGGTGCGTCTTTTCAAGGAAACGGGCAACGGGAGGAGATGTCTCTCCGATGGTATTAAAAATATCATACAGGCCAAGGAAGATGCCGGTCTCGGTGCACATCAGGATATAGAAGACTATCCATGGCGATAAACCCAGCGCAAGGCCGACCGGGGCTGCGCCATATTCGATGATGAATCCGGTAGTAATGACCGTGAGAGTCGCCGCCAGGGGAATTCCGAGGAAGAGGACCGGGAGAAGGGGAAGGAGAATGGCGACAAGAACACATCGTGCCAGTGCCCGTGCCAGCCGGCGCAGGACTGTGGAGATCTTCCCGGGTTCCATAGTCTGGTATAGTGTTTCCCTGCAGGGGGATAAACAGGTATCTTCCGGGGGAAATTTTTCGTCAGCATCCGTATGTTAATCGTTTTTTCTTATCCCCGATTTAATGATAAACGCCGCTGCACCTCAAAGGGGCGCCCCCGGGGCGGATCATTAAAAAAAAGAAAAATACGCTTTGTGGAAACCCCGATGAGGGACAGACTTGGGGGAGAGAGGGGGTCACGCTCTTTATAGATAGAGAATCAGCGTATAAAAGGAATAGAGGATTTTAACAAAGATAAAAAATAATCACAACCTCCCAATCCCGTTGTTCCCCCGGAGGGGCCATGAGACCGGGTTCCCTCACAATGAATTTTCTTATCATTCCGGTGTGAACCTGGCTGGTACTGGTCTGTACCAGAAATTGTTATGAACACCTTTTTGTGAGCCGCGAGCGAACACCGGGTACATGAAAATCGTTGCAGCGCTCACGGATCCGGCGGATGCCGCCCTTGCCGAAAAAGAGGGGGCGGACATGATCGAACTCCGGCTGGATCTCATGGAGATCGATCCCGTTGCAGCGGTGCAGCAGTGCAGGAAACTCTCGCAGCTTCCCATCATCGCAACATTCCGCTCGGCACAGGAAGGCGGCCGGTATTTCGGGGATGGTGACGAATGGGAGAAGAAGATCCTCCCCGTTCTCCCGCTCGTGGATTACGTTGATGTCGAGCAGCGTTTTGCACGGAACGCGGCATGCGTAAAACTGGCGGGAAAGAAGATCATCGCATCCCACCATGCCCCGATCATGATGCCGCTTCCGGTCCTTTTCGTGCTTGAGCGCGAGCTCCGGGCATTCGGGGATATTGTAAAGATCATCATGACCCCGCAGAACGAGAACGACATCATCGAGCTCCTGGCATTCACGCACGAGATAAAACTCCCGATCTGTACCGGTGTCATGGGCAGCAGGTTCCGGTTTGCCCGGGCGGTGCTGCCGCTCTTTGGCTCCGAACTGGTGTACTGCCATGTCGGGAAGACCACTGCCGAGGGGCAGTATTCTGTCGGCGAGTTCGTGCAGCTGAAGAAGATGCTTCTCGGTTGATCCCGTGTTTCCCGCACCCTGTTTTTCTCTCGCCGGTCCGGTATGAGCGAATGGCTTTCCTGACAAAAGACGTACCATGCAGCAGCTGTTATCCGGTTGGAGACAAAAAATGTGAAACCGGCACCGTGTCGTGAATTTTTTTTATCAGTTTCAATTTGCTTTTTAACGCATGGCATTGCTTTGCGATTTACTTATGAATAATTGTAGTAATTATTCTGATGATAGTTCGTGATGATCCTGGAAAAAAACCGGGCACTCATGAATTATTGTTCAGGAAAAAAGGCCGGGTTCACCAAGCGACGAAACTCTGTTGAACCCATCCTGCCCGTAGGCATGATTTGAATCGACTTCTTTTCATATGAAGGTTTTGACTGTGCTCCTGCAGTCCGGCATCAACGGGATCCCAGACCTGATCAGGAAACCGCCGGGGCTCCCTTAAATCATAATCCTGCCCGTATTCAGGCAATAGTTTTTTTCGCCGGGAAACCCGGCCAGTCTGTCGGGCCGGCTATGAGTTCCTGGAAAAAACGCAAAGGAGATTACGTATGGAGTGCAAGCATCTCCTATGTCCCGTACAACTATTCTCATCGCCGCTATCGCGGTTCTGATGTTCGTACTCGTCGCGGGCTGCGCAACGTCCGCACCTGCTCCCGCTGCAACTCCCGCACCCACTTCGGCACCAACCGCGGTTCCCACGCAGGCTCCCGTCACGGTTGCAACAATTGCCCCGGGCAGCGAGCCGATCCAGACGATGCCCTCAGCACAGCAGATCAGCCTCGCCCTGACAAAGGACCGGCCAACCTCCGAGATTCACCTGCTGTACGAGGGAGGCCCGGGAAATCTCTACACCAACACGATCACCCTCCGGGTCTACAGCTCGCCCACGCAGTACAAGGAGTATGTGATGAATGACGGCAAAAAACTGGCAGCCGGCATGGAGATCGTAGCCCCGGGTACTTCGGGAAGCGATCGCTGCGAGGTATTTGTGGTCTCGTCCGGCACCCGTTACAAGGTGATGGACGAACAGGTCCAGGCAATGAGATAATTCTTTTTTTTTTACAAACGGGTGGTATCCCCCTTAAAAATTCCTGGCCCGCCCACCTGTCCGGCTGTTCCCCCGCAAGCTATCCGGTCTGCTTTGTATTTTCTCCCGTATCCCCGCTACCGTTTTACATGGTACCATTACTATCAGGACCGGCCTGCCGCGTCACGATGAGAGTCCCAAAATTCCGGGCACGCAGTACAAAATTTTTTATAAACGGCACTTTAATTATAGCCTATGAGGGATATCTGGCAGCCGGATGCTGTCATCAAGGCCAAACTCGAACAAATTAAAAAAACCTATTTTGAATATATCAACCAGAATATCGAGACCATTGATACGAATGTTCCTGTTTTTTTTGCCCAGCTCTTTGCCACGCTCGAAAAATCGGTTCCCGACCTGAGCGACGAGCTCCATGATCAGTTCATTGACAACATCACAATCCATGTCTTCCGGAAAAGCCGGAAGGCCGACGATATCGTAGCTGTAGAGAAGCTCTTTGATTATGCAATGAGGAACAAGCGCAACCGGTCCAGTAACGCTCTCTGTCACATATCCCTTGGTCTTCGCATGATCAGTGCCGGCAGGTACACCGATGCAATCAATAAACTGGTACCTTACCGTAATCTCGATGCGAGCATCTGTACTGCTGTTGCCTACTGCCATTTTGTCCTCTCAACGCAGCAGAGCACCTCTCACGGTATGGGAGACACGCCCCGCCACCGCACCCAGAGGGCCCTGCCTGCACGCGAGCAGATGATCGAACTGGTTCACATGAGACCCCCGGTCAACTGGCTCAAGGAAATGAACATCTATGATGATCCCGTCATCGACAAGTATTTCTGGTTCATGATCCGGCAGGCAATCGAGTGGTTCCCGAGCGAGCGGACGTTCCTTGTATACGGAGTGGAGAAGGCAACAAAGGACCAGCGGATGGATCTTCGGGAAGAGATCCTGGGACTTGCCATAGAACGTTTCGCAAATGACATGTTCTTCCTGCGTGAGTCCTACAACCTCAAGATGGAGAAACGGGATGCTGCGGGGGTTGCCGGGGTTGTCAAGCAGATGTGCCAGTATTACCCGGACGAGCTCGAGCCCATCTATTACGGGCTCAAGGTCGCAATCATCACTACCAAGGTTGAAACATACCACCGTTTCAGGAAGCTGGCACTGGTGAACAGGATCCCGCAGAACATGCTTGCCCTTCTGGATTTTGCCTTCGAGATGGTGAGCGGCAACGTGCCGGAAACACGGGTGTGCATGGATGAGATCAAACAGAAATTTACCCATGACCAGTTCTTTGTTACCCTGCTCGAATACGTTGCTTCCGACCTGCATTCCAGTGATGAGAAGAAAGTAAGGCAGGCAAAAAAAGCGCTGATCGATTCCATAGACGGGTACTGCCTGACGGTCCTGAAGATCAAAACACTTACATGAGGGATACTATGCGAGCGGGAAAACCAGTCAGATCCAAAAAATCCATGAAGAATGCCAAAGACGCAGATTCCGGATACCAGATCCGCGTCATGCTGGCTGAAGAGAGTCCCGGCAGCTGCTCGTGGATTATGCCGCTGCTGGAAACGTGCGGATACCCGGTAGTTGCCAGGATCCATGATCGTAACGATGCAGTGGCGGTTGCCCTCCGGGAAGGCGCGGATATCGTTCTTGTGGATACCGGCACCGGGAAAACGGGTGAGGCTTCCTGGATCGAAGAGCAGGTCCTTCTCCATGCACAGATTCCGGTGCTCTTCCTTGCCCATTCCGCGCCCGAAGGACAACAGGCTCCCGGAGTAATACCGGGACCCTGCGGGTTTTTGAGAGAGCCTGCGAGTGCAGAGGATCTCCGGCTTGCGATCACGGCGACCCTCGGCAGGTGCGGGGCCGAAAAACGGATCAGGGCAATTGAAAAGGACCTGCAAAAACTCAAAGACCATACTGAAGCTGTCATCGAACAGCGCACAGCCCGGCTGAAAAAGACCAATGCCCAGCTCCACCGGCTGCTTCAGTATCTCGAAGTAACGGAGCGGAATCTTGCCATCGATGCACTGGAGATCGATCTGCGCCCCGACACGATCGTAACGGAGAGCGGGGGTACGGGCGTGATAACGATTGGCACCGATCGCCGGATTGTCCTGATGAGTGAAGTTGCCGGGCAGATGCTCGGCTGGTCTTTAAGAGAATGTGCCGGCAATGATATCGGTGCGGTTCTGCCGTGCGGGGATCCCGCGCAGTCCTCCCGGATGGAAAAAAGCCTCCGGTCGGTCCTTGCATCCGGTGCAGAAGGGATGATCCTGGAGGATATGCCGATCCTGTCCCGCGACAAAAAACCTATTACCCTCTCGATAAGCCTTGACCCGATCCTTGACGGGAACAGCCGGGTCTGCGGGATGTTAATCGCGTTTGGCGAAGCCGGGAAGAACCCGGAATACACAAGGATACAAAAACAGCACCCCGCGTCCCTCAACCTGATGGTCAAGGGGATTGCCCATGATTTCAACAATATCCTCAGTTCCGTCCTTGCCAATATCCAGCTTGCCCGGACAACGATCGATGAAGGGAACGTGGCGTATGGCAGGCTCGCCCTTGCGGAAGAGAGCGTGCTCCGGGCCCGCGAGATCTCCGAGCAGATGCTCATGTACTCGGGGGGCGATACCTCCGCGGAAAGATCCGCCGACCTTGCGGGTATCCTCCGGAACGTGAGCCTGCAGTCGGTCAGCGGATCGAAGGCCCGGTGTACGTTTTCCATTGCGGAGGATGTCCAGCGTATGCCGCTTGATGAAGATCTTATCCGGCAGATCTTTGGCTATCTTTTCGAATTCCTCTCCGGGTTCATCCCGGCACAGGGTCTGATCGAGATATCTGCTGATACCATCATCTCCGGCACACCGGATCATAAGATGCTCTCACCGGCAGATTACGCCAGGATCCGGCTGAGCACCGAAGTCTTTTCCATGCCAAAGAAAGAACTCCAGGCGCTCTTTTTGGCAGGTTCCTCCCCGGCAACGGCTATTGATCTCTCGGTAGCCGAATCGATGATCCGGAAGGCCGGCGGCGTCCTGCATATCCGTCCCCATGCCGAGTCAGGGATCGAGATCACCCTGTATTTCCCGGCGCATTACGAGAAGTTCGCACCCGAAGCCCGCGATACTGCCGTGCCTGCAGAGCTCCAGAAAAGCGGGAGCCGGCAGAAGATCCTCCTCATGGATGACGAAGATGCCATCCTCTCCGCAACCGGCGAGATGCTCAAGTTCCTGGGATATGATATCTCCGTTTCCCACAACGGCGAGGAAGCCCTGGAGATATACGCGGACGCAATTCGTGCGGGAAAACCATTCAACGCGGTGATCCTTGATATCACGATCCCCGGGGGACTCGGGGCACAGGAGACGCTGCCAAAACTCAAGGAACTCGATCCCTCTGTCAAAGCGATCATCTCAAGCGGCTACTCCACGAACCCGATGATCGTCGATTACCAGTCATTTGGTTTTGTGGCAGCGATCATCAAGCCCTACGGGTTCCGGGAGCTTGGTGAGGCACTCGATATTACGTTCAGGAAATGATACGGCGGGAGGGAGGCTGCCGTATCGTAAGGGGTTCAGCATTGCCAAATGCTTCCGGAGAATTCACCCGGCAGAATGAAAACAGAAAATTCCGATATTATGAATGTCCGGGGTATGCTCTTCTTTTTGGAGTGATGCCTGCCGCTGCCCCGAAGAGTGCTCCTGTGGCGGGGGGAAGCCCCGGGAACGTCAACAGGTTCAAAAATCATTTCCCATGAAAATCATTACACTTCTTTGATATGATGATGGGGCCTTGCACCCCCTTACCCCTTTACGATAACCTGCGCCGCGCCGAAGGGACGCCCCCGCGGCGCTTCAATTACCTGCTCATGTCTGAAAAATGGTAATTGCCCCGCCGTGCCGTACCGAGGCCATGAGGCGGGGAACGCTCGCGTCGATACGATTTTCATAGTTCTGGTGTGAGCCCCGTTCATTTGCGTTTCTCCAGAGCCGGGAACTTCAATTTCCCCCTCACGGTGTTAATCGGAAAAAGCATTTTTTTCCGGAAAAGATCCGGATCAATATGTGCCGGCAGAGCCCGGCGCATCACGCCCGGTACTTCTCCTGCTCCAGCACGGCATCCGCCAGCACCAGCGCAAGCATGGCTTCGGCTACCGGGATAATCCGGGGAACAATGCAGGGATCGTGCCTGCCGCCAACCGTGTTATCCACTATATTCCCGTTTCGATCACGGGTTTCATACTATTCCGAAGAGGTATCGCAGGAAACCCTCGTTCAACCTCCCGATTATCGCAATCATTCTCCCTGCCGGTACTGCCCGTGCCGCAGCGCCGGCCATTTCCGGTATTCCTACAACAACGATCTCCGGTACGGACAAAGGCAGGTTCCGGGCCTCCTTTGTGGCAGCATTCCTTTTTTTTTATTGAAAAAAAATATTTCACGAAATAAGTACTCAAATATATTTCGGCAGATTAATTATCCATAAAAAAACTTGTTTACATTATATATATCCTCGTGAGCTTTCCAATGGTTCCTGCTGCCCCCAATCTTTTTTTTTACCTCCTGAAAATGATTCCTTTCCGGATCCTGTGCCGCCCTATCATCGTTCCGTCCGTCAGCGCGCCCTCCGGGCCTCCCCCCTGCTCCGACCGGTGCCGCTTCCGGACACACCCTTTTCTGGTTACCTGTATCGCCATTTTCCTGCTATTCTCCCTTGCTGTACCTGTCTCCGCAGTTCTCCCGGTGTTCTCAGGTATTGACACGACCACGTTATCTGCCATGGACCCGGCCGGTGCAAGCCCGGTATCCCTGCTGGCCGGGACCCTTTCATTCACATCCGCGCCGGAGAGCCGGGAAAAGTACCTGAACGGGATCAGTCCCGATGGGATGGGCTCGCTTGAGAAGAGCGTCCAGACATCGCTTGCTGCATTCCGGTACGATGACCGGTCCGGGGCATGGACAGCGAAAAATTACAACCAGAACATGGCATTTGGGACTACGGACACCGGTGGCATCATAATTACCGGCAACCGGGGTTCGGCCGGTATGCAGCTCGCGGGGATCGGGCGGGACCCGGGTATCACGAATATCCCTGCCGGGAAAATCCATGCCGAAGGGACGCGGCTTGAAATTGCCCGGGGCGCAGGAACGGAATGGTACATCAACGGCAATGCAGGGATCGAGCAGGGCATGACCATCACGAGCCGCCCGGAAGGTACGGGAAATCTCCGGGCTGCGTTCGATCTCTCCGGCACGCTCACGCCTGCGATGAATGGCCAGACGCTCGTCTTCTCGGACCGGAACGGCTCGGTTATCAGGTACTCGGGTCTCAGGGCGTATGATGCAACCGGCAGGACGCTTCCGGCCGCAATGATCCTTGACGGCACCCGGCTTACCTGGCAGGTTGACGACCGGGACGCAGTGTACCCGGTGACCATAGACCCGACCTGGACCCAGGTTACCACTCTCTCGGCTTCTGTGCCATCTTCAAGTGCCTACTTCGGCTGGTCAGCCGCTATTTCCAATGACACAGTCGTAGTCGGGGAATATTATGCTACGGTCGGAACATATGCCCAAGCGGGCAAGGCATATATCTTTCAGAAGGACCAGGGGGGACTGAACCACTGGGGTCAGGTAGCGGTTCTCAATGCTACAGTACCTGCCGCGAATAACTATTTCGGCCAATCGGTTGGCATCTCCAATGACACGGCCATAGTCGGGGCAATGTATGCTCAATCGACCCAGATCCAGGCGGGCAAGGCGTATGTCTTCCGGAAGGACCAGGGAGGGCTGAACCACTGGGGTCAGGTAGTGGCTCTCAATGCTTCAGACCCGGGCCTGAGAGCCTACTTCGGCTATTCGGTCGGCATTTCCAATGACACGGCCATAGTCGGGGCACGTAGTGCTACAGCCGGGGGATATACCACTGCGGGCAAGGCGTATATCTTCCGGAAGGACCAGGGAGGGCTGAACCACTGGGGTCAGGTAGCGGCTCTCAATGCTACAGTACCGGCCGCGGGTAACTTTTTCGGCTGGTCAGTCAGTCTTTCCAATGATACGGCCGTAGTCGGGGAAAATTATGCTACGGTCGGAACATATACCACTGCGGGCAAGGCGTATATCTTCCGAAAGGACCAGGGAGGGCTGAACCACTGGGGTCAGGTAGCGGCTCTCACTGCTTCAGATGCCGCTGCGAATGCCTACTTCGGCCAGTCGGCCAGCATCTCCAATGACACGGCCGTTGTCGGGGCATATTCTACTGGATCCGGGGGCAAGGCCTATATTTTCCGGAAGGATCAGGGGGGATTGAACCAATGGGGTCAGGTAGCGATTCTCAGTGCTTCAGGGAGTTCCTACTTCGGCAATTCGGCCGGCATTTCCAATGACATAGCCGTAATCGGGGCATATTATACTGCAAATGTGGGCAAGGCCTATGTCTTTCAGAAGGACCAGGGAGGATTGAACCAATGGGGTCAGGTAGCGGCTCTTAATTCTACAGGGAGTGGCCACTTCGGTCAATCGGTCGGCATTTCCAATGGTACGATCGTGGTCGGGGATAACTATGCTACATCCGGGGGATATACCAATGCGGGCCAGGCCTATATCTTTGCCCCCGTTCCCATAGCCGGTTTCAGCGCGACCCCGACAAGCGGGAGCGCGCCCATCTCCGTCCAGTTCATGGATACGTCCTCGAACACCCCGACCGGCTGGCAGTGGAACGCAACAAACGTTGTGGGCAACAACACCCCGTTCACGTTCAGCACGGCCCAGAACCCGTTGTCGGTTTTTGGTGCTGGCAATTATTCCATCAAACTGAATGCAACGAACTCGTTCGGGTCCAACGTTTCGGGCCAGGTAACATTTGTCAATGTGTCGGGATCGACCCTGACCATCACCGCCATCTCGCCGGGTTCCGGCCCGTTAGCTGCCGGCACTCTGGTCAACATCACCGGCACGAACCTGGCGGGGGCAACTTCGGTAACATTCGGTGGCATAGTGGCAACCATCAACGCCAACACTGCAACTGCCATCAACATGACCGCGCCAGCTGGTTCCGCCGGAGCCGGGCCGGTTACTGTCCTGGTTACGACCCCTGCCGGCACAGCTACGACATCGTACACCTACAGGGGTGCCCCGATCGACGGTGTTATCGGATTCCGGTGGAACACATCGGATTCATCACCACGATTGTACCAGATCGACTCGGACGGGACGGTAATTCCAAATGCGACCGGGGACTGGTTCAATACCCATCTGCCGTGGAGCGGTATGAGAACCGTTGTGGTGAATGCAAGCAACTCCACTCCAATTCTCTACGGTACCAACACCCGTGGGGATGGTTTGGATTTGTCCGGCACATACGGGGATGTCATGGTAGAGATCCCGTGGTTTTACACCTGCAGCACCTATGCCAACGGGAATATCTCGTACTGGATATCCCCCGTTCCCCAGGAGGCTCTTCATTATACCGTACACCCGATGTTCAACCAGCGGGGTGTCGGAACCGATGCAGGCACCCCTGCACCCTACATTTATGTGGGAAGATACGATGCAAACCTGGCAGGAACAAAATTCCAAAGCGCAACCGGAAAGACAGCGGCGGTATCGCTGAATGCCGGTACCCAAAGAACGTATGCGGAAAACAAAGGAGCCGGGTGGGGTGTAACCAACATCTGGACATACTCCGGGATCCGCCAACTGTTCTATACCGAAATGGCTACCTTGAACAGTCAGACTGCATGGGCGGGATCGCGAGGAATTGTCGATGCGGGTGACAAATTAAACAGTGGAGCAGATGGTATCAACACAGCAATCTATGCAATTAATGCCACCGGCAATGGGACGGGTACAAATGGTAAGACGCCGGTTTCCTACCGGGGTATTGAAAACCTGTGGGGTAATGTGGCTCAGTTCCAGGACGGGATTACCGCAACAAAAACAGATACGAGTGTTATCAACGCAACCGGATTAGGACTGACCGGTCAGAGTACAACATTTCAAATACCGATGAACGCTAACGACGTGCAATCGGTCGGATCACTCGCCGGTAATACAATGGGCTATCAGAAGAATTGGGTCAGCAAGGATAGTGCCAGACCGTTGTTCCTGCCGTCAGAAGTTGGCGGTTCACAAAACACGTATTTATCGGATTATTATATGTTTAATTATTATGCCGATCTCACTCCAAATATCCTGTGGTCAGGTGGCCAATGGAATTTCGGAGGGGACGCGGGGATCGACGAATTGTATCTATATGGAACATCATCATATGCCGATAACGGTGTTGGCGCCCGCCTTGAGTTCAGAAAGAGCCCGGCGCCCGTGGCGGGTTTTGGTTCCACAAACATATCCCTGGCAACCAACACTTCTTCGCAGGGGTGGGCAGGCACAACCCCGTTTGTTATGCAGTTCACGGACATGTCCACGAACTCCCCGGCATCGTGGTCATGGGCCCGGAGCAACCTGACCTCTCCTTCATGGACGGTCTTCAACACATCCCAGAACGCGAGAGATACGTTCTGGACCGGGAACTGGAGTGTCAACCTGACGGCCGTTAATTCAGGTGGAAAGAATGTATCCTACCAGACCCTCTGGGTGAACGTGAGCCCGCAAGTTCCGGCGCCGGTATCGGGGTTCACGGTCAACACAACAGCCGGGACTGCCCCATTGACGGTCCAGTTCACGGATATGTCCACGAACACGCCGACAGCCTGGATCTGGAACGCGACAAATGTGATGGGCAACAATACGCAGTTCACGTTCAGTACCCTTCAGAGCCCGACCTCGGTATTCGGGGCGGGCAACTACTCGATCAAGCTGAATGCCACAAACGTGAACGGCTTCAATGTATCGAGCCAGACCACGTTTGTTAACGTTTCGGGATCGACGCTGACCATCACCGCCATCTCGCCGGGTTCCGGCCCGTTAGCTGCTGGTACACTGGTCAACATCACCGGTACGAACTTGGCGGGGGCGACTTCGGTAACATTCGGTGGCACAGCGGCAAGCATCAACGCCAACACTGCAACTGCCATCAACATGACCGCGCCAGCTGGTTCCGCCGGAGCCGGGCCGGTTACGGTCCTGGTCACGACCCCCGCGGGCACAACTGCGACATCGTACACCTACAGGGGTGCCCCGATCGACGGTGTTATCGGATTCCGGTGGAACACTTCGGATTCATCACCACGATTGTACCAGATCGACTCGGACGGGACGGTAATTCCGAACGCGACCGGGGACTGGTTCAATACCCATCTGCCGTGGAGCGGTATGAAAACGGTTGTGGTGAATGCAAGCAACTCAACACCGGTTCTCTACGGTACCAACAACCGTGGGGATGGTTTGGATTTGTCCGGCACATACGGGGATGTCATGGTAGAGATCCCGCGGTTTTACACCTGCAGCACCTATGCCAACGGGAATCTCTCGTACTGGATATCGCCTGTTCCGCAGGATGCTCTCCATTACACGGTAGCGCCGATGTTCAACCAGCGGGGTGTCGGAACCGATGCAGGCACACCGGCGCCCTACTATTACGTGGGAAGATTCGATGCAAATCTGGTTGGCAATACATTACAAAGTGCAACCGGAAAAGTACCGGCTGTGTCAATTACGCTCGGTACCGCACGAACGTATGCTGAAAACAAAGGTGCCGGTTGGGGTATAACCAACATCTGGACATTATCCGCGTTACGGCAACTGTTCTACACCGAGATGGTTACCTTAAACAGCCAGGTCGCATGGACGGGATCGAGGGGAATTGTCGATACTGGTGCCGCCTCAGCCAGTGGAGCGGACGGCATCAACAACGCAATCTTCACAATAAATGCAACAGGTAGCGGGACCGGTACAAATGGTTACACTCCTGTATCCTATCGGGGTATAGAAAACCTGTGGGGCAATGTCTGGCAGTTCCAGGACGGATTCAATGCATTTAAGACACCTGGGACTACGAATGTAATCAACGCAACCGGATTGGGACTGACCGGTCAGAATACCATTTTTAAAGATTTATTAGATGAAAACGACCGCCAGTCTGTCGGAGGACTTGTGCTCGTCACCGACACTTCCAATGGTGAATACCAGACGAATTTATTGAACACGGATATTGCCCGACCGTTATTCCTGCCGTCACAAACGGGTGGAGCAGGTTCAGAAACCACCTATTTGTCGGATAAGTATTGGTCTCCGACATCTGTTACTGCCACCCCGAATATTCTGTTTTCTGGCGGCGCCTGGTATGATAAGGGGGGCGCAGGTGACGGGAGTCTGGTTGTGGATAACTATGCGTCGTTTTCGCATGAGGCTCTCGGAGCGCGCCTTGAGTTCAGAAAGAGCCCGGCTCCCGTGGCGGGTTTTGGTTCCACAAACATATCCATAGCAGTCAACACTTCTTCGCCGGGGTGGGAAGGCACAACCCCGTTCGTGCTACAGTTCACGGACATGTCAACGAATTCCCCGGCATCGTGGTCATGGGCCCGGAGCAACCTGACCTCTCCTTCATGGACGGTCTTCAACACATCCCAGAACGCGAGAGATACGTTCTGGACCGGGAACTGGAGTGTCAACCTGACGGCCGTTAATTCAGGTGGAAAGAATGTATCCTACCAGACCCTCTGGGTGAACGTGAGCCCGCAAGTTCCGGCGCCGGTATCGGGGTTCACGGTCAACACAACAGCCGGGACTGCCCCATTGACGGTCCAGTTCACGGATATGTCCACGAACACGCCGACAGCCTGGATCTGGAACGCGACAAATGTGATGGGCAACAATACGCAGTTCACGTTCAGCACTGCCCAAAGTCCAAGCTCGGTATTTGGAGCGGGAAACTTCTCGATCAAGCTGAACGCTACGAATGCGAACGGGTTCAACGTGTCGAGCCAGGTAACGTTCATCAACGTTTCAGCTTCGGCACCGGTCCTCTTAGGCATACTCCCGTCATCCGGTCTTAACACCACTGCAACATCTGTGACAATAACCGGTTCCGGGTTCATCATGAGTCCTGCCCCGGCTGTGAACCTGAGCCGGGCCGGCTATGCAACCGTGCCCCTGACCGGTGTGAGCGCCGCCTCGGCAACTCTCCTGAGCGGGACTATACCGGCCGGCATTGTTGCCGGTCCCTGGAACGTTACCGTGGTGAACCCGGATGGCCGGAACGGGACCAATGCGTCCGTGACCTTCACGGTCACAGCCCCGGCCCCGGCGCCCATGCTGCTGTCTGTCAGCCCGGTAACCGGTTTCAATACAACGGTTACCGAGATCGTGATAACCGGAACCGGGTTCAACACCACAACCGCACCTGCGGTCAACCTGAGCCGGTCCGGGTACAGTAATATTACCCTTCCCGGCAGCATCAGTTCGAGTACTTCCTTTGCAGCCGTCGTGCCGGAACACCTGGTTGCCGGCGTATGGAATATGACGGTAATCAACCCGGACGGACGGGAAGCCACCAATGCCTCGGTGACTTTTGCGGTAACTGCACCTTCACCGGCCCCCACGGTTACCCGGATAACCCCGTCAACTGGTCCCAACACGACAACAACATCCGTGACTGTGACGGGAACCGGGTTCAACACGACAACAGTTCCTGCCGTCCGGCTGAACCGGGCCGGTTTTTCAAACGTGACGCTGACCAGTGTGACCGTTGCATCACCGACATCTCTCGCCGCTATCGTCCCGGACAAGGTAATTTCCGGCGTCTGGAACGTCTATGTGGTGAATCCTGACCTGCAGGAAGGTGCTCTTGCAAACGGGTTCACGGTATCAGCACCTGTCCCGGCACCCACGGTTACCGGGATCACCCCGTCAACCGGTCTCAACACGTCAAGTATCAGTATCACCAACCTGGCGGGAACGAATTTCCAGTCCGGTGCTTCCGTGTTTTTCACACCGGTAACGGCACATCCCGTGCATAAAGGAAGCATCACGAACGGGACCGGCGGGGCCATGCTGGACGCTGCACGGAGCGTCTATGTTGCCGGCGATTATGCCTATGTGGCAAGCTATGCCAGCAATGCGCTTGAAATTGTTGACGTGACGGACCCGGCCTTGCCCCGGCACAAAGGAAAGATCGTGAACGGGCAGGATGGCGCTGCTCTGAACAACCCGATTAGTGTCTTTGTCTCGGGCAATTACGCATATGTGACGACAACCGGCAGCCAGGCGCTGGAGATTGTCGACATATCAGACCCGGCATCTCCCCGGCACAAAGGGAAGATCACGAATGGCGAAGGGGGAGCCGCCCTGCTTTATCCGGCAAGCGTCTTCGTTTCCGGTAATTATGCATATGTATCGGATTCGAACTACGACGCTCTTGAGATCGTGAACGTGACCGACCCGGCATCGCCCCGGCACGAGGGCCTGCTCTCCGGAACGACCGGGGGGGCAGCCCTTATCGGAGCAGCGGATGTGAAGGTCGCAGGCAATTACGCGTATGTTGCCAGTGGCGGGAGCCAGGCGCTCGAGATCGTGGATGTGACCAACAAGAGCGGTCCTGTCCACAAGGGCAAGCTCATGAACGGTGGCAGTGTACTTCTCAACGATCCCCGGGGCATATTTGTTGCGGGCAATTATGCGTATGTCGTGAGCGAGAACGGTAATTCACTTGAGATCGTGAATGTGACAAACCCTGCAGATCCCAAACATGCGGGTAGTCTTGCAAATGGGGCCGGGGGAGCACTCCTTGACAGCCCGATGAGCATCTTTGTCTCCGGCAATAACGCGTATATCGCCAGCGAGAAAAGCCAGGCGCTGGAGATCGTGGACGTGACGAACTCTGCAGATCCCAAACATGCGGGCAGTCTCGTAACCGGTGGCAGTGCACTCCTGCAGGACCCGCGGAGCGTCTTTGTCTCCGGCAGGTATGCTTACGTGGCGAGCACCCTCTGGGACAATGCACTTGAGATCGTGGATGTCGGGTTGATCCCGGGAACCGGTGTGAATATTGTCTCCCCGGCACAGATCACCTGCTCGGTCAATCTCACGGGTGCGATTGCCGGGTCTTACAATATTGTTGTTACCAACCCGGACGGCCAGAGTGCGGCATTAACAAACGGGTTTGCGGTGACTGCGCCCATTCCGGCACCTGCGGTAACCGGCATCATCCCGTCAACCGGCATGAACTCGACAACCACGGCAGTGACGGTGACGGGCGCCGGGTTCAACACGACGGTCGGGTCTGATGTAAGACTGACCCGTACCGGGTTTACGAACGTGACATTGAGTGATGTGAGCAAGACCTCATCAACATCAATTACCGGTACAGTGCCGGCCGGAGTAGTATCCGGCGTATGGAATGTGTTTGTGGTGAATCCGGACAAGCAGGAAGGGACGAATGCCTCGGTGACCTTCACGGCAACGGTACCTGCCCCGGCGCCCAGACTCCTCTCCATTGAACCGTCATACGGGCTCAATACCTCGACAACCCTGGTCACCATAACCGGTACCGGGTTCAATACAACCATTGAACCGACCGTGAATCTTACGCGGTCCGGCTATGCCAACATAACGCTGACGGAAGTCCTGGCATCGCCCCCGACCCTGACAATCCTGACCCGGGTAGTACCGGAAGGAATTATTCCCGGGACCTGGAACGTCGTGATCATCAACCCGGACCACCAGGAGGCGGTCAATGCCTCGGTAATGTTCAATGTGACTGCGCCCATCCCGGCACCAGTGGTAACCGGAATCACTCCTCCGACCGGAGTGAACACGACAACCACGGCCGTGACGATAACCGGGACCGGGTTCAACACGACAACCGGATCTGATGTAAGACTGACCCGTGCCGGGTTTACGAACGTAACCCTGACGGATGTTAGCAAGACTTCAACAACATCAATTACCGGGACGGTCCCGGCCGGAGTAGTATCCGGTGTATGGAACGTGTTCGTAGTGAACCCGGATAAGCAGGAAGGATCGCTTGCGAACGGGTTCACGGTTACTGCGCCCATCCCGGCGCCGGTAGTGACCGGAATCACTCCACCGACCGGAGTGAACTCGACGACTACCTCAGTGACGATAACCGGGACCGGGTTCAACACGACAGTCGGGTCTGATGTAAGACTGAACCGTGCCGGGTTTGCGAACGTAACGCTGAGTGATGTGAGCAAGACATCATCTACGAGTCTCACGGCGACAGTCCCGGCCGGAGTAGTATCCGGTGTATGGAACGTGTTCGTAGTGAACCCGGACAAGCAGGAAGGATCGCTTGCGAACGGTTTCACGGTGACTTCGCCCATCCCGGCGCCGGTAGTGACCGGAATCGCTCCACCGACCGGAATGAACTCGACGACTACGGCAGTGACAATAACCGGGACCGGGTTCAACACGACGGTTGGGTCTGATGTAAAACTGAACCGTGCCGGGTTTGCGAATATCACGCTGAGTGATGTCAGCAAGACATCGTCTACGAGTCTCACGGCGACAGTGCCGGCCGGAGTAGTATCCGGCGTATGGAACGTGTTCGTAGTGAACCCGGATAAGCAGGAAGGGTCGTTATCGAACGGCTTCACGGTGACTGCGCTCATCCCGGCACCAGTAGTGACAGGAATCACTCCACCGACCGGAGTGAACTCGACGACTACGGCAGTGACAATAACCGGGAGCGGGTTCAACACGACAACCGGGTCTGAGGTGAGACTGAACCGGGCAGGATTCAGTAATGTGTCGTTGAGTGATGTGAGCAAGACTTCAGCAACATCAATCACCGGGACGGTCCCGGCCGGAGTAGTATCCGGCGTGTGGAACGTGTTTGTGGTGAACCCGGACAAGCAGGAAGGGTCGCTTGAGAACGGGTATACCGTGTATGCACCGGTTCCGGCGCCGGTCGTGATCGGCATCAGTCCGGTAACGGGTCTCAACACAACGGCGACTGTCGTGACCATAACTGGCCGGGAGTTCAACGTGACGACTCCAATTGTCAACCTGACGCGTGCCGGGTTCAGTAACATTCCGCTGACCGCTGTTGTCCGTTCGTCGTCGACATCGTTGACCGGCACGATCCCGGCGAATGTCATAGTTGGCGCCTGGACGGTGGCAGTGACGAACCCTGACGGTCAGACGGGGACCAATGCTTCGGTCGTGTTCACGTCGGCTTCTCCTGGCCCGGTCCCGGCCGCCGATTTCACGCTCACTCCGGTGACCGGTGTAGGTCCCCTGACGGTGGCATTCACTGACACCTCGACCAACAGCCCGACCAGCTGGAACTGGAATTTCGGCGATGGATCTGCCGGCACAGCGCAGAACCCGTCCCATACTTATACGGTCATCGGAATCTATGACGTGAGCCTCTCGGCTACCAACGCGATCGGAACCGGAACAAAGACCCAGAGCCGGGTTATCTCGGTTACGACCCCGGTCAACCAGAGCCCCGCGGTATATCACGGGGTAACCCTGATGAACACCACGAACAATGACTTCCTGTTCAACATCACGGATGTCCGGAATTCGGGAGGCACGGTCAGCAACCTGTCGACGAGCATCGTGGATTACCAGCCGGTCGGCTGGCACCGTATTGTGGTGACCGGAACCAACGTCAGTAACAACTCCGCGTATATCTATGCCGATCAGGTCAACCATGTTTCAATGACAACCCTGCCGTATACTGAAGTCCTCATCGGTGTAGGGACTGCCGAGTCCCAGTTCACTCTTGAACAGTCGACTCTCGTAAAAGGGGCGGCATTCGGCCGGGATATTGTCCCGGGAGCGAACGCGACGATCCAGAACCTGTTCCAGCAGACCGTGCCCGGCAAACAGCTCGATCTCGGCTATACACTGTTCGTGACCGGGGATGACGCGTTCAATGCCAACCTGTCCGGCTCGCATCCGATCTACATCAACCTCTCCGCGAGCCATACCTGGGTGCTGGCCCACGGCGGGACCGGTGCAATCCGGATCTTCCACATCCCTGATACCGGCATACCTGAAGTCCTGCTGACAACGTATATCGGCGGCGACGGCACCACCGATTACTTCACGGCGCAGGCGGATACTCTTTCGACGTTCGGGCTTGGGGGTGTAACTACACCCCCGGTACCGACTACGGTGCCAACCGTCACACCGAATGGCGGAGACGGATGGCCATCGTCGAAATCCTCAGAACAGCAGGCCATGAAAGCCCCGCTGCAGCAGCCGCTGTCCACCGTTTCAGTGAACGTCGGCCAGATCGGTCGTACCTCTATCATCAGCATCGATGTGACCGGAGTTGAAGTCAGGGACATGATCGTGACCGCTACCGAAGTGTCTGGTCCCGGTACCGGCATATCCCCGCCGCCCGGCATCGTATACGAGTATGCCGATATCTCGCCGGCGCGGTTCACCGAGATTACTGATACCAGGATCAATTTCTTTGTGCCACTGTCCTGGATCACCGAGCATAACCTTGTCCCTGATGATATTGTTCTCTACCACAACAGTGGCAAGACCTGGGAGGCCCTTCCCACCACTCTCGACACCGTCAAGGACGGACGGGCTTATTATACAGCCCTGGGATCCGGGTTCTCGCGGTTTGCCATCACCGGGCAGCTCAACAATTCTGTCAGTGCACAGAACACATCGGTAAAAACCGTTCACACGTACGGGGCACCGGTTCAGACAACCGGGACCTCGCGTGTAACACCGTCCCGGACAAAGACCGGGCCTGTCACTACAACCACTACCGCTGTCCCGGCTCAGCTGGAATCCGCCTTCCCGGTCATACCCATTATCATCGGCATCGTAGCAGTGGTGCTGCTCATCGGGGGCGGGTACCTGGTCCGGCGCTGGTGGATCCGGAGACAGAACCCGGCACTCTTCCGCGATTATGATTGACGCACCTGCCCATGGATGGCAGGATGCCCAACCCGTTTTTCATAAATCCGGGTGTGGGTTTTTCCTGTAAGGTATCAGGTTTCAGAATACATGCGGGAAGCCTTTCAACTTCCGGGAAAGGGCGTGACTCGGTTTGCTTTCGGGTACTCTTTGCTTTTTTTACAATCTTCCCGGGATGCAGAGATGTCCCGGTACCTTTGTTACATTCCCGCGTTGTATGATTTCTTTTTTGAATGGGTACTTGTGTCAATCGATGGGATTATCGTTGTATTGGAGCAGGCCCCGCTTCCTTTTTTCAACTGGTAACGTTCGATGGGGTTGCGAAATTCCTTAAAAAAAGATCTTTTCTATCCCGGTTTTTCAGGAAAATACCTCGGACAGCCGTATCCAGGAAGTGCCGCCCGCATCACGCCCGGTACTTCTCCTGCTCCAGCACGGCATCCGCCAGCACCAGCGCAAGCATGGCTTCGGCTACCGGGATAATCCGGGGAACAATGCAGGGATCGTGCCGGCCGCCAACCGTGATCTCGACCACGTTGCCGTGGATGTCTTGTGTCTTCTGGGGCTTTGCTATCGAGGGTGTCGGCTTCACCGCAATTCGCACGACAATATCCTGCCCGGAGGATATCCCGCCAAGGATCCCGCCGGCGTGGTTGCTGGCAAAACCACTGGCAGTCATCGGGTCGTTGTTCTCGCTCCCGAATTTTCCCGCAGCCGCAAATCCGTCGCCTATCTCAACGCCTTTTACCGCCCCGATGCCCATCATCGCCCCGGCAATCAGGGAATCGAGCTTGCCAAAGACCGGGTCGCCAAGCCCCGTCGGGCATCCCCGAACAATGATCTCTGCAATTCCGCCAACTGAGTCTCCGGCGTTTTTTGCACTAATGATCTCCCGCCCGATCTCTTCCGGGGTTGTTTTCCCGTGGACACGGAGGATCCTGCCCTCAACCGTGATTCCTTTCCCGGCAAGGAACTTCATTGCCACCGCACCGGCCGCGACCCTGCCGACGGTCTCCCTTCCCGAGGATCTGCCGCCGCCCCGGTGGTCCCGTATCCCGTACTTTGCCTGGTACGTGAAATCGGCGTGGCCGGGCCGGAAGACTTCCCGGAGAGCATCATAGTCGCCGGAGTGTTTGTCTTCGTTCCTGACGATCACGGCAATGGGGGTGCCGGTGGTCCGGCCTTCGAATATACCGGAGAGGATCTCGATCCGGTCGGCTTCCTTACGGGCCGAGGTGAGGGGGGAGGTACCGGGCTTCCTCCGGTCAAGGAGGGGCTGGATATCGTTATCAGAGAGGGGCATTCCCGCGGGGCAGCCGTCGATGACTGCTCCTACTGCTGTCCCGTGGCTTTCGCCGAACGTTGTGATACGGAAATTTCTGCCAAAGGTGTTCATGAGATATACTTCCTGATGGTTTCGGCGGGAACATCGATCCCGAACCAGAGCCAGAACTGCTCTTTTGCCTGTTCGATGAACAGGTCTGTTCCCGTGATGGTCGGGCAGCCGACTGCCCGTGCAGCTTCGATGAGCGGGGTGATCGGCGGCGTATAAACAAGGTCAAATACCGTCAGTTCCCGGTAGAGCTGGCCGGGCCGGAGCGGAGTTCTTACATCCGGTTCCATCCCCAGCGGGGTTGCGTTCACCACCAGGTCCGGGTGGATGTCGTCAAACGTATCCCACGCGGCCCAGCGGCAGCCGGATCGCTCCGCAAGAGCTTTCGCGTTCTGTGGCGTGCGGTTGAGGATGGTCACGTCCATGTCAAGATCCCTCAGTGCATAGGCTGCAGCCGATGCAACACCGCCGGCACCGAGCAGCACGGCTTTTGCACCTTTCAGCGCAACGAGGGGTTTTCGTACCCCCAGCCAGTCGGTGTTGTAACCGGTTGCCGCCCCGCAGGCAAAGACAACCGTGTTCACCGCCCCGATTGACTGCGCCGCGTGCTCATCGATCTCGTCGAGGAGCGGGATGACGTCCTGCTTGAACGGGATCGTGACCGAGAGCCCTTTCGCGTCGATCTCCCGGGCGATCTTCATGATCTCTTCGATCCCCGGGCCCTCGAACAGCGTGTAGTGGTAGTTGAGATGGTAGTGCACAAACAGGTTGTTGAAGAGGCGGGGTCCCTTGCTGTGGGCACAGGGATACCCGGCAACGCCGAGGATACGGGTTCCCGGATCCTCCGGGACGTCCCGGAGGAGTGTTTCGAGTCTCTGCATGCCCGGGGCAGGTATCCGGCCGGTCCGGAAGAACGCGAGGGCTTCCCTGCGCTCCTTTGGTCCGGGAACCCCGGTTTTCATGATGCGCCGGATTGTCTCCGCTGCCGTGGCGGGCGTGGTCTCGCTCGTGTCAATACAGAAGTCGGCTGCCGCATGGTAGTTCTGCCGGCGCCGTTCCATCATCTCCGCGATCTCTTCCCGGAGCGGCAGGTTCGTGAGCGGGGGCCGGGGGGATCTCTCTAACCGCTGTTCGATGGTGTCGATGTCGGAATACAAAAGAACGAGCGTGCTGTCCTTTCTCAGGTGCTCCATGTTCTCTGGATCCACGACCGCTCCCCCTCCCGTGCTGATGATCGCGTCGGTTTCGGGAAGGGAGGCGATGACATCGCGCTCGATCTTCCGGAAACGTTCCTCCCCTTCCTCGTGGAAGATGTCCGGGATGGAACGGCCGGTCTTCTGCTCGATGAGCGTGTCCGTATCCAGGAACCGGACCTGTTTTTCCTGTGCAAGGATCTTTCCAATCTCGGTCTTGCCGGTCCCCCGGAAGCCGGTGAGGACAATACGATTCACCGGATAACCTCCTTCAGGCTCTCCCAGAAGCCCGGGAATGACTTGTTCACGCACGCAGCATCCGTTATCGTAATGCCCCCGGTACCCAGCCCGAGCACCGCAAAACTCATCGCGGTGCGGTGATCGTTTGCCGGATCGATGGTGCCGCCATGGAGGGGCGAGGGGAAGACGGTGATGCTGTCCTCTCCAACCTCGACCTTCCCGCCAAGCGACCGTAACAGATCCGCTGTACTATTGATACGGTCGCTCTCCTTGAATTTCAAATGACTGATACCCGTGATGGTGGTGGGCGTTTCTGCCATTGCTGCCACCATGCAGAGGGTCTGCACGGTATCGGGAGAGGATGACATATCAAAGGTTATCCCGTTCAGCTCTCCGGTCCGTTCGACCGTTACCGAGATGCTGCCGGAGCAGGTCACGGAGCATCCCATGGCACGCAGCGCGTCAAGGAACCTGCGGTCTCCCTGCAGGGATGCGGGGGCAAGGTTCTCGACCCTCACCCTGCCGCCGCAGACAGCCGCTATCGCAAAGAAGTACGAAGCCGAGGAGTAGTCGCCCTCGATCATGTAATTCCTGCCGGTATACCCCTGACGGTTGTCTACGGCAAACCACTCGTACTCGTTCCGGATCACCCGTGCCCCGAACTCGGCCATGACCTCGAGAGTAATATCGAGATACGAGGCTGACGCCGGGAGTGCAGGAAGGATGACCATTGTCCCGTTCTCTGCATAGGGTGCGGCTATCAGGATGGAAGAGATGAACTGGCTGCTCATCGAGCCGTCAATCTCAACTCTCCCCCCGCGAAGCCGGCCGCTGACTTCCAGGGGGGGAAAGCCCGGGTTTTTGAGGAACCGCACCGTTCCCCCGACCGACCGGAGGGCCGTTGCAAGGGGGCCGATCGGCCGCTCCTGCATGCGTGCGCTGCCGGTCAGGGTTACCGGGTGCCCGGCAAGAAGCGAAAGCGTGGTGAGGAGGCGCAGGCTCGTGCCGGAATTGTCGAGATCAAGGGTCACGGGGGATTCCAGCGGGATCCTGCCGTCACACCCTCCGATAATGACGCGATCGTTGTTCACGTCCACCGGGATCCCAAGCATCCTGAGGGCTGTGATGGTGAGCCTTGTGTCTTCGGCCTCCAGCGGGTTTATGATCGTCGTGGTTCCCGAGGCGAGAGCCCCGCAGATGAGCGCCCGGTGCGTATAACTCTTCGATGGCGGGGCGGTCATCACGAGGTCTACGTTCTCCGTGCGGTCCGGCCTGACGATCATGGTGCTACCTCCACCCGGCTGTAACAGCCCAGCTCTTTTATCGTCGTGATCTTCCGGAGTTCATCGAGCGCGTCGGCGGTCTCTTCCGACCACGCGTAATCGAGGAAGAAAACATAGTTGCCGATGCCCCGTTTGGATGGCCGGGACTCGATCCGTGTCAGGTTGATCTTCCGCTCGGCAAATGCATGGAGGAGATCGTGGAGCAGGCCGGCCCTGTCTGTCCTCGGATCGATCAGGATGCTGCATTTCTCCGGGTTGCTGTCCCGTACCGGTTCTGTCGAGATCCGGACAAACCGGGTGATGTTCTCTGCATTGTTCTGGGTATTTCTGACAATGACGGGCATGCCGTAGATGGATGCGGCCGTTTCCGAGAGGATGGCCCCGGCATGGGGCGTCTTTTTTGCCTCGATGGCGCTTATGGCATTGCTGCTGGTATGAATGACCGGTATCCCCCACTTCTCGATGCATTCGCTGCACTGCTCGTTGGTTTGCGGGTGGGCATAAATGACCCGGATTTTCGAGAGCGGATCGGCGGATGCAAGGTTGTGGTGGATGGGCATGTACATCTCGGCAGTGATGGAGAGCGGGAAGCGGGTGAGGCCGTCGAGCGTCTCCCCGACACTCCCTGCTTCGGAATTCTCCATGGGCACGATCCCGTCCCCCCCGCCCCGCGCAACCGCGGACATGATCCCGTGGATGGTCGGGACAAGAAGGATGGTCTCTTTTGTCTTCCCTGCTATCTTCAGTGCGAGCTCGTGGGAGAATGTCCCCTCTGGCCCAAGGGTGATGAGGTTCATTTGTTCACCATGCATTCGATCAGCGCATCGGTTGTCTTCTGTCCCTCGTCACAGTAACTCCCGAGGTTACGGCTGTTCTCTTTAAAGAACCTGCAGAACTGCTCCGCATCCTTTGCCTCGATGATCGCGGAGAGGTCAGCGGCGGAACTGCGGCATGCGGCAAGGACTTCGGGAACAGCGGGGTTCTGCTGGAGGATGTCTGCGTACAGTGCCGGGTCCTGCGAGAGGAGCCGGCCCATGAGCGAGAGTTCGATCTGGTACACGGGGCTCGTGAAGGCCTGCGTTGCCCGGATATCCATGCCAAGCCTGCGCACCGTCTCGGCCATGCAGAGCGTGACGAAGTGGGTGAGCCCTTGGACAACCGCCACGATCCGGTCATGCTCCTCCGGTGTCGCGATGGTGCAGATCGCGCCCTGGGCTTCGAAGAGTGCAACGAGTGCGTCAACGCGTTCTTTGCCGGCACGTGCGGGACAGAGGATGATGGTCTGGCGGCTGATCGACCTGACGGTGGGGCCGAACATCGGGTGCAGGCCGATCACGTCCGCGCCGGATTCCAGCATCGCCTTTACCGGCTCCACCTTGAGGGAGGTGAAGTCGCAGAGGAGCTGGCCGGGTTTCATGAGCGGGGCTATCTCTCCGATTACCTTCACGGTTTCACGGATCGGGACGGAGACGATGACGAGGTCGCACTGCCGCGCAATGTCGGCGCTGGTCAGGGCAGTCTTCCTTCCCGAGACCAGGACCTCGTACCCCGCTTTCTCGAAGACCGGGACAAAGAGCCTGCCCATCCTGCCGGTGCCGCCGATAATGCCTGCCTTCATGATCACTTCTCGCGGATCGTCTCTTTGACTGCCATGCCAAAGTGTCTTCCGCCTTCGAGTATGCTGCCAAGGATTTTGTCGCCAACCCTGAGGTGGACTACCGAGATAGCGTTCCCGTCCTCCCCGACAAGACGGATCGTCTCGGCGTTCTGGAGGATCAGGCTTACCTTTGACGTTCCTGCTGCTGCCTCCACGAGGAGGAGCGGGCGCCGCTCGATCTTGGTGCGGCCGATGATGGCGGAATGCGCCGTGCCCTTGCCATCGGAGACCAGCACCTGGCCGCCTATGGCGAGGTCAGACAGGTACGCGGTCCTGCCGTCCGGGAGGAGGATGTAGGCATGCACTGCCCCGGCGTTCACCCGGAACGGGCGGGGGGCAACGTACGGGTTCTCGAGCGTCTCGGCATGGACAAGGAGCATGGCCGATGAGGTGTTCCCCATCAGCATGCCCTCGCCGTCCGAGAGGATGGAGCAGGTGTCCACGCAGACCCGGTCGCCCATCCCGACCGGCACGATCTTTGTTACCGTGAAGGGAACGAGCCCTACTTTGCCGGTCGATGCCTTCAGGATTGCTGCAACGGCTTTTACTACTGCCGGGCTGTCGGTTTTCAGGAGAATGCCGTACACGCCTTTCTCCAGCACGTGGATGGCAAGTTCCGTCTCTTTTACATCCTTTACCCGGGCAATGATATGCTCAGACTGGGCAACGAGGTTCTCGAGCGGGATGACCGTCCAGTCGCTTGTCGTGACGATGACGGGCTTGTGCTTCCCCTGCGCTGCCGCCGCGTTCTCGCTCGCCTTGTCCGTGATGGTGCACTCGGTCACGTCCGTGCCGGGCTTGATGTCGCCGTCCGGGGCAATGGTGGTGATGCGGCCGAGCCTCTTCACGTCCTCTGCCCGGTCAACAACGATCGCGTCCGCCCCGCTCTCGATCGCCGTTGTCGCGATCTCCTTGTTCCATGGCCGGATGTCGACCCAGAACTGCTTCATTGGTGCTGCTCCAGCGCCTTTGCCGGGTCCACGTTGTGGTGCACCACGTTGCAGAGTGCCTGGACGAACGCTTTTGTGTCCTTGCGCTGGAAGGCATTCCTTCCCACGCAGACACCGGCCCCGCCGGCATGGACCGAGTCCTGGATGATCTTCAAGGATTCGAGGTCGGCGCACTTCTCGCCGCCGGCAATGAAGACCGGCACCGAACAGGCTTTGACGATCTTTTTGAACGCTTCCGGGTTGCCGGGGTAGTTGGTCTTGATCATGTCCGCGCCCAGCTCTTCGGCAACGCGAACCGCGTGACCGATGGACTGTGCCGAGAACGAGTCGATCCCCTTGCCCCGCGGGTAGCTCATGATAAGGAGCGGCATGCCCCAGCGGTTGCAGTCCCGGGCAACGTTGGCGCCGATCTCCAGCATCTTCGATTCGCTGGGCGAGCCGAGGTTGATATGGATCGAGACCGCGTCGGCCCCGAGCGCGATTGCCTCTTCCACGGTGCAGACCTGCACCTTGTCGTTCGGGTCGGGGTTCAGGGAGGTACTCCCCGAGAGGTGGATGAAGAGGCCGATATCGCGGCCGTGCTTCCGGTGCCCGCGCTTGACCAGGCCCTTGTGGAGGATGATCGCGTTCGCGCCACCGTTGCTAACGTCCGAGATGACCTGCGTCATGTCCAAAAGGCCGTCGATCTGCCCCATCGAGAACCCGTGGTCCATCGGGACGATGACCGCCCTGCCCGTGTTCCTGTCCATAATCCGTTCAATGCGTATATCCTTTCCAATCATGATCTCACCTCAGGTTACCCGTTGATAATTTTCAGCGCCTCATCGACGCTCTTGTTCTTGTGCACGATACAGGCCGCTGCCCGGACGAACCTGTCCGGGCTGCGGTGCTGGAAGGCGTTCCTCCCAATAGAGATCCCGGCCGCCCCGCCTGCCATCGCACCTTCAATTAATTCTAACGTTGTGCGGTCATCGGTCTTTGAACCTCCGGCAACCACCACGGGCACCGGGCAGCCCCGGGTCACTTCGCGGAAGGACTCGGGGTCGCCGGTGTACACCGTCTTCACGATATCGGCGCCGAGCTCGGCTGCCACCCGGGCCGCGAGCTTGACCTGCTCGAGATCGTTCGAGGTCGGGATGTTCTTGCCCCTCGGGTACATCATGGCAAGGAGCGGCATGCCCCATTCCATGCATTCCACCGCTACCATGCCGAGGTCCTGGAGCATCTTTGCCTCGCTCTCGGCCCCGATGTTGACATGCATCGAGACCGCGTCGGCGCCCATCTTCAGCGCATTCTGCACGGTATTGACGAGCACCTTCTCGTTTGGGTCCGGCGCAAGCATCGTGCTCGCGGACAGGTGGAGGATCAGCCCCACGTCCCTGCCGCCCTGCCGGTGGCCGTGGAGTGCAAGGCCCACGTGGCCGATTACCGCGTTCGCCCCGCCTTCCGCCACCAGGTTCACGGCCTGGCCCATGTCGATCAGCCCCGGGATCGGGCCATTGCTGACCCCGTGATCCATGGGTACGATGATCGTTTTTTTCGTATTCCGGTTCATGATCCTTTCAAGACGGATTTCCTTTCCTCTCATAGTAACAACAACATCCTCCCCCTGCATTCACACGAATTTTTTAGTGCAAACCAGAGGGCTTAACGATACCAATAATAAAAGCCAAAAAAGCCAAAGAAGCGATACCCTGCGGTATCTGCTTTTGGTTCTCCAGAAACGGTTTTGCTGATGCAGCGGGCGGGTGAACTAACAGAGATAAAGGCGTTCACGGGCAAAAAAACCCTCATGAATGCTGTAGCACTCGTCCTGCATACTTACTGGTATGAGGTTTTTGTATTTAAGTGTGTGTGCTAATGCTTAGCACGGTGCCGGAGTGGTGCAGTGGGGGGGAGAATGAAATTTTTCAATATAATACACGGCTAACAGTGAAAATTATTACATTGGAAATTTGGTTCTGATCGGTTATCGGTTGATGAGGATTTTTTTAAGAGAGAGAAAATCAGATATCAATCGTTTACTTATCAAATCTTACGCCTGGCCCCTAATGTAAATTAATTCATCTTATTGGGTAATTGTGGTGCAAGTCTTTTTTTTCAAGGAGCAGTACTTGGGTAATTCATTAAACTCGAATATAAAGGTTAATCGTATACAAAATACGGATCAAATTGATGGTTGAGAAATTCAAGTTTAAACATTTGTTTTTCTTAAATTATTTTTCACTCTTAACTTTTTTTTTCATTTTTTTGTTTATAATTTGTCCTCCAGCATATGGTCAGGATAATATCCAATATTCAGGAAAGACTCTTTGGACAGAGTCAAAAAATTATCCCCAAAATAGCATCTCCATATCAAAAGATGGCACATATACTGCCGCGGTAGTATCAAACGGTGTAACGGTTTTTGACAGTAAAGGGTCTGCACTCTGGATCAGGACACCACTTGGGGATTCAAAGACAATATGGAGTACAGCAATCGCGGATGAGGGCCGGTATATTGTCGCAGGATCTGCCGATAAAAATGCCTATTTTTATGATAAAGATGGGAACCTTCTCTGGAGTTATGCGACAGGATTGTTCGGTATACCCGGAAGAGAAGTTGCCGGTGTCGCAATCTCCCGTGACGGTAGATCTATCGCGCTTGGCGAAGGAGATGGGACCATTAAGCTGCTCAACGAAAAAGGTTCGGGTCTCTGGAGTTATTCGATAAAGAATGAACGACTCTCTTTGAATGGTGTGGCAATTTCTGGTGATGGCAACTACATTGCAGCACTAACCGATCTTTACAATACGGTTTATCTTTTCGATAGATCAGGAACTCTTCTGTGGAAAAATCATTACACCGATTATGAAGGATTTAACGAAGGACACGGGGTTGCGATATCCGGAGACGGGAGATACATTGTCGTGGGATGCACGAATGGTTACGTATATTGTTTCGACCGGCAGGGAAATCTACTTTGGAAAACCACTCCCGGAACGCATATTGGACCTGTTGCCATCTCTGATGATGGATCCTTTGTTGTGGCTGGTTCGGAATATAATAATATCTATCTATTGGATCGAGACGGAAAAAGTCTCTGGAAATATCCCACCAGCGATACCGTAGAGGGAGTTTCAATAACGGGGGATGGTTCACTTATTGCCGGACTAGTAAAAGATCGTGAAGCCTTCGTTATCACGAATCCGGATTACATCCCGCAAGAAACAGGATCTTCATCGGATTCTTCAGTTCCTACCCATGTCATTGTCTCTCAAAAAAATTCGGTTAATGGAGGAATCACGTTTGGTCCGGTTCTTATAGCAATTATCCTCGCATTCATAGTTATCATTGGGACTGCGATTTACCTTGATAAAAGAAAAAAGGATCAGAGAATGGCGGCTGTCCAAAAACATAAAAAAACATCTCATGTTACTCCAGAACCGAGGAAACACTTGAATAAACCTGTGAAAGAGTCCACGGAATTCAAGGATATACTTAGTAAACCAGAACCAGGAACAGCCCATCAGGTAAGTACATCTTTTTCTAAAACCCCCTACTCCTACAGTCCAATACCGCAGGATCTTTTCGAGCGGGCTTGCAGGATCCTTGAAGAAAGGTATTCAGATTTTCCCATTAAAAGTCGGGGGATCTATATCCGGAAAAACCTTGTTAAGGCAACCTTGGAGATCCTGAATTCTATGCCGGGAAAGAAACTTCCCCAAAACTGCCGGGATGATACCAGGGAAAATACTCCCGATGGTCTTGACCTGCGGATAAAAGAATATCTGGACTCAGATCTTCGGACTGCCAATATTATCACGGATTTGCTTGAAAGTGTTGGAATTGCTTCGAATATTCAGGTTCCAAGCGAGAAAACCGGGCATCTTCTCAAGGGATCGCAATTGAATCCCGAATGGTGCTGGGAACCGCAGAATAACAATAGTACTCCAGGTACGACACAAACACTGTCTGAAATCAAAGATGAAATCCGGACGTACCGGAAATCTCTTGGTCGCAACCCGGATGATCCTGGGACCTGGAGAACATACGAGAAGGCGTTGTTAAAGTTATTTTCTCTTGATCCCGATGAATATCGATGTGAAAAGAGCATAAGAGATCTGCTTGCGACGCATCACAGGATCTTATCTTCCGAAAGAATGACAAGCAGATCCGGAACTGGAAGAAAACACTGCATTATTTCCGATGAGGAGGTGACTAGTTACATCGAAAGGAACAGGGATTTCGATGAATATGATTGAGAAAACAAATCAAACGCGACAAATTATAAGGTAACTCCCAACTTCTAATTTAATTATTAATATCATCATTCATTTTCACACGTCGAAGAACATCTTTATTTTCCCACGCATCCCCGTAGTCGATAACTCCCCGGCAAATGCCCGCTGGATAACCCCCTCGCTCAACCCTTTGTTCTTCTTTCCAGTAACCACCCGCCACTCACGAATCCGCTCCTCACTCTCCATGATACGTGCGAAATGTTGCTGGAGGTAAAGCGTCAGGTTCAAGATCATTAAATATCCATAAAAAAAATGACTAAATTGAAGAAGGAATAACTGTGGAAAATACATCTGATAACGAAAAAATAAAATTTAATCTTCTAAAAAAACCGTAAAAGATAAAATTCATAAAGATTTTGGAAAAATCGAAACGGAAACCGGCAAGCCAATACCCCAAAAAATTGTTCGAATTTTTGATGATAGTATCGAAGAAATTACTCCCACAACAAAAGAAGAATTTTTCGAATTAGTGAATGGATATCCGGAATTTATCAAGGGTTTCCTTCAATTATTTGAGGATGAATCCCAAGGGATTGACTCCAATTGTAAGGATTTCATAGATAGGATGGTTTTTGATCTTTTCAAAGTGACAAACGGTAAAGGAATTGAAAACCGAATTTGGAATCATTTTTCAAAAATTTGGTACTTCTACCAAGTTGCAGATCAAATGAAAGAAACCAAAATATCAGAAAATACAACTGAGAAAGATCTTTTTCTCATTTCATCTCTCTTTGTTTCATTTCAAGAAATAACGTTACAAATAATAACAGAATTTTCTCTTGCAATTGCTGTGAAGAAGAAGACTTATGATCGTTATTCACTACAATTACTCAATCAATACTCAAAGGAAAAAAGCAAAGGACGCACGATATTAAAACAAGACTTAGTAAATTTTTTGAAAAAAGAACGTTACTTATCACTTAATTCTTGTAATATTTTAGAAAACCAAAAATTCCGTAACAAGCAAGCACATGCAGATGCGTATTTTGATTCGGATAATAAAAAAATGATTATTGGAGATATTCCCTTCGAAATAAGTGAGATTTATGAGTTGTTCGCCGAATTAAAGCAGTTTTACTGTTATCTGCTTTATGTATATCTGAAACAGCCCGCGTTGTTATCAATGATTACCCAATTAGAAGAAATTGCAAAGAAAATCCCTAACTCTCCTAAAACAAAAGCAGATACGAATCAAATAAATGCCCATTAAAAGGAGAATTTACTTGATTAATCCCCAGCAAACATCCTCTGCATTAGCCCCTCACCCGAAGCGCCTTCCCACCACCTCCCTACCCCTTCCCCCGCCCCCACATTACCCAGGGAAACCCGTGCCCGCCCCTGCCGACGCCCATGTCGAACAGCGCCAACCGGATTTTTCTCCGGAGGGACCCGGGCTTCGTGCCGGCAAGAATGGATTCCCGTGTGACCGGGCCGGATGGTGGGACAAGTGCCGGAGACATAATTGCACACAGGGTCTCCGGAACGATAACATTTCGCAAAACCCGATGTACCCCTAGCGATATGACCATCCCTTCCCCGGGCCAATCCGGGCCCGTACAGCGCCCCGTTTCCATTTCTGGCATACTTTGCCCCGGAAGTGGACAGCAAATCGGGCCCGGATTCTGTTCGTGTGGAGAAATCGCAATATAATCGGTTATTTTGTCAAAAACAGGCTGAAATGCACCTCGTAGAACAGCCCTGTCTGGTCGTCCGGCAGCCTCTTTTTCCGAGATATGCGTAAGGTCTTCTGAAGGGGAAAAAGCCAGAAGGACGCGAATATGAAGGCCGGTTTTTTCGTCAGTTCACCCCTATGAAATCTTCGAAAAACCTTTAAAATGCAATCCCCTCTTAAAATGCCCCGTTTGCCAATCGGAGCCCGATTTAAAAAACAGGTTTTTTGAGGGTCGTATTTTTCAGCGAATTACAGGACACCCTTTTCAAAATACGCCCGCACTCCGGTTATCCGGGTATTCAGGGGCACTTTCTGCCCCGGAAATTTGTCAAAATAGTCCCTTTCTGTTCGAGATGAGGATCTTTTCTCGCACTGGTGATCGGCCGGAGAGCCGGGAAGGGGGTCGGATCCGGGCTTAGCTGGCCCTTTTCCGGTACCCCCTAGGAAAGATCTCCCGCACCAGAATTTTCCGGCAATCTCCCCTATCCGGGAAACCTTGATGGGGACGATAGCAGCCATCACACTTGCTTCTACTTTCACTCCGCATTGAGATTCTTCATTTTATCAATGAACAATTATCACCTGACAACAATTTTCCAGAAAATCCCTGAGGATTGTTGCCATGGAGAACAGAAATGGCAAAGAACACAGACAAAGGTTTTCGAAGAGGAGCAGTAGATGATCGAAGTCAGGTTCTCAATCCAAAGACCGACCAGTATGTGAAACGGGATACAACCACCGGTCAATTTATGAACGTAAAACAAGATGGGACACCTTTCAAGGGTGTGAAAAAGGAAAGATAATTTTCTTTCCTTCTCCGCGCTTGTTCTTCCTCAAGAAATTATAATTGTCTCCCCTGATGATTTAAGAGCAGTATTATTATATCCGGAGTTAAATTGAACATTATGACGATCCAGCTTACCGATGAAAAGATCGGATCGTTATTGGCTGAGAGAAAAATACTTCCTGAAGATTTCTTCTCAATCGGGAAACAAAAAACCAAACATGGCCATAAAGAGTATGAAAGAGATCTTATTGGGGAGGATGGATCAGATTTTCGGTTAATCTTCCGGCAAAGCGACTCGAATCCGCTGGACTTCTCTGTTATCCTTGTATATGTTCCGAAAGGATCAAACCAGCAGTTCCGTCTCCGAAGGTACAATGGAAAAAGTCATGAACATGGCAATCATATTGAGAAAAATAAATTCTACGGATTCCATATTCATACGGCAACACAACGCTACCAGCAATCCGGGTATCGCGAAGATACCTATGCTGAGAAAACAGAACGGTATGCAGATTATCATGGGGCAATCGAATGCATGTTAAAAGATTGCGGATTTTCCATCTCTATGAAAAACCATAGCCTTTCCCAATGGGGGATGAATTAATGTCGGTCAAAGCAATCACCAAGGATTTCCGGCAGAAAGTATGTGATCAGATACGCGTTGAAGCCGAAGGTGTAGATCGCTATCATGTATTCACCCCATTCCTCTTCGAAGATGGAGATCACTTAGTGATTATCCTGAAACGAGAGCATGATAAATGGATCCTGTCTGATGAGGGTCATACCTTTATGCACCTCACGTATGATCTTGAGGATAAGGATCTGCGAAGCGGTGGACGGCAGAAGATCATATCAAACGCACTCTCCGCATTCTCGGTTGAGGACCGTAACGGGGAGTTGATGCTGTCAATAAACAACGATCAGTACGGTGATGCTCTCTATAGTTATATTCAGGCAGTATTGAAAATATCGGACGTATCTTATCTCTCACGCGAACGAGTCCGTACTACTTTTATGGATGATGTCCGTGAGTTTGTTCAAGAGAAGATCCCTAAGGAACATATTCAGGCCGAGTGGCATGATCCAACGCATGATCCTGACTGCAGGTATACTGCAGATTATATGATCGAGACCCCGTCAGGCCCAATCCTTATCTATGCTTTACCGAATGATGACCGTGTCCGAGAAGCAACTATCAATCTTCTCATGTTCGAAAAATGGGGCTTAAAATTTCGATCCATAGGTATCTTTGAAGACCAGGAAGAGATCAATCGGAAAACTCTTGCGAAATTTTCTGACATATGCGAAAAACAATTCTCAAATTTTGGAGGAAATAAGGATCGTTTCCTGAAATATGTGCAGGAGTCCGGTGGAATGGCAACCGGATAAATTAATCAAATCATCTTTTTTCTTTAGACGATCTGTGGTTATTCCCCCCATCATATCTCTATATTCTTTCCCCCTTTCTTCGCTAGAGAGCGACCGGCCCACCAAATCCCTTCCGGGGCAAATTCCCTGCATCAGGATTTCCCCTGTCTCCTCACCCTACCCCTTCCCCCGCCCTCACATCACCCAGGGAAATCCGTGCCCGCCCCTGCCGACGCCCAAATCGAACAGTGCCAGCCAGATTTTTCTCCGGAGGGACCCGGGCTTCGTGCCGGCAAGAATGGATTCCCGCGTGACCGGGCCTGACGGTGGGACGAGTGCCGGTGGCATATATGCACATAGTATCCGTGAAATCATAACATTTCGTGCAATAATTATTCATTGCATGACAGGGGAATCCCCTAAAAATTGCCTGCAGGATTTCAATCAAACCTTGCCTGAGAATTTTCAATCGCGATCACGATCGCGATCGAAAACCTGTTCCAGATCAATCAAACCTTGATTTTTATTTTTCAAACGAACTTTGATTGAAATTTTTTCAGCAGACCTTGATTGAAAAAAAATGGGCAGACTCTTATTGAAAAACGATAATTGAGATACCTCTTCTGTCGTAAAAGGCTGCGTACTCTGGTTGTATACCTTGTTAACTTTTCACAACCAGACCTTGATTGAACTTTTTTCGGCAGACTTTGATTTTTATTTTTCAGTCAAGCTTTGATTTTATTAATTTCATCGCGATCATGATCCCGATTGAAAAACTGAGCCGGATCAATCAAACCTTAATTTTGTTTTTTCAACCGGGCTTTGAGTGAAAAATTATTTCAGACTCGCCAAAATCCCCGCCCCTCTACCAATTTCCGCGTCAGCCTATTCTCCCCATCAGCGGTTTTTAAAAAAAATCCCCGCAATGGTTCCAACCCGTTTTGTACGAAAAGCCGGCGCAACGCATTGTCGTTTTGCGTCGGGAGAGAACGCCCCGCCGGGTGTACCAGAAATGTTCGTTCCCCTCATCCAGGATCTCTGAAAACGGGGTTCTTTGCGAAATCCCCCTTCAATAGGGAAATACGTGTTTTTCATCGCTCCTCAAATGAAACAGTTATGTACTCTCCGGTTATTCTCAGCGTAATATTGACGGTCAGCCAAACCGGGATACTAGCGCAATTTCCCGGATAATTACCCTCAAAAAACCCCGAAACTGACCGGTCGCGATACGTCCAAAACCGGCTATCGGAGGCATAATTGAGCCCGGATTAGTGGAAACGGGGTCTCATCCCCCCATGGGAGCATGGGTGTGGAATATCCGCAAGATAATCCATGCCTGTCCTGGACCCGACCCCCAAAACAGGCCGTCCTTTCATTTTCCGCCACCCAGGGTCGATCCGGGAAGCGATCGCCCCTCCAGATGCTGCTAAATACGGCTGTTCGTCTCCGACGTGAAAAATGGCAAACCGGGGGGAAATAGTGCTGGTTTTTCGCGAATTAGTGCTGGTATTGTGCATCGGGATCCTGCCGGTTTGGGAGGTCTCCGACAGAGAATGGATGTGGCAGGTGTGTATGTCCCTGGTTCCCCCTCCGGGCATGGCAGGGGTGGGGGTATCCTATTCGTTTCTCGCCCGGCCACCACACTGGTTCCCCACCGGGTACATTCCCCTCATCAGAATATCCCGATTCGTTAGTCTGCTCACACCATTATTTAGATCTGTTGTCAAATCATTTCAGCATAGGACAGGGCGTGAAAATGTTCTTGTTTTTTAATGCCACTCTCCACCGGATTCTCCATCCGGGCACCCGGAAATTCCGGCAGAACGTTTTGTCAGATTAATATACCCGCCCGTACCAATCAGAAGATCAGTCACAGGTGAATGTATGAAAAGCATCACAGCGAAAAAAGCCGGTCTCGCATACCCGCCCGTTGCGATCCTCTGGAGCGATACTGCGCCGGAAAAGGCGCTCCGGATCAAGCCGGGTGCACGGGCCTGCATCATGCCATTCTTTGCCTCGGTCCTGACCAAAGGAAAGACCGCCGCGTTCGACCGTGAGTCCTACGGCTGCCCGGGTGCAAAAGCCGGCCTCGGCTTCGGCACCGGGTACCCGGATGCCTTCGGCGGGGCCGGGTTCGATTTCATGTCTGCCTTCTTCTGCAAAGGCGTGGAGAGCAGCAGCAACCGGGAAGCATACGGTGCGGTGGTAAACCGGGTTCCCGCAAACGAGCGGGCCAAGTTCCTTGAGGGCGAGCGCCTGCATACGTCCCCGGCAAAGGCAAGAAAATGGATGACGGAAGAGCTCCCGATCACGGATATCAAAGAACGCTATGTGATCTTCACCCAGCTCGATAAGGTGAATGAGGGAGAAACGCCGGTTGTTGTTGTCTTTGCTGCCGACCCACTCCAGCTTGTCGGGCTCATCACCCTGGTTGCCGCTGTCCGCGAAGGGATCGATCCGGTACTTGTCCCGCCGATGGCAGCCTGCCAGCAGATCGGGGCGTACGCGTATCACGAGGCCCGGCAGGACCATCCCCGTGCAGTGCTCGGGAACACGGACCTTGCAGCCCGGCTGACTGTCGGGGCAGCCATCCCGGAGAACATCTTCACGCTGGCCGTCCCGTACTCCCTCTTCCTTGCAATGGAAGAAGAAGCCAGAAACGGTGTATTCGACGGCCCGATCTGGAAGGATCTCGCGGCGGGCACGCACTGACAGCATCCTTCCGCCATCCCTTTCTTCCTCATACTCCCCCAGGCCGAAATACGCCCGATACGGGCTTCGTTTTCCACCAGCGGATTTCCGGCACCGACAGTGGACAGCAAATCGGCCCCGGATTCTGTTCGTGTGGAGAATTCGCAAGGAAATTACCCAGATTGCCCGAAATCGGCTGAAATGCACCTCATACAATGGTCCTTAACGGTGTTCCGGCAGCTGGTTTTCCGGGAACGGGGTTTTGCCAATCCGGGCAGGGAAACGCGAACAGAACGCGAATATGAAGGTCGGTTTTTTCCGGCAGAAACCCCCAAAACAGGCCTTCCTTTCATTTTCCGCCCCTCCCACTCCCCGATCCACCTGAGAAACGCCTCCCAAACGCGTATAAAATCATTCTATAAAATTCTTAAATATGCCCCGTTTGCCGTAAATCGCTCTTAAAATCGTTTTCCTGGAAAAGTGCGTACACGTGCACTGTTTTTTGCCATAAATTCCGGAAATGACCCCCCGGAAAGGGTAATCCGGGCTCGCAACGGGCCCGGATTAGAGGGTGCCGGATACACCCGGGGGATGCCTCCGGAAAAGGCGATTTTTCCTTGGATACACACCGCCTGATCGCTCGGCCCTCTCACTGAATTCCCGCTGGGCAGATGTGCAGCATCAATTCAGAAATTACATTTTAAAAAAGGATACAAAAAAATATCGTAAAAAGAAATGCGGTCCGGGCTTCACGGAGCAGGAACTTTTTTTTGTTTCTCCATGATGCGTATGATGATTTTATCCGGGTCTTTTTCCAGGATTTTTTTACGATCCCCGGTCCAGTCGCCGCTCCCGGTCTCATAGACCTGGAGGAACCGGATTGCATTGTCCGGCCCTAGGTTCTCCACCCGTACATCAAGGCCCTCCTGCTGAACCTGATGCAATGTTTTGGCGCTTATTGTATTCCACATGAGTCGGGATGAAACGCACCGTGTCTGACAATCAGTTCTGTTTCCTGGTCTTCCGTTTTTTCTCACGTTCAAGCAGATCGCTCTTTATAGCATTGAGATTATCCGGTAACCATTCCTGCCGCTCTTTCGTGTAATCGCCGGAGCCGGTCTCAAAGCTCTGGATAAACCGGGCCATATCTACCGGCCCGAGCGTCTTTGTGAGTGCCTGAATACCTTCCTTTCGTACTTCACTGATTGTTTTCATCGGCCGACACCTCCATGAGCCAGTGTACCGGGTTCTGTACCGTTATGGTTATTGCAGGGATTTTTCCTGCCAGAGTAATAATCTTATTATCTGTTGTGAGGAAAATAGTTTTTCCGCTCTCTGCACATGTGATATGGAGAGCGTCGAACAGTTTAAGACCGGCTTTCTGGTACTCTCTTACTCTGCTGAAAATTGTCTCATTCAGTTCGATATATTCGCTGATGAGCGTAAGCTTCTGCTCGACCTTCAGCCGTTTTTCAATATCTGCGAGACGTGAGATTTCATCGTCTATTACTGCACTACCAACCAGTTCCCAGTCCTGACTGCACCGGTCAAGGATTGTGAGGATCGCTACCGCTTCCAGCCGGATTTTCCTGTTCTGGAGATCATCAAACGGTCTGCATAAACAACAGACATCCATGTAGATTTTCATTGGGCATTACCCGGGTCAACCTGTTCATTCTAATCCGGATATTCAGACTTTTATATTATCGTTGGATGGTGTGAAAATGAGTGCATCGCGGTGAGGATAAAAAACCGTATACTTTCTGGTATTTCTCCAAATCCCCGGTTCCTGTTTTGCCCTCGTTAAATTGTGCCATCGGGTTTGCGAATCACAGGCACCGTGACAACCCCCCGCCCCTGCCGACGCCCATGTCGAATAGCGCCATCCGGATTTTTTGCCAGAGGGACCCGGGCTTCGTGCCGGCAGGAATGGATTTCCGCGTGACAGGACCGGACGGTGGGACGAGTGCCGGAGACATACCTGACCATGCGATCCCGACGTCCAACAGCACCCCCTGTCCGGCGGGAGAAAATTTCCGTAAATTTATCATCTTTTCCTGTTATGCAATAGTATGGAGAACCGACCGGATACGATTATTTTTGACGATCCGTCATACTATTTTGAATTTATCCGCGTTCTTGCCAAAGCGCTCGAACACGGGTCGGATATCGGGGAATGCCTGGAAACCGCATGGCGGATCAGGAATACGGACCCGTCCGTGCTCCCCCCGGCCAGAAGCTGGTGCAACGAGTGGAAAGCGATTGCCGATCGGATAATGAAGATCGGAAATGACTGCAAGGCAAAAAATCATCGTGTCAGCGCCCGGGACGCATATCTCCGGGCCTGTGAATACTACCGGAGTGCAGATTTCTATCTCCATGACACTCCCAAAGATCCCGAAATTCTGGATCTCTGGGAAAAAATGCATGCAGCATTTCTTTCTTCCATGGAACTCACCGGCGTTTCATTTGAAGAGATCGAAATTCCCTATGAAGGCACGAATCTGCCGGGATATTTCTGGAAGCCTGAAGGTGACTCCGGACCGGCGCCGACCCTGATCATCCATTCAGGTTTTGACGGGTCCGCTGAGGAAGTTTACCTGGAATGTGTCTGCGATGCCCTGCGCCGGGGATATCACTGCCTGGTATTCGAGGGACCCGGACAGGGCGTTGTTATCCGGAAGCAGGAAATCCCGTTCCGGTACGACTGGGAAAAGGTGATTACACCGGTAGTTGACTATGCCGTCACGCGTCCCGATGTTGACCGGGAAAAGATAATTCTGATGGGACTTTCCATGGGCGGGTATTTTGCACCCCGGGCCGCAGCGTTTGAGCACCGGCTTGCAGCCTGCATTGCAAACGGCGGGGTGTACGATATCTTCGGGAACAATGCACGCAATGCCGGGCTTACCCGCAACGGACTTTTGGAATTTTTACAAACCCGGCCGGATGAATATAACCGTTTTGTTTACGAAGCCTGTGCGAAAAGTACCCAAACCCACTGGGGTGTAACCCACGGGATGTGGGTCTTTGGCGTAAAAACTCCGGCGGAATTTGCCCTGGCCCAGGAACCCTGCACGCTGAAGGATTGTGCCCACCTGATCCGGTGTCCCACGCTCGTCCTGGATGTTGAAGGCGAGCAGTTCTTTGCCGGGCAGGCGGATCAGCTCTATGATGCCCTTACATGCGAGAAGACACTCATCGCGTTTACCGCGGAAGAAGGAGCCCGGCTCCACTGCCAGGAAGGAGCCCGGCTTCTCTCAAACCAGCGAATCTACGACTGGGTTGACGAAACGCTGGCCCGGAAGTGACAAAAAACAGATGCCCCAACAGAAATATGCGGAACCGTATCACGGACCATTGCATGGTGCCATTTCCTCGCACCTCCCCTGATTGAGATTTAACTCTCTCATTTATTTCGACAATGTTAAGCCATGACTCCTCTCACTATTTTCCGGTATGAACCCGATGAGCATGCCGGGATCCGGCATCCGCAAAGAAGAACCGGAACGTGACGGATCGCTGACCCGGGAATGGCGGACCATGATGAAAGCGGGGAATATCCATGAATTTCGATAAATTCGAGATCATTATCGCATTGTGGATGTCGCTTGTCCTCTGCACGGTTGTCAGTTTTTTCATGCCAGTCATAAACCTGGGTTCCGTCAGCCTGCATATGTTTCTCGAAGGCTTCATTCTCTCCTTTGTTATCAGCATGACAGCCTCCCTGGTACTCCCGCTCAAGCCCTGGGGCGACGGGATTGCTGCGGCCTGCAAGATACAACCGCCCGGCCTTTTGCACCATCTCGTCTCGACTGCTGTCGTGGCTCTGATCATGGCAACGATCATGTCCCTTTTCATGGTCTGGTACTTCCTGCCGCCGGTTGCCCGCCCGTACTTCCTCACCGGCTGGCTGAAGCAGTTCCCGTATTTCCTGATCCTGATCTATCTCTCCGGCCTGGTCGCGGGACCGGTCGGGATATGGATTGCAAAGAAGGGCTGTCACCTTCCCGAAAAATAATCCCGGACCGCAAATCCCCCGCACCAAAAGCCCCCTCGCTGGCGAACCTCCCTCTTTCTTTTCCCAAAACCCCTTAGCCCGGGAAAACCCGTACCCGTCCCTGCCCCGGAACTGCCGGTGGATACACGGGTTACAGGGGGATTTCCAAAAGGAAAAAATTAGTGTACAATTTTCCCGGAAGTTTTGCCTGAACGTTCACGAAGCCGCATTGCTTTTTTGGTTTTTTATGATAATGAGGATTGTACCGGCAATTCCCGCAATGAGAAGACCGTAATCTTCCACAATGCCCAGTGACAGGGCAGCGAAAAATCCGATGCAGGACCAGAGAAGGGGAATTGCAACCAGGAAGAGTGGCACTTTCCGGTCGGCAAGGAGGAAGATCCCGAACGTGAATATGGTTGTCGGGCAGGGCAGGCCGAAGGTCGGAAGGCAGGGGAACGGGTGGCCGGCAGCCGTGCCGATAACCGGGTACAGGATCAGGCTGTAGAAGATGAAAGCAACACCGGCGATAGAGAATGCGTCCCATGATGCATGGAAACCCGTTACTTTCCTGACCATACCAAAATACCAGAGAACGAGTGCCTGGACGATGAACAAAATCCCGAAAAGATACGCAACCGTGTTTATCGACGAGAAGAAGAGAATATGATAAACCAGGCCCATCCAGAGCCAGAAGAAACCGAGTATGCAGAATAGTATCCGGTCTGATGATGCCGTTTTTCTGATCGCACAAACTGCTGCTGCAATTGCCAGCAGGCAGAGGATCAGTTGTGCCGGCCAGACGGTCAGGTTATAGCGGAAAAAAACATCCAGGAACTGCACTGCGGTAAACGGGAACTGGACCATATTACATGGATTCGTCCGTAATGATCAGCCATAGATTTTTTTAAAAACGTTGCCGGATTTCAGGGTTCTTTCTGAATTCTTGCGGGGAAGATTCTGATTCTGCCCTGAGTCCTGCAACCCGCATCCGGCTCCTGCCCTGCAGGGAAGATCACCGGTTCATGGGAGAACAGGGACAGGTAAAAACCCCCGCGTGATTTGACAAGGTTAAAAGCGAAGAACACCTCACCACTGTCATGAACGGCTGTTACCGCTCCGGTTTTTTCCTGCTTCCGGTATTCCCGAAGGGCGTACTTTCATGACAACGACACTGCCACAACGGAAACAATACCGGAAAGAACTGATCGTTTTTCTGGTCCTTACCTTTGGTGCAACCTATCTCCTTGAGCTCACCGGCATTGCGATACATGGCCCCGGGATCCTCTCAAACAAGATCATGAATGTGCCGATGTACATCCCGGCAGTCTCGGCAATCATCTGCATGGTGTATTTCAAATCCGCTGCCCTGACACGGGAGGCAAAGATATTCCTTCTCGTTTTCCTCTTTGCCTCAGCGGTATCCCTGGTCGAGTCAGTATACCAGCCCCTTCTCGGAACCATCGGGCCGCTGCCCCTCCTCACGGTAGTAGTATCGGTCCTCGCGTTTGTCGTAATAGTCATCCAGAACCTGAACAAGCCCTGGCGGGAGAACCTGGTCCCGGCCCGTTTATCCTTCGGGAGAAATTACCGGTATTACCTTGTACTCTCGGTCATCTTCGCAGGCCTGTTCATCCTCGGGCTGCTCATCAGTTATTACTCCGGCCTGGGCGTTCCGGCCCAGG
>NZ_OY787452.1:900000-1129870 GCF_963678795.1 uncultured Methanoregula sp. | reverse complement strand
GAAGGGGACGATGTTGTCAACAAGCACCCGATGATGTTCCGGGGACTGCACCATCGGCGTTATTAACAAGGTCGATCTTGCACCCCCTTGTGGGCGCCAACCCTTGACCGAAATGCAGTCCGATATCAAGCGGTACAACCCGGGTATGCCGGTATTCCGGACAAACCTGAAGACCGGTGACGGCGTACAGGCGCTGCTGGACACGATCCTCGCATAAACTGTTCCGGAATTGACAATCGTAAAAAAAATCAGGAGTACTATAAATATTCCAGAAGGGAATATATAGAGCACCATCTCCGGAACAGGTTTCCGGGGAAATACTATTCGAGAGTGACACCATGCAGTGGCAGGGAGAATCCGTACGGAAGATATCCGGTGGCAGGCGCCGCCCGGCACAGATGAAGAGGACGAGCTGAAATTGGTCTTGCACCGGCAGACACCCATATCGGGGCTGACCGGAGAAGGATCCTCCGCACCTTTGGCGACAACACCAAGGTCCGTGCACTCCGTGCAGAATATGCAAACGTGACCAACACGGCGAATGGTGAGACCAAGAAGGTCAAGATCCAGACTGTTGAAGAGAACAGTGCAAACCCGAACTATGTCCGGCGAAACCTTCTCACGAAGGGTGCGATCGTCAAGACCGAGATCGGCCGCGCCCGCATCCTCAGCCGCCCCGGCCAGGATGGCGTTATCAACGCAGTGTTGCTCGAATAACCAATAAGAATCAGCAATCTTTTTTCTTTCAGACCAACCAACTCTAGCTATGCGAAGGATCTATTATCGTTTCCCCCAGAGGGTGGATCTCTCGTTTGCAATGGGAATGCCCTTCAACGAGACCCTGAAATATATTGCCGGCCTCGACAATGAAGAATCCACGAAGACCACCGGCAAAGAACTGGTCAAAGTCAAGACCCGAGTCCAGATCGCAGTGGACCGTGCAACCTTTGGCGATATCACGCCCGATGTCCTGCGGCCCGGGACCATTACGGAGGCTGTCGATCTCCAGGTATCAGTACTTGCCCTCGCACTACGGGGAGGCGGCAAGGTCCCCATTGCAAATGATATCTTTTACATCCGGCTCACCGACCAAGCATCCCGGACAGATATTGATATTGCAAAGGAAGGGCGCGGAGAGGGTCTGGATGCGCTCGATATGAAAAATATCCTTCTGGGTGTCCCGAAGTGACGATCCGGATTGCGCTTGCCGCTCCGTTCAAGCATACCCGGAAGAACGGGATGCGTAAAAATGAGCTGGTCTATTATTATGCACTTGACCGGAAATGGATGAGCACGGAGCAGGCAAATCTGTTGCTGCGACGGGCAGAAGAAGAGGGACTTATTCGCCAGGAAAACGGGATCTTCTCTCCCTGTTTTGACCTGTCAGAAGTGAGCATTCCCATCGGGTTCAAGCCAACATCTGCTATTTTTGAGCGGAATGACCCGACTCAGGAGCTGATCCGGCGGATTGTGCAGGCCCGGAATATTCAGGAAACGGAAGTAGTAGCCGAGATGAACCGCATCATCAGGGACCAGTTTGACGGAAATCTTCTTCCCGCTGCTGCCCTCATCCTGCTTGCCAAAAAAGACCATATTCCTTTTGAGGACCTGTACGAAGCACTCCAGCAGTCAGTATCCGGCAGCTGAACAAAATACTGCACGCGTTACCCCTTTCCTTTCCAGAAGCCTTTTTAATGCGGTTTCGGAAAGTATTTGGTAATCTATCAGTTATTTACTTTAAGTACAGCTGGAGACACTATGAGACGAAGACAAAAGGATATATGGAATCAGCCCTGGGTGATGATCGCCGTCGTAGTCGGGATCGTCGCCGTCATTGGCATCGCACTGCTCGTTTTCTTTGGCGGCAGCGCAGGCTCTTTGGTAACGCCCGGCTCGGCAGCTCCCGTGACCGCCAAACTGACTGTTACTTCCGGTACATCATCTGTGCCGGCCGCTGTAAAAACAACCCCCGCAGTCACGGGTACATCAGTTGTAACAATACAAGAGACCACACCGGTCAGTGTCCCGCTGGAAGGTGTTTATGTGAAGGTAAGCTATATTGGCGGATATTCGGGAACGTATGGTGTCGGTGGGACCATGGAAAAAGTCCTGGGTTCCGGAGACAGGGTTTATGCAGTAAATACAACCGGGGGAACGCTGCAGGCTGCATTCCAGAAACGGGACTCATCTGCCAGCCACGATCTGGTCGTTGAGATCTGGAAAGGCGGCAAAGCACTGGCCTCCCAAAAGAATTCTTCTGCATATGGCCTCGTGAGCGTAAGCTCCTCAGTATAACTTTTTTACGAGTTCAGACTCTGCCTGGTGAAAGGGTAGAAACTTTTTAAAAAAGATATTTTATCTTCTGCCGGCCTTTGCCGCCTTCTCTTTCTTCTCACCCTCAACCTTCGGGAAGAGTTCGTCGAGAGGCTTCTCCCCGTAGGCGGTGACCCGTGCATTGATCTGTACGAAATCCTGAGTGATCTCGTTTGCCCGGATCGTCTTTCTCCTGCGCTCGCCATCCATGTTCGGGTGGAACCCGACTCCGCCTGCGAGAAGGAGTTTCCTGCGGCCTGCACCCGGGAGACTCTGCTTTGCCGTGATTCCTGTACGGTCGGATGCACCGGTGATCAGGATTTTATATCCGGCAAGTCCGAGGGAACCTGCGTCAACTTCATCGCCTATGCGTTTGCCCACGATTGAACCCGCTGCCCCGCCGCTGACATCAACATTGTAGGCACGACCGGTCTTGGGGTCTGATACAACGAATTTAAACTCAACCATTGCTGTTTGCTCCACGAATATTTTTTATTTTAAAAACCTGCCAACAGGTTTTTACATCTCCGGCTGCCGGCAATTTCGCCTACACATGAGAAGTACCCATTTAATTATACTGGTACGCTATTAAATCCTCGCGTCACTCAAAAAGCCGGATACCGGCTCATTTTCCCCAGAAGGGTTCTCCCTTGCGGCGCATTGCCGTATACTCTGCGAGGATCTCCTGGGTGGTTATGTTGAGAGTCTTTAACATCTCTTTCTCGAGAACTTTCACGTGCCGTTCGGGAACATCCACGAACAGGTCGTCGCCAACATTCACCTGGCGGCCGACTGTAGCACCTTCAATGGAGATCGCCACTTCCAGGCCGGCATCGGCCTCACGGATCGATTCCTGCCGGAGCTGCATGGTCTTGAGGTGTCCCACCTTCTTTCCGTCCATATGGATCAGGTTCACATCGCTGCGCAGTTTTCCGCCCAGTACCCGTACACCAACAACCGCCGGGTTGCTCTGGCGGAAAACGCAGTCCGGAAGGAGCCGGATCTTGGCCGGCATGACCACATGCTCGAACCGCTGCTTCTCGAGCATGCGCTTCTGTTCATCCCGCCATTCGAGATACTGGTCAATAAGCTTGTAGATAACCTGTCCTTCGAAAACCTTGACCTGAGTATAAAGCGGGTTTTTTATCATCTCTGCAGCATCCGGAAGAACGGGAGTGTTGAAAGAGAGAAGCACCCGGAACTGGGGGTTCTTGATGGTCTCGGTCTCGATCAGGTCATGCCGGCTCACCGGGCCGACCTCCGCCCGCATCACACCGATCTCTTTGCCCTCAAGCTCCTTGCAGAGCGCTTCAAGGGCCCCGATCGTATCAGCCTTGATGACGATCCCTTCTTCGGCCAGATTCACATGGATCTCGGTCATCTCTTTTTTGATCTTTACCTCGATCTCGTCCCGGTTGCCGCGGATGACGAAAAAGGGGGAACCAGCGATGACGCCCTCCAGGTTGGGTGCTGTAACCTTGATCCCTGATGCAGCGGCAACTGACCTGACCCGTTCGAACCGGTCTTCAACAAGGATCTCTTTCATGGGGCGGGGTTGCAGGAGGGATCTGACCTTGGTGAAGATGACGCTGTCCTGCGTGGCAACGGCGATCTCGTCGCCGATACTGAGCGTCCCGTCATACAGGATCACGTCGAGCGTTGTCCCGAGACCCCGCTCCTCCTTAACTTCAAGAACCGTCCCGGCACCTGGACCTTCCACGACAAGCTTGAGTGCATCGCTCATGTACCGCTGGGCAAGCCCGATCATGACAAGGAGGAGATCCGCAATGCCCTCCCCGGTATGGGCGCTGACCGGAACTATGGCGAGGTTACGCTGGAAATCAGAGACCCGGTCGAACCGGTCGGCAGAGAATTCAAGTTCGGACAGTTTGCCGACAATCTCGTAGGTCTTGTTCTCCACCGTTCCCTGAACCCGCTCGTTCTGTTTGGCAAACGAGGAAAGGAACGTTTCATTCTCGTTCACCCTCCAGCCATGGATGCGGTCGATCTTGGTTGCAGCAATGACGAACGGTGTCCGGCAGTTCCGCAGGATCTGGAGCGCCTCTATGGTCTGGGGCTGGAAGCCCTGGTTGATATCCACCACGAGAATCGCCATATCCGCCAGTGCTCCGCCACGGGCCCGGAGGGTTGTGAATGCATGATGTCCCGGTGTATCGATGAAAAGCAGGCCGGGAATATTGATAGATGCCTTACCCACGGTCCCGCTCATGGTCCGGATGGCCTCAATGGGGACGATCGTGGCACCGATATGCTGGGTGATGGCGCCCACTTCGGAACTCACAACGGATGAACCGCGGATCCGGTCCAGCAATGATGTCTTGCCGTGGTCCACATGTCCCATGACGCAGACAATCGGTGTCCTTATTTTTGGGTTCTCCGCCATAAACTCGCCCTCACCATTGTCCCTGCTCTGAAATACAGGTAAAAATACCCCGTCGTCCTGTGCCTGCGCTGGCTGCCACACCGCGCCTCCATCTCAGGATTGAGTCTTCAGAGCCACCTGATATGTAATGGACGCCGGATCCTATTAATGATCCCCTTCAGGCCAGTGAAAACTCCTCATGCTTTCCCGGTTATCCCCCAGTTGCGGTAAAGTGAAAATAAGCATATATTTATTTGAATCCGGTGCTTATGTAAGAGGGACATTTGCCAGATTTCTGGCAGTGGACAGTCATTATATATGCCGGGGTGGGGTAGTTGGTCATCCTAGAGGATTGTGGATCCTCCGACCCGGGTTCGAATCTCGGCCCCGGCCTTTTTCTTTTCATCGGATTTCACATTTGCTGCGGTCCGATGGTGAATCGTTGATTACCATGCGGAAAATTTTCCTTTTTTACGGTCACGGTCCCTCTTTCATATAAGACGCGCTGTAAGATCATCCTCATCAGACATTACAGTATATTTTTGTACAACAACTAACAAAAATGTACAATACTCAGGATTAGTATGATACACCACAAGTATGTTCACGGATATTCAAAACGCGAGTCGGAACGGCTCAGAGATCAGGCCCAGACACTCACGGATCTTCTTCATCATGACACTCACTTCCCGGCCGGCTCCCGGGTTCTTGAAGCAGGCTGCGGGATCGGCGCCCAGACAGTGATCCTGGCAAAGAACAGTCCGAAAGCAGAGATCACTTCAATCGATATATCGGACGAATCCCTCTATCGTGCACAGGAAAAAATCCTGCATGAGGGGATAACCAACGTGACGTTCCGGCAGGGAGATATCTTTCATCTCCCGTTCGAACCGGCAAGCTTCGATCACATCTTTGTCTGCTTTGTGCTGGAACACCTCGCCGAACCGCAGCGGGCACTCGAACAGCTCCGGCCGCTCCTGAAAGAGGGGGGAACGCTCACGGTTATCGAAGGGGATCACGGTTCAACATTTTTCTACCCGGAAAACGCCGATGCAGAAAATGCCATCAACTGTCTCGTACAACTCCAGAGGCAGATAGGAGGTAATGCCCTGATTGGGAGACAACTCTTTCCGCTTGTAACCGGCGCAGGGTATACAGATGTCAGCATCTCGCCGCGGATGGTCTATGTTGACGCCTCCCGCCCGGGACTTGTGGAAGGATTCACGAAACTGACTTTCACGGCTATGGTTGAGGGAGTTGCAGAAGAGGTAGCAAAGCAGGGCCTGATGAACCGGGATGCATGGGAACGGGGGATTGCAGCTCTCCTGCGGACTACTGAACCGGACGGGGTCTTCTGTTACACGTTCTTCAAGGCAACCGCCCGTAAATAGGAGCCGGTATGCAGGTCTCCGTTATCCTCGCCCATCCCAAAAAAGGCAGCTTCAATCATGCGATTGCCGGTGTTGTTGCCGAAACCCTCCGTGAATCCGGGCACCGGGTCATTGTTCATGATCTGTATGCAGAACGGTTCGATCCCGTGCTCCCGTACCTGGAGATCCCCCGCGATGCCGTCCTCTCCCCGGAAATTGCAGAAGCCTGCCGGGAGATCTCCTCAGCGGACGGTATCGTGATTGTCCACCCGGACTGGTGGGGAATGCCTCCGGCAATTCTGAAAGGATGGATCGACCGGGTTCTGCGCCCGGGAGTAGCTTACCGGTTTGGAGAGGCCGATTCTGGAGACGGGATCCCAATCGGTCTTCTGAAAGCCAGGGCCGTCATCGTCTTCAATACTTCCAATACTCCTGCCCTCCGGGAGCAGGAGGTCTTCGGCGATCCGCTGGAACGGATCTGGAAGGATTGCATTGTATCCTTCTGCGGCGTTCCGGTCTTTTACCGGAGGATGTTTTGTGTTATGGTGACCAGCAGCGATGAACAGCGGAAGGCCTGGCTCACTGAGGTACAGGAACGTGTGCGGCGCACGTTCCCTCCGGGTCAATGATACCTCTGCGAACCTTTTTCATTCATGTTGAAGTATACACTTCTGGGGTGAACGGATGGATTTTTCTGCGTGTGTGAAGTTTGCAAACGAGAACCCGGTAACCTGGATCGCAACGGCTGACGGTAACCAGCCGCGGGTCCGGGCATTCGCGATGTGGTTTGCAGATAAGACCGGTTTCTATTACCACACGGGGACACCAAAAAGTGTTTTCCGGCAGCTGAAGAAAAACCCGAAGGTGGAGCTCGGGTTTTATGCACCCGGTGACGGTGCGGGGACCATGATGCGGGTTGCCGGAACGGTGGAGTTCCTGAAAGACAAGACCATCGAGGAGCGTCTCTTCTCTGACCGTCCATGGGTGAAAGGCCTGCTGGCATCTGCCCCGGCCGGCGCAGAACTTGCCATGTTCCGCATTGCCCACGGCGAAGCATATTTCTGGACCATGGCTGACAACATGCGGGAACACGATGCCCCCCGCGTGAAGTTCTGACCTCCTCTTTTTTATAGCATCCCGATCACTTTCGCACTGCGTCACCAAGCCCTTTTTTACCAGCCAAACCGGGTATTTATTCGGAGATAGCTATGACAGAATCCGAACAGAAACAGCAGGTTATCGGGATGATCCGGTCAATGAACCGGTGCTGGACAGAATCGTGGAACGAACCGGCATTCCGGCAGTACATTCACCCGGATGCAGTAGCAATTGTACCGACGACTCCCGGCCGTATGGAGGGGCGGGAAGCAATTGTTACAGGCTGGCGGGGGTTTGCAGAGGCAGCAGTAATCCACGAGTGGAAGGAAACAGATCACCTGGTACAATTCTACGGTAAGGGAACATGCGCCGTGGTTACGTACCTGTTCTCCATCACCTTTGAGATGGGTGGACAGGAGCAGACACTGCAGGGCCGGGATATGTTCTTCCTTGTCCGGGAGGGGGAGCGGTGGCTTGTTGCTGCCGACCAGTTCTCACCGGAACCGGTATTCCCGTGAGATATGCACTGCAGATTCCGGTCCGCAAACGGGCACCGGCAATACAAAACCGTATCATGGATACAGAGCCAATACATCAGGAGATTGTTCATGGACACGATTGTTCTTGTCGGTTATATAGCCGGGATTCTCACCACGATCTCGTTTATTCCGCAGGTTGCCCGGGCCTGGAGACTTAAAGAGACCCGGGACCTCTCGCTTGCCATGCTCCTCCTATTCAGTGCCGGCGTCCTGCTCTGGGCCCTCTATGGATTCTGGGTCAGCTCACTTCCGATCATTGCGGCAAATGTCATCACGTTCGTCCTCATCCTTGTGCTGCTCTGGCTGAAGTTCCGGTATAAATGATCCGTGCATGACCCGGTGTGCGGGAAAGGCGTTACGCCCTGCTCCTTCTGGTTAACAGGAGCACGGCAACCCCGGCAGCTATGCCAATCCCCGCCAGGAGTATCAGGATAATGGGATTACCTGCAAGTGAATGCAGCAGGGTTTTCTCTGGTACCTGTACAGTTACCGATGCGGGAGCCGAGTGAGCTCCCCGGTGATTCATTACCGTGACCGTTGCATTGTACACTCCGGAATGCGGGTAGGCGTGCACAATTCTTGCACCGGAACCTGTTTCCCCGTCGCCAAAATCCCAGTCATACGAAATGACCATCCCGTCCGGATCAGAAGAATTTACAGCAGAGAATGCAACCTGAAGGGGACTATTCCCCCCGCGTACGGGTTCCGCGGATAGCGAGGCAACAGGTTTCTCGTTTTCCCACGAGGGTATCTGCAAAGGGATGTCGATGGTAACAGCATCATAGAAAACTTTCGACGTTGTCGCTGCGCCGGCTATGGTTATCATGGGATTTTCCACGGAGTTAGCAGACATTACCGATTCGAACCGCCCGGATTCGTCAGTCTTTCCGGAGTCAGGCGACAGGGTAACACCCGGTATCCTGCTCATGAGCGTTATGTCAACCCCTTCAAGGGGTACCATGTATTCGCCCATGGCATATACGGTGATAATGCAGGCACCTCCCGGCTCTACCGAAGGAGGTTGGCTGCTGATGTTCATGCGATACGGTACCGGCATGGCAGTGGCAGTACCGATAATGATGATGCAGATGAGGAGGAAGAATGTGATTCTCCGGAGTATGAATAATCGTTTTATTGTAAAACCCGGATAACTGCAGGTGCGGGGAGACTTATTCACAAGGTGCATGATTCCTCCCACTACTGATGGGAATTCCAATCCTGAAAAAATCCTTCACTAAAAAAGTATTAGTCCTGGAGGAGTACAAGGCAGCCTGCGATCTTGTCGTGAAGCCCCTGGCGTTTCTTGGTGAACGCAATCATGATAAAACCGATGAATATGATCAAGGCGGAGATGTATTTGAAAAAGAACCGGAGCGTTGTCCGTGCGAATGTTGGTTTGTTCCCCGCAAGATCCGTGACGATAAGACGCATCAGTACTTTTCCCGGGGTAGCCTGGCTGCGCGAGGATTCAAATCCTGCAAAGTAGAGCCAGGGGATGACAATAAAGAGCATGCCGATTGCGGCAACAAGAGGAGCAAGGGCAGCATCAAGCGTTCCGGCTTCCGTGAGGGAACTGTAAGGGACCCCGCTTGCCATGAAATAGGCATATTTTACCCCGTTCACAAGAGAGAAGAACGTGATCACGACCGAACCTATGAGAATGATGAGGATAATATCGACGATGAACGCGATAAACCGCCGCCCGAGCCCGGCATACATGCCAACTTCGGGAGCATCCTCCTCCTCCGGAATACTGACCGGGGTTGCCGGGAGGGATTCAATATCCGCCCCGCACCACTGGCAATATTTTCCGGAGGCATCAGTCTCTTTTCCACACTTAGGACAGAACATTCCCTATACTCCTGATATGTAAAGTTAATCCGGTGCCCTTTTTAATTTAACTGTTCTTTCCTGCCTTTTTGCGGATGTTATCCGGCCGGGAACCCGGACAATGCCGGAAACCCGGGTTTGCCCGGTTTTCCAGTCGTTCATCACGGAGCACAAATCAGTAATACGAACAAAATGAAAGCAATCTGCATGAAATACTCGCTGATCCTCTCCGTCCTTGTCGGGATTATCACATGTGCGCTTATTGCCGGCTGCACCAGCCCGACCGGAACCGTATTCCCCCCGGCGGAAACACCCCCCATATCTCCAACGGCAACCATCTCCACAACCACATCCACATCAACGGGTGTAGTAACACCCGTTGCTGTAGATACCCTCCCGCCCGAACAGTTCGTTGACCTCCAGCTCACCAAAGAGCGTCCTGATGCATCCATCCACCTGCTTTTCAACGGTGGAAAGGGAGAGATTGTAGCCCAGAAGATCGTCATGAAGGTAACGCGGTCCGACGGGCAGGTTATCGAATCCACCATGAATGACGGGACAAGGAAACCACGGAGAGGCGATGAACTGGTTGTCCAGGGAACACGGGGCAATGACCGGGCAGAAGTCTTCGTCACAAGTGCCGGTAAAACATACAAGGTTCTCGACCAGCCGGTAGTCACCCCCTCAGCCTGATATACTATCATTTTTTTAACCGAACGTATTTTTTCTGCTCACCCGCTGGGCATAGAACTCCAGAAGATATCCGAGCAGGATGGCCACAACAACCGTTGCCCCAAGAACCGCCCATTGTTCCATGCCTGCGCTTCCCACGGCAAGGAGGGTCAGGAGGTTGAGGGGATTGGACGGGAGTGCCAGGACAAAGAGAATCACGACAACCAGTGCTGTCGAGAAGACGAACTGGGCGGCGGTGCGCTCCCGGTAATGAAGGGCGGTCAGGGCCCCGAGCAGGATCAGGATGAACGAAGAGACCACAACATGCAGGAGGATCAGGCCGGCATTCTGGATCGCGATACCATTGATCATAAGGAGAAGCAGCCATGCCCCGGCCTGGACCGGGACAAGCAGCTCACATGCCAGCACTTTGCCCCAGACCACCTCGGAGAAGGTCACCGGTGTCGAGATGAGGGTCTCAAGGGTGTCGTGCTGGTATTCTTCGGTAACCAAGTCGATGACGAGCGCTGAGGCGATGATCGCCGGCATGAAGACCAGGAGGGGGATGAGGAGCCCGTATACGAACTCGTAGAAGTCCCCGCCACCCTGGGTTTTGGGGATAGTGATGGGCAGCGGGTGGTCGTTGAGACGGCCGGACCGGATCGCCCTCAGGTCGCTTTCGTATTTCAGGAAAATATCCTTGAGCTTGACATCTACAATTGCGCTCTGGAGATCATTCTGGAGCGTGTAAAGCGTGATCTTGACCGGTTCATCTGCGGCAGGGTCCGTGTCCGGGACGTACACAACGGCTGCAAGTTTTCGTTCCTTTAAGGCTTCCACACCTTGTGAAAGGTCCATGCGGTACACCCGGAAGTCCGGGCTCCTCTGGAGGTAAAGGAGCACGGGGGAGATGTTCCCGGCATAGGCCACGGGGTACTCGTAATGGGAGTATTTCGAGAGGGAAGAGGGATCGTACATTGACGTAAGGCCGACCATCAAAAACGATGAGAACATCGCGATGAAAAGCTGGAGGAGGATCGCAAGGAGGATCGTCCGCTCGTTAAAAAGACCGGAGAACTCCTTCTTTGCAATGATGCCAAGGTGACGCGGTTTCATTGCATCCACCCCAGGATGATGTAAGCATTGTAGATACAGTGGACGAGTGTTGCGATAACAAGAGCAGGAGCGAACCCTTTCTGTCCCCAGAGCTTGAGCGAGCAGGCTACGATGAGGACTCCTGCAAAGTGGAGGAGGAATGGCATCCAGAGAACACCCAGCGAGAGGAAAAGGATGCTTCCGAAGACCGACTCGGTGATCTGCGCGAGCGTAACAAAGAGGAGCAGTTTCTCAGCCACGAGGAACCCGGCCGCCGTAACTGCACAGACAAGGATGAGATTTTTCCACGAGAAGAACCCGGAATCCATCGAGAAGAGTGTGTAGACACCCACGGCTTTTGCAAGCTCCTCCACGAATGCTGCAAAGACAAGCAACAGCGCGAGCGAGTAGGGCATGGGCAGGTTAAAGAAGAGGACGAGGCTCATCAGCTGCACCATGAAGACAAACGGGATGGAGAGCGCCGTTAAGAAAAAGAGAGAGAGATACGGGTGCCTGCGGGAGATTGTTTCCGAGAGGAACTCCCGGATCCGGGGCAGAAGCCGTTTTTCCGAGAAAAGCCGTTCCTCCTTGAAATTACAGACCGCGATATACACAAGGACGGCACCGGTCAGCCAGAAAAGAGATGTGGAATAGAGATAATCCGCAGCAGTCCAGGCCGTACCCTGAAGCGTGAGAACAATGAGTGTCAAGGGAGAGATGAGGCTTATCACGTGCACGTTGGCAAAGATGCTCGGGAAGAAGAGGTAGGACGTGGCAATGGTAGAGAAGAAGATCGAGATGAACGAGAGCTCCTTGAAACTGCGGGCAAGCATCCCGATGATGAGGGCGTTTGCGAGAAAGAAGAAGATGATCGGGATGAGCGGAAGGAGAATGAGAAGGGAGGCCCTGAGATACAGCGTGAGCCCGGTACAGATGAGCAGCATCCCGATACAGTACGGAAGCGCTTTCCCGATCAGGAGTGTGGATGTCCGGAGCGGGGTTGTCAGGAGAACCTCGCCCTTGCGTTCGATCCGCTCGTTCATGATGCTCATCATGAAGAACTGCGAGGTGAAATAGAGCGGGAAGATGAAGACGAAGACCAGGATGATCGAGTCAAACGGCAGCGGGGGCGAGAGCTGGGAGGGCGTCCTGAACGATCCCATGGTATTGCCCGAGGAGGACGAGAGAACCTCGGTGTACCGCGAGATCTGGGTGTTCTTCGCATTCGTCTTGACCAGTTCCTGCCGTATCTCTTCCTCGGAAAATGCGAGGGTCGGCGAGGGAGTCGGGACGTTTGGCACTTCCTGCTCGGGAACCGGTGCAACGGAAGACGGGGCTGCCTTGACGTACTGGCCGCTCTGGGTGGCAAGGAAATTCAGTTCGCTTTTCACCGTTTCCACATTGATCCAGAGAGGGTACGCGGCAAAGAGATCCTCATTCCCGTTGTAAACCAGGTTGACGTATTTGGCATAATCCCGTTCAAGCGTTTTTACCGCGGCCTTGCTCTTCTCAGTATTACCCGGGTAAACGATCCCCTTGAGGATGATGAGATCGAACGTGTTCCGGTTTTTGATAAGGGCAGGGGTACCGGGCTCGTACACGGAGAAGCGGGCATCGCTCGCAATAAGTTCGGCCAGATGCGGGTCATCCACGCCAATCTGGTACATCCCATCCTGGAGGTGCATCCCGCTCTGGGCGGCAAACCCGGTGACAACAACAAGGAGAGCAAAGAGGAGGACTGCAATCGGCAGGACGTCCCGTTTCATCAGGGTGAAGGATTTTTTCACTTCCCATCGTGCGATGGTCCATATGTCAGAGAGCATCCCCATCTGTTCCTCCGGTGGCCGTCGTGCGGCTCACGGTCATCCCTCATAGCCTGAGCGGACTGCAAGCTTAACGATAGTGAGTGTAATTACGGATTCCTATATCTACCTCACCATGCCGGCACATTCATTACTCCCGCCCGGCATGCCGGACTCAGGAGATCACGTCGTTGTTTATCATATAAGTGTAATTCAGCTCCTTTGCAAGGTATGGCATAAGGTTATCCACATCGGTAAATTGCCGGTCCAGTATTGGATCATAGTACGAGAACGGCCGTTCTAACCGCGTTTCAATCCGTTTTTCAGCAAGCCGGATCTCGCTGTCGGATTTCCAGTCATCATCTTTCTTTGGCCATATGCGGAAATCCCTGTCATCGGTGATGGCGATCAGTTTCCTGACATGGAAACCATCTTTTGTCAGGCTCTGAATGGCCGCCAGGTCCTCGATCGAGAAAGTATTGAAGCTGATAACTCCTGAAGAACCCTTGCAGACCTTCCACGTTTTGGGGTGGGTATGGATGATGATATAATCTCGATCCTTTCTCATCTTATCCTTAAAAAAGGTGGATTCAATACTCCAGTATCCTCCCTTGGTAAACATCGATTCACCGGTCACGGTATCGATCAGGTACCCCAGCTCCCGGGTCCTCTTTATCTCGCAGTTCTGCAGGCTTGTCGGGTGAAGGATGATGGTATCCGAGACATCGCTGTCGATCAGGTTGTTAAGCTTGTTCCGTGCGTCAACGATACGGGTATTGAGTACTGCTTCCGGAATCCGGACCGGGGTGGTATTTGCAGACACGGTGACAGAAGTCACAACCGGTACTGGTGCAGTAGTCAGGGCCGGCGCGGGTGTTGTCAGTATGGTCGCCGATGGCGATGCGGTTACAATTACCCGGGGTGCCTGCGCGGGCTCGGATAGCTGTGACGGTGCTGTACAACCGGCAGCGATGGTGATGATGAGAGAGACCAGTATGCATGCCATCCTGATCCCGCCAGCACTCCGGAGCATAAGTCATTGAAGGGTATACAGGAATAAATAACAGGCAGATTTTGAGACGGGCAGTGCGGTGCAGACAACCCAATCTATATCTCCCCCACAACACAAGTCTGAATGACAAGGCGAGCTCCCATGATCACTGCCCGCAATCTTACAAAGAAATACAACGAATTTGTTGCGCTCGATAACGTCAGTTTCGAATTCGAGGACGGCGAGATCTTCGGCATCATCGGACATAATGGTGCGGGAAAGACCACGCTCCTCAAGATCGTTTCAGGTCTCGTCACCCCCACATCGGGCGAGCTCCTCATCAACGATATTGACGTGATAAACAACCCGGTCTCCCTCAAGGAGCACCTGGGTTATCTTCCCGAGGAGTCGCGGCTCTACGAGACGATGACTGCCGAGGATTACCTTCTGTTCTTTGGAGAGATCTACGGGCTCTCCCCAAGGGAAATCCGCATCCGCACAAGCCAGCTCTTCGCCGCACTCTCGTTAGAGACGAATGGTAAGAAGATCGGGGAGTTCAGTAAAGGCATGAAGCGCAAGGCCGCTATCGCCCGGACGCTGATACACGACCCTGAGTTCCTTGTATACGATGAAGCAACGAGCGGTCTCGACCCGATGACTTCAAGGTTCATCGCCGATTACCTCCGTCGGCTCAAGTCCGAGGGAAAGACGATCGTCCTCTCGGCCCACAACCTCTACCAGGTGGAGGCCATCTGCGACAAGGTGATGATCCTCCGGCGCGGCCAGGTAGTTGCATTCGGGAACATGCACCAGCTCCGCGAGCAGTTCGGTTCTCTTACCTACACCATCTTCTTCTCCATTACCGATCCCGGGAAATTGCTCGGTCATTCCAAAACATACCGTCAGGAGGAGGGGCTCTGGGTCTGCGATGCAGAGAATATGGCTGAACTTAACGAGTCCACCGGACTTATCGGGGAGGCTGGAGGAAAAGTGGAGAAGATCGAGTCCAGGTACCCCTCCCTGGAAGAGATGCTCTTAAAGATCGGAAAATAAGGTACCCGATCCTGGTTCATGATAAAACCGGCCCTGAAACGGGATCACGCGACCCGGACAACCGCTCCGCTGTTCCGGGCGGTTGTTATGAGCGTTGTGCCCCCTCCCGATTCATTCATGAACGACCGGGCAGCCTGTTCGATCGTGCTCATCCCGGTGTCCCCGACTGCATAGATCGCGGGGCCGAACGAACTGAGGCCTGCCCCGGCCGCCCCGGCATGCCGAAGCACCGGGAGCAGGCCGGTCACCTGCGGGGGTTGGAGGGAGAGTTCCACTTTCTTGAACCCGAGGCCCTGCACCGCGTTGACCGATGAGCCGAAGAGGTCGAGGTCGCGCCCGGCAATACCCGGCAGCATCCGCATCAGCACCTCGTGGGAAAGCTCCTGAACATCTGATAGCGGGACCGGGCAATGGTTCCGGAAAATGTCGGTCTCAATATTCCCGCTGGCACCCGGGGGAACATCGGGTATGGCGAGAAGGATCTTCCAGTCCGATGGAAAGTCGTGGCGGGCGATGACCGGCGGGGGATTGACCTCCCGGGAAGCGGAGGACGGGCGGAAATCTGTCTTCTCCGCGCCCTTCCCGAATCGGTGCCCGCCGTCAATGATGAAACCCCCGTACTCGAATGCCGCCGTCCCGATTCCCGATGTCCCGCCCCGGCCAACGAGCCGGGCGAGCTCTTTTACCGGAAGATGCCGTCCATGCAGTTCGCTGATTGCCCGGGCAACGGCGAGCGCGAGCTGGGATCCGCTCCCGAGACCGACATGCGCCGGGTAGTGGCTTCGAATCGTGACTGCCACGTTTCCTCCGGCCCCGAGTCTCTGCAGCACATCCGTTGCGATCTGCCCGATCCGTTCCTGCAGGGAGGCATCGCCGCCTTTCACGGAAAGGACCGGTGAGAGCTCCGCTTCCAGCAGGATCCCGGGCTCATCGAGGGTGATGCCGATCCCGCCATCCACCCGGCCGGATCCGCCGTGCATGTCGATGAGGGTGACATGAACCCTGGAAGGTGTCCTGATAACAACCCGGCGCGTGTCAAGGAAGCGGTTGTATGGGAACTGCTCCTCGATAAAGATGAGCGGCTTTTTCCCGGCAATGATCTGGTACTGCCGGGAGAGGACCGGCTCGTTTTTACAGATCGAGAAGATCTTTTCTGTTTCTTCAGTAGCCGGGATAACCTGGGCATTCAGGATCTCCCGCCTTGCCTCAATGTTGTGCTGCTTTATGATCCGTCCGATCGGGATGTCGGCCTTCATCAGGTCGTCCCGGAACTCAGGTGAGAGGCGGTTGACCGGTGTATGGGACAGGGCGTAGATCAGTACTTCTCCGGTCTCCTCGGTCCGGATCTCCACGATCCGGTAATTGACCGGGTCACCCTCCGCAATGCTCAGGTTGCCCGCGGCGGTGCGGTCTGCGGGGACGACTTTCTGGACAAGGGTCCGTATGACCACCTTTTTGCCGGTAACTGATTCGAGAAGCTGGGTGACCGACCCGTCCGTCCCGAGCAGGAACTTCTGGACGGGGGACACTCTCCCTACCTGTGCTTCGATATCACGGATAGCCTGTGCGATATCCATCTCACCATCGTTATCCCGGGGAAATAATAAGGGTGCTGATGCACCATGCCCGCTGGAATAACAGATTGCCGGTCAGCGACGGAAGCGTCTGCCATTCTTCCATGGCTCCGGCTTCGTTTCCGACAGCAGTGAGACCGGAACCTGCCGGAAGATCTCATCGGTGAATTCCGCCCGGAGCCGGCCTTTCTTTCCGATCACCCCGCCGGTCCTGATTGTCACGATACGGGAGGTCATCACGTAACTCTCTGAGAAGAGATCGAGTCCCCCGGAATCGAAATCATCGATCGATAACGGCAGGCAGGGCGCATCGCTGGGGGGTTTACTGCTGACCGGGCAGACCCGGAGCTCGCCGGTCCCGGTAGTGGAAACCACAACCACAGGCCGGGTCTTTGCCACCTGCCGCTCGTCAAGAGCAACGGATGCGAGAAGGACATCCCCCCTCATGTACTGCCCCATGCAGAAAAGTTTCACCCTGAACAGGCATAAGGCGTTTGTTTTTCGGACACGCAGGATTTTATGCAATTGAGGGAGAATTCAGGTACGAATCGTTGTGGAGGACAGGTGCATAAATGGCAGATGAAACCGTTACAGCGCGTGAAGCCACGTTGCTCTTCTGGGCAACCATGGCAGTATCCATGGCGGGAATATTCCTTGGCATCTTCTTCTCGTTCACCAGCATCGATCTCGCAGTCCGAGTCGCCGCAGCACTGCTTGTGGGCATTGTCGGTATCATCAGCTTTTTCCGGCACTCGGTGTACTTCCGGTCTGACCAGGTGAGGATGGGCTGGCACCAGGACCATCCGGCGTTCCAGCTCGAAGTTGGCTACGCGAACCTCGCCATCGGGATCTGGGCGCTGGTTGCGGCAGTATTTAACGGAAGTGCACTTGCCTGCGGGCTGGTGCTCGCTATATACGGCACGTACCTGCTCTGCACGCTCTTCCTCCATGCAGCCGAAGCTGCCGACACGAGATACAAAAACATTCCGGCGGACCGGCAGCGGGCAGTGCGCAGTGTCCTTTCCACCCTGTTCTTTGTCCTCTTCCTCTTCGGGTTCGCTTTCATCGCGTTTGCCCGTGCAGGGCTTGTACCATTTATGCATCTGTGAAACGGGATGCCCTCATTCATCCCTGCTCAGTACCCGCTGCATGTGCTGCACACTGCAGATGTCGGGATTCGTCCCGGTCGGGAATGCAAAATACCCGCAGAGGATCGGAACAGCGATGACGATCATTGCGGCAAAAACCCACCGGACTTCTTTTTCCACAATACCGATACATAAGTCGCCGATAATGGTAATAATTGCGGCGGGTTTTTTCTCCTGCCGACACGGAGAGGATTATATGTCCGGGCCTCCCAAAAAGAGATCATGGCTGCTTGCGAAAACTGCGGTACCGAGTGCGCGCTCCCGTTCACCTGCCAGCACTGCGGAGGAGTTTTCTGCCCGGACTGCCGCCTCCCCCCCAACCATAACTGTGCCGGCATTGGCAGATGGAACCGGAAGCCCCGCCCATCAGTCAATGTGAACTATGGCAAGGGGGGTGGCGTCACCGTGATTGGTGGGGGACATCTCCCGGATGGCCGCCGTGATACCAAGAAAAAATCACAAGAAGGAATTTCGTACCTGAAGATCATGCTTGTGGTGATCATCCTTATCCTTGCCGGACTCGCGCTGCTCGTAATGACCGGGTACCCGATCCGGTAAACGGAGTACACAGAATAAAAACCTGCAGGGTATTTATCGGCCCAACGCCCACGATAGTTACGTATCCACAGGGATGAAACGTGCATGCGGCGGCTTTACCTGATCCTGACCATCTGCCTTGTTATTCCGGTTATGGCACTTGCCATCAGCATGGTTTTTACCCATGTACCTCCGGAGCCGGCCCCCTCTGGCATCAGGTATGGCCTTGACATCCCTGTTCCCGAACCCCGGTACTACACCGGTGTTGATTTCGATACCCTGAAATCCAACGATCACCTCACAGTAATCCCGCTGAAAAGTTACCGGCAGCAGATGACCAACTACAGCTGCGGGCCGGTAGCGGCCATGACCGTCATGTCGTATTACGGAAAGCCCCTGCCCAATACCGATGCTGAGGAGGAACGTGTTGCCAGGGAGATGAATCCTACGGTATCCACTGACACCGGCATCAACCCGGTGCAGATCACCACATGGTTCAACCGCAATGGCTGGAACGCCACATGGGGAACGAACGGTACCGGCGCCATGCTCCGCGAGAACCTTAAAAACGGCATTCCCACGATGGTGGAATGGATGGACTGGGGCGGTCACTGGGTAGTGGTTGTCGGGTATGACACCAGGGGAACGGAAACCAGCTGGGATGATGTTATCATCTTTGCTGATTCTGTGGACAGCCATGATGACAGGGTGGACGGTGTCACGTACTTCAATTACGGGGAGTTCGATGCAATGTGGTTCGATGCCCATTATTTCCCGAACGGCATGAACAACCGGGTCTATATTGTGGCCGTGCCGGGAACTGCCGGGACACGCTGAACCGGTTGGAGGAGAGATCCTATACCGGTTTTTGTCTTTTTCTTAGTTGAAAACCTTATCCGGAACCCCCCCATCTTTTTGTTCACCGGACTCCGCCATGATCGTGAGCACGGTAAGCCGACCAATTGCATCCATCAGCGAATTTTTTTGTAATTCTCTATCGATTTCGCATGTCCGGGTCATATTGTGGCAGGGCGGGATCCCCGTTGCCAAAAGACCAGAACCATGGTACAGAACTATCCGTGGATTTATTAGTAGGGACAATTTCCAACGGTGTTTCTTTGGAACGCAGGGTGACGTTAAATCCTAAAAGAGGTGGTTCGATTGTATCATTCGCCATTAACGATACACTTCGGACAATAGTGTTTGTCCGTTGATGCCCACCGGCAACAAGTTTCAACGTACTTGTTGTTGTCCAGGATCTGCCTGATATGTCAAACTGGACCGGAGAGGAACGCGTTGTTATGTTACCAAGTAAAATGTCGTCGAGGTAGACTTCCATCGATTCAGAATCAGAATAACAATGTCCCATGGTAACACGTATGTACTGCCCTCCTGTTGCATCGAGAACCGTCCGGATAGCACCTCGATCACCGGTATGACTGATAATTCCCGAAGCATGAAAATCCGGGCGCTCAGCTTCCCAGTCATCGGGTTCCCAGAACATCTCCGGCCCGTTTATCTCAGGAAAGGACCATCTGTCTGGAGTGGGGGGAGTCCAGATCTCGTGCTCCTCATTCTGGATTTCCTGTTCGTGCGTTTCGGTTACCTGATCAAACTGTCCGTTAACAGCCCGTTCCGTAAGACAGTATCCATATTGTTTCTCATTTTTGACTGGTGTGAAGGGGATCGCTTCAATAGATGATGATCTGTTGTGAACATCTTCAGCAGAAAATAATTTTTTCCCTTTTATGTCAAAGACATCTCTGATTCCGTTTTTGGATCGGTAAATCAATCCGTTTTTGGAAACAAAATAGTTCAGAGCGGAACTGGCACTGGTTTTTTGCAGCGGTGTCGGGGATTGTGGAGACACACATGTTGCTGATTTTTCAGCATCCGGCAAAAACCGGGCAGAATTACATGAGGTCTGGTTTTTTTCCGTTTCATAAACCTGTGTTTCCGGACCCCTGCTTTGTCTGAGGGGTATCGGGTTTTTGATATGGGTTTTTTTATCAAAAACGGTCATGTTCATAAAAGGAGTTCCCATTCTCGGTTCAGGTACAAATAAACCGGGAATGGAATTCTCCGTATTCGAAGGGGATGTGGTTCCGGAAACACCTGTTACGGGCATTTCAAACATCGTCAATAACAATACAATGATACAAAGGATGAAGATTGGATTATAATTCATCAGTTACACTGCCTCCGGGGATATGTCGCATCATTCAGAGGCACAAGAAAATCTTTAAGATCAGAGAATGTTCTCATGCCTGCGGGCAGGACAGGGTTCAACAGAGTTTCGTCGCTTGGTGAACCTGTCCTTCATCGTTTCAGGATACCATCCGGTTATCCATAACAAACGGTTTATAATTATTATATGTATATTTTCTGTCGCATTTCCTGAGTGAGCGCTGGTTCTTTTAAAAAAGGAGATTCTTCCAGGAAATTTCAGCAGCAAAGCGATGTACAAATCCCGTGAACAGAAAAAGGGAAAATGAAAAATTACACAACTCTCGATGTTGTCGATGCCTCGATCCCTTTTTCAGTGATGATGAACGGCAGCAGTCGCTGGGGTGCAGCAGCATTCCGGATCTTGTGCACTGCGAGCGTCCGCTCGATCTCGCTCTGGTGGACATCGGTCTTGAACTCGATGACAATATCTGCTGCCCGCATGACCCTGGTTATCTCCATCGGGGTGTGAATACCTGAATAGACCACAAACACCAGGTTTGCCCCGCGATTTCTGATCGCTTCGCGGGCGAGAGTGAGGAACTTAAGGGCACCATCGATACCATATCTGATGATGATAGTTGAGAGCGAATCCACCACGAGCCGGCTGCCCGCCATCTGCTGGAGGTACATCTCAGGGTGAAGGTCGATGGCATCGATCATGCCGATCTCAACATCGCCGTCGTTCATCAGGTACGTACCTTCTTCTCCTCCCTCCGCCTTCCAGAACTGTTTCGCTGCAAGGTCGACACCGGCAACCGCTGTCCCGTAGATCATGATAAGGGTCCCCTCGGGAAACCCGCCATCAAGAAGCAGGTTGAGCCCTACAATACCGGTGGATCGTCTTTTTGTTCTTCCGCTGACCGGGAGATCCTGGATACGGGTTCGTGTGTCCAACAGCGATTGCTCCGGAGAGTATTATTTACCAGGCTCTTAAAAAGGTTTTTGGGACCCGGGAAATTTTGTCGCAGAATATTCCGCGATTTGCAAATCAGGGCCGTAAATCACCGAATTTTTTCCGGAGATCCCTTCTGAGCAATTTCCAGCCATGGACCCGTGGCAGCGATTCGGTTATCACGAGACGGCGCGGGATCTTGTAGCCGGCCAGGTGATCGCGGCAGTACGTTTCAAGTTCAGCTTCAGAGAGCGAACTGCCGGGCCTGAGTACCAGGGCGGCAACTGGGATCTCGCCTTTACGCTCATCGGGAACCCCGAAAACAGCTACATCCATTACGGCAGGATGCTGGATAATAACGTTCTCCACTTCAGTTGGATAGATCTTCCAGCCAGACATGATGATCATGTCCTTTTTCCGGTCCGTGATGCAGAGAATCCCGTCCGTGTCCAGATTCCCGATATCGCCCGTGAGGAACCAGCCATCGTGCCGGAACACTTCGCGGGTTGCGTTGGGCAGGTTCCAGTACCCTTTTGCCACTGCCGGCCCCCGGATTGCAATCTCGCCGTTCTCACCCGCAGCCTGTTCCTTCTCCGGATCGCCGGCATCCACGATTCGCAGCTCGGTATACCCGACCGCAACCCCGACACTCTGGAAATCCTTGGTCAAGTGCGGGTATTCGGGAAGGGTGGTTGTCCCGGACCCGATCACGATCGTTTCCGACAGCCCGTACGAGTTTGCCACCGGAATGTGATACCGCCGGTCAAATGCTTCCCAGACCGAGGGGAGAAGCTGACCCCCGCCGGATATGATTACCCTCGCGGTTTTCAGCCGCTCTTCCGTTCCCGGAGGTGAATGGACAAGTGAGTAGATAACCGGCGGCATACCGGCAAGGATCGAGACATTGTATCTCTCCGCGAGAGCAAGATACGAATCAAGATCGAACCGTTCCATCATCACGTACGTGCCACCGGCCCGGATTACCGAAAGTCCCCATGACAGCCCGACATGGCCCATCGGGTAGATGCCGAGATAGATGTCAACCGGACGCAGCCGGAGAGCGTCGCGTTCGGTGTCGAGAGCCGTCATCCAGTTGCCATGCGTGAGCATGGCACCTTTAGGGTTACCGGTGGTTCCCGCAGTATACTGGATATGACAGAGATCTTCTGTTGAACAGTTTACAGCCCGCATGGCCGGATTTGCCACAACAAACGAACTCCAGGCAGTAATTCCTTCACCATGACCCCCGATAGAGATGATATGAGATAGCGTCGGGGCATTCTTCCGGATACCTGCAATAATCTCCACTCCCTTCCCGTCAGTGATGACGGCACAGGCGCCTGCGTCATTGATTACGTGCAGCAGTTCCTCACCACGGTAAACGATGTTGGTGGGAACGGCAACCGCGCCAATACGCCAGATAGCAAAGTAGCTGATCAGGTATTCCGGTGAACTGTCGAGATAGATGCAGACCCGGTCGCCTTTTTTTACACCGAGGGTGAGGAGACCAAGGCCTACCCGGTTCATCTCTTCCCGGAGTTTTTTATAACTGTAGGTCTCGTTCCGTGAGGGGCAGACGAGTGCTGCTTTGGCTTCCGGAACGCTCTTTGCATCAAGCAGGGTAGTGACGTTGGACATGCGGGCTCGCTGGTTCTTTAAACATTTTTGGGCGTTGATGTATATAGGTGTTCATTACTGGTGCTTCAAATCCGGTTTTCTCCATATGCTATGCCAAACTATTTGTGGTTCCTGCCCCGATTTATCAGTCTGAACGTTATGGAAGACGAAAAGACGGAGCCACAAACCACCGGCGGCCAGCCCAGGCAGGGACAAAACCCCCAGGGACCGCAGAGAAATGACCGGCGGAACCGGGGCCGGCACCCGGGCGGCCAGCGGCACTATTCCCACAGGGATCAGCAACCCCAGAGGCCGGCGCAGGAGAACCCGCAGGAAGCCCCGGCGAAGGCGACCGATATTGACGATGAGGATTCTGATCAGGACCGGGCGGAATCCCCCCAGCACCACCACCGGCGGGGCGGCAAGCCTCCTAAAAAGATCATCGAGGAGTGGGCAAACGATCCTTACTGCGAATAGGTATTCTGACTCCCGGGAGATTACCGGCAACCGCTCTTTTTCACAAATAGAACCCGGAACGGGGTTAAAATTCATGCCCGTGCACATTAATAAGCCCATTTCTGAAATGAACTGATTCCTGCAGAAATGCATACCGGCGAAGAATCGTTTCTGTATTTCCTGGACCAGCTCCGCAGACGGGATAATGCAGGAGGCACAGTATGGCAGAGAAGATTGCTTATCTTGACGGTCTGCGGGGTCTTGCCGCGTTTGCGGTTTTTGCAGGGCATTTTGCTCCGGGTTTTATCATCTGCTCCTCATATTTCGTTTCCATCCTTGTGGCAATCTTCTTTTTTGGCCGCCTGTTCGTAGTATCGATCTTTTTTGTGCTAAGCGGCTACGTTCCTACGTACGCATTTTTCAAAACCGGAAACCACGAGATTCTGGTAGAATCCTCCTTGGAACCTATCCATCCATACCATTCGGCAGCTCTCTTTACTCAGGTATCGGAAGTTTCGGAGACCTGATACTTGCTTCTCTGCCGTTTGCTGCTTCATCACCGATAAATCCCAGTGGTGCATCTCCATGGATTTCTTATATATCATAGGAGCGGTTCTGATACTTGTCGTGTTACTGAACTCCCTATGGCTTGAGAAGCTGCTTTCAACACGCGTCCCGGTCTTTCTCGGGAAGATCTCCTTCTCACTGTACCTCATCCATATGGTGGTAATCAACACCTTCTCGTATTTTATTCTGAGAGTTGTTTTCGATTATCAGTTGAGGCTCCTGACCGGAATCTGTGTATTCCTCCTGACCATCCCCCTCCTCTTCCTGGCTTCATATCTCATGTACCGGTTCGTTGATATGCCCGGAATCGCATTCGCAAAATATGTGTATTCCCGTTTTTTTGGCGAGCCGATAAAACATCCCTGACAAAATCCTGTTGCAATTCCCGGGATTTTAACAATCGGCACCGGGAACCCCGGAAAAAAGGTAACAAATGGGAGGGCAATCCAATCCCGTTTACGTTCCCGCGTTCAGCGAATCGATTAGTTTCCCGACACCTGCAGCATGTACGACCTGTATGCCGATATTCTGCATGTCCCGGACATTAGCCCGGTGGATTTCATCGGACGCTGCCCCGGTTGCATCATCAACGAGCATGACCGGATAATTGTACGCAATCCCGTCGAAGACGGTTGTCCGGACGCAGTTGGGGGTCTGGATGCCGCAGACCACAAGAGTCGTGACACCAAGGGTCCTGAGCATCAGATCGAGTTCAGTTGCGATAAATGCGCTCATCCGGGTCTTTTTAAGAATATATTCCCCGGGAAGAGGCGCCAGTTCGTCTATGACGGCGGCTCCGTGTGTCCCTTCCACTGCAAAGGGTACCTTCGCGAAACGATCCCGGCGGATGATCTCCACGTCCGATCCATCCTTCCGGTGCACCCGGAGCACATGGATGACCGGCAGGGTTCGCTTCCTGAATTCGGCAAGCACAGCCTGGATCTTCGGGATCACTGCCGGTGCCCCTGCAACTTTCAGCGGTTTTCCCTCCAGGACAAAATCGTTCTGCATATCGATGATAAGAAGTGCTGCTTTTTCCATTGAGAGTTCCCCGTAGAATATTTCAGGCCTGGCACATAATAACTGTGCAGAAGATTTCCAGAGCCTTACAATGGATCCCCTCATCCAGTCTGCCTGCCTCTTTTTCACGGGGATTATTGCCGGTACTGTATCCGGACTGTTTGGTATCGGGGGCGGCTCCCTGATGACCCCGGTCCAGTTCTGGCTGTATACCGCCGGGGGGATGGACTCCACACTTGCAACCCGTCTTGCTTTCGGTACATCGCTGGCCGTGATAATCCCGACAATGATAAGCGGGGCGCTCGGACATCACCGGCACGGGGCTGTGGACTGGAAGGCTGCCGCTCCGATGGGCCTTACCGCCATCTTCGGAGGCATTGCCGGGGGAATGGTTGCTTCCCACATTCCGGGCAGTGTCCTCCGGATATTCTTTGCCGTTTTTATTCTTATCATGGCCATCCGCATGGTCTGGCACCTCCGGGAATGCCCTGCCTGCGAGCCCCGTGGATCATCTGTCCAGTATCTTTTCATCGGGTTTTTCATCGGCATCTTATCGGGACTGACCGGGCTCGGCGGCGGTGCCCTGCTGGTGCCCATCCTCGTCATCTTCCTTGGCTATCCGATCCACCGGGCGGTTGGGACCTCCTCGGCCTGCCTCATCTTCTCTGCGGCTGGGGCCGTTATTGCGTATGTCATCAACGGCCTTGGGGTCGCAGGGCTGCCACCGTACTCAATCGGGTACGTGGATCTTCTCACGTTTTCGATTCTCGCTGTCACCACCATCCCGCTGGCCCGGCTTGGCGTGCGGTTCGCCCACAGCTGCTCAGGCCGGAACCTGCAGATCATCTTTGCCGGGCTCATGGTGCTGATTGGTGTGCTGATGCTTGTGAGCGGCTAAAAAAAAGAAATTACTGGTATTCCATCGGCTGGACTTTCTTTGGGAGTCCGCCTTTGAAGAACTGCTGGATCTTGCCATAGTAATCGCGCAGGTTCTCGTTCATGGTCGGGTGGACCTTCTTCTGCGCCTCGGCAAAATGCTGCCGGGTCACTACGGATACGTTATCCCTGAGGGCGAGCATGCCGGCTTCCCGGCAGAGGGCTTCGAGGTCCGAGCCAACAAAGCCTTCGGTCTCGGCAGCAAGGGAGGCCGCGAGACTCTCCCTCGCGGGATCGGCAAAGACCAGGTTATTCTCCGAGAATAATTCGATGAGCCGTTTGCGGCGCGACCCGGTGGGCAGGCCGGCACTCTCCTCTGGCGGCGGAGTGACGAGGGGTTTGAGATCGCTGCAGTTAACCGTCTTGTCCTTGCCGAGCTTCTCGACCAGTTCCGCGATCGCATCCTCGGAATATTTCTCCGTCAGCCGGACAACCTCTTCGAGCGTTGATCCCTCGACCGGCATGAAACGGGTGTGGATACTGATGATCTTTTTGCGGTCATCGAGTGTGGGTTCCCCAATATACACGAGACGGTCAAACCGGCCTGCTCTCAGGAGTGCCGGGTCCACGATATCCGGGCGGTTCGTTGCACCCATAACCACGACATCCTTGAGTTCCTCGAGGCCATCCATCTCGGTTAAGATCTGGTTAAGGACGTTATCGCTGACATGGGAATCGCTGCTAGAACCCCGCGAGGGGGCAAGGGCATCAATCTCGTCAAAGAAGATGATCGAGGGGGAGACCTGCCGGGCCTTCTTGAAGACCTCGCGGACTGCCCGCTCGCTTTCCCCTACCCACTTGGAGAGGAGCTGGGGGCCACGAACGGGGATGAAGTTCGCCCCGCTCTCGCTCGCAACAGCTTTTGCTATGAGTGTCTTTCCTGTCCCGGGGGGACCATAGAGAAGGATACCGCGCGGGGGTTCGATACCGAGATCCTCGAACTTCTGCCGGTCGGTGAGCGGGAGTTCGATTGCCTCGCGGACTTCGGTCTTGGCAGATTCCAGACCCCCCACGTTCTGCCATTTCACATGCGAAACTTCGAGCATCACTTCCCGCATAGCACTCGGTCCGACATCCCGCTGGGCGCTCCGGAAGTCGCTCGCATACACCTTGAGTGTGTCAAGAACCTCGGCCGGGATCTCCTCTGCATCAAGGTCGAGATCCGGCAGGTAACGGCGGAGGGCACGGATTGCCGCCTCGCGGGCAAGGGCGGCAATGTCAGCACCGACAAAACCATGGGTCTGCTGGGCAAGGGTATCAAGGCTGACATCCTCGGATAACGGCATGCCCCGGGTGTGGATCTTCAGGATCTCGATACGGTCGGGTTCGCTTGGGACACCGATCTCGATCTCGCGATCGAACCGGCCCGGCCTCCTGAGGGCGGCGTCAATCGCGTCTACCCGGTTTGTGGCACCGATGACCACGACCTGCCCGCGTTCCTCGAGACCATCCATCATGGTGAGGAGCTGGGCAACAACCCGGCGCTCGACTTCCCCGGTCACTTCCTCGCGGCGGGGGGCTATGGAGTCCAGTTCATCGATGAAGATGATCGAGGGAGCATTCTCGCGGGCTTCCTCGAAGACTTCGCGGAGGCGCTGCTCGCTCTCGCCATAATATTTCGAAATTACTTCGGGGCCGGCAATCGAGATGAAGTGCGCACCGCTCTCACTTGCTACCGCCTTTGCGATGAGCGTCTTACCTGTCCCGGGTGGACCGTACAGGAGGACTCCCTTGGGAGGTTCTATCCCGAGTTTCTGGAAGAGCTCGGGGTGACGGAGCGGGAGCTCGATTGTTTCCCGGAGACGCTGGAGCTCGTCTTTTAATCCGCCGATATCCTCATAGCTGAACCGTTTTACTCCCTCAAAGCCTGCTGCCGGCTTGTCCGAGAATTCGATGGAGGTATTCTTGGTGATGATGACAGCTTCCTCCGGTTCAACTTCCACGACCTTGAACCCGACAATCTGGGGCTGGATGAACGGGAGACCGAGCATGATCGGGATGGTGTCATTCTTGACCACCGGAAAATCGATGAGCCCGTTGACCACATGCGGGTTGTTGGCTATCGGGATCTTCTTTGGGAGATCTTCCGGGGGTGCAAGGACAACCCGTTTCGCTTCGATCTCGTCGGTAATCTTGGAAATCTTTACCGTATCGCCGATACTGACACCGGCATTCTGCCGGGTGAAGTTATCGATCCGTATCTTGCGCTGGTTCCAGTCCTCGACAAGCGACCGCCAGACTTTGGCAACGGTCCTGCGTTTTCCCTCGATTACAACCAGATCGCCGGGCGAGATCTTGAGAAGCAGCATCGTCTCGGGATCCAGCCGGGCTTTTCCGCCACCCTGATCGCCGGGATACGCGGAATCCACCCTCAATTGCACTTCAGGCATTACCTTAAAAGTCATATACGCAGGGATTTATAAGTACTGTAAATGCGAGTTCTCATTCTTGATCCGTTCAGAGGTGCGGCTGGCGATATGATCACCGGAGCCCTGCTCGACTGCGGGGCGGACCGCGATACGGTCATCCGGGCGATGGCGTCAGTGGTATCCGAACCCGCCATCACCCGGGTTACCCGGGCGGGGATCCGTGCCCTCAAAGTGGACACCCGGTCGACACCGGCTCACCGGACACTGGCAGATGTGGAGGGGAGACTCGATGAGGCTGCTGCCAGTGTCCCGGCACCAGCGCTTGCAATGGCCCGCAGGATATTCAGACGGATCAATGATGCAGAAGAGGAAGTCCATGGCCACCATGTTCACTTCCATGAGGTCGGTGCTGATGATGCGATTGCGGATATCATCGGGGCCTGCACGGCTCTCCACACGCTCGCGGTAGACAGGATACAGATCCTGCCAATTACCCTCGGGGGAGGGACCGGGACCGGCTCGCACGGCACCTTCCCGATTCCTGCCCCGGCCACTGCCGCCATCCTGAAACAGACCCGGCTCGCCACGATCTCCGGCAGCCATACGGGAGAACTCTGCACGCCCACCGGGGCTGCCATTCTCGCGGAATTTGCCACGCTGGCTGTCAATGACCTGCCGGCATATACCATCACCGCCACCGGATACGGTGCCGGAACCCGTGACCCCAAGCACACCCCGAACGTGCTCCGGGCCATGATAGTGGAGACAGCCGGAACCGTTGCCGGCGGGATGCCGGAAGATACCGTAGATATCCTCGAAACGAACGTGGACGATGTCAGCGGCGAGGTGATCGCCCATGCCATTGCACTCTTTATGGATGCCGGTGCACGGGACGCCAGCGCAACACCTATCATCATGAAGAAAGGCCGCCCGGGATTCCTCATCCGGGTCATCAGCCTCCCGGATACCAGCGCAGTCCTTGCAGAACTGATGGCCCGGGATCTCGGAACGCTCGGTATCCGCTGCATCCCGGCTGTCCACCGGTTCATTGCGGAGCGCACGATCGAGGAAGTTGATATCGAAATCGCCGGGAAACACCGGAAGATACCCGTGAAATGCGGGTGGATGCATGGTTCGGTCTACACCCTCAAGGCGGAGTACGAACCGGCCCGGAAATTCGCTGCCGAGATCGGGGTGCCGGTCCGGAATGTGCTCAGATTAATTGAAGATACGGCGTGGGAACGGGTCCGGAAGTAATCTTTTTTCTCTGAATTGCGTGGAGTTCCCCGGTATCCCATAAACTGATACCACGGACCCGATATTTTTTTACCGCCGGCACTGGATACTATCGTGATGGAACCGGTACGTGAAGATCTGCGCCACGCGAAGATCGGGCATGGAACAGGTTCATGCGACCTGAACCTGGTCCGGGAGGATTTCTCCGCAATCTACCCCGGGATGGTACGTTATCGTTTGAGTGTGACAAGGGACGGCCGGGTGCTTGCCCTCTACCACACCAACACGTACGAGTATTCCCCGTTAAGTTCCATGACTGCAGAGACTGCTGCCGGACTTCAGGCCGACACCTGGACAGAGGAACTTGAGCAAAATCCGGACGCATTCATCCAGGATACCGGGATCACAGGGCCGCCCCGCCATGCCGCGGAAACATACGATGTCGTGATCCTCCAGGGAAGCCCCCGCCCTGACGGGAATTGTGGTATCCTCTCCCTGTGGGCTGCTGCTGCGGCACACGAGGCCGGAAAAACCGTGCACGTGATCTACCCCCACGATATGGACATCCACTGCTGCATCGGGTGCTACCAGTGCTATAATACCGGGACCTGTGTCTTTACGGATGATATGACCGGCATCATCGACGCCATCCGGGGATCCCGGCTCATTATCATCTGTTCACCGGTCTATACCGAGACCGTGACCGGGGGTCTCAAGCTGGTCATCGACCGCATGCAGGCATATCACGCAGAACGGGTTCTTTTTGGCGGGAGAACCGGGCAGCGGGGGCTGATCTTCTCTGTAGCGGGAAGACAAGGCACGGAGAACTTTACCTGTATCACCCGGGTCATCCGGGCATTCCTGGGCAATCTCGGTATCACTCCTGCCGGGCAGATTCTCGTCGACCAGGCAGATGCAATTCACGATATCAGGACGGTCGCCGCACTTGAGAAGCAGGTCAAGGATCTGGTCGGGAACTCTCTTTCGTTGTAACGGGAGAGCGGGACTGTACTGGTACCATGATTTTTCGCTCATCTTACTGCAGGTCGGATTTGAGTCGTCCCGGTGATGACCGGAAACCCACCTTCCCGGCTCTATCGCAAAGACCATCTCCTAGTACATCCCAGCATTCTGATCAGCATGGCGAACATAGTAATACCCGGTGATATATGAAGATGGAACGCCAGACCAGCGGGGATCCGGTATTCGATGTCCTTCTCGGAGGGGGGCTCGAAGACCGGACCATAACCCAGCTCTATGGAGAGCCCGCGAGCGGCAAGAGCACTCTCTGCCTTGTCGCCGCCATCGCCACCCTCCGGGCCGGACACCCGGTGGTCTATATCGACACCGAGGGATTCTCTATCGAGCGATTCCGCCAGATCGCCGGAGAGGATACAGAGAAGATCGCCGATCGCCTCTTCCTCTTCGAACCACTCGACTTCGAGCACCAGGGTATCGTGATTGCCGAAGCGGAGAAAGTGCTCAAAACCCAAAAGCCACGGCTTCTCATTATGGATTCGGCAACTGCACTCTACCGCACCGATCTCGAGAAGGGGAGAGACGCACTCCAGTCCCTCACAAAACAGATGATCCATCTTCTCGGTTATGCCAAACGGTACGAGATCCCCGTCATCATCACCAACCAAGTCTACATGGACACTACCAGGAATACCTGGTACGGCCTCGGGGGGTATGCACTCGAACATATCTCGAAAGTGATAGTCCGTCTCGAGAAAGCCGATGGCCCCGGCCTGCGCAGGGCCCGGCTCGTCAAACACCGGTCCCGTCCTGAAGGTGCTATGTTCGAGTACGAGATCACCGAAAGCGGTATCCGGTCACGCACCTGAAACATGTGGGAACGATTCCCAACAGATGCTATTATTAATATCATTATGATTATATCATCAGAAATCCAGTAACCGAGGACAATATGGCGCTCTCAAGGGAGATCACCACTCAGATCAGGGAACTGTTGGAGAAGAATCCGCAGGGACTCAGTATCACCGATATTGTCAGGTCCACAAAAATAAACCGGAATACTGCCGGGCGCTACCTGGACAGCATGCTCGTCTCCGGGCAGGTCGAGATGCGCCAGTTCGGTATGGCAAAAATCTACTCCGTGTCAGAACGACTCCCGGTCTCATCGGTCCTCTCTATCTCATCAGAATGTGTAATGCAGCTCGACAGCAGCCTGCGCATCATTTACCTCAATGCCCCGTTCGAACACCTGCTTGGAGTCCTAGGCGGGGAGCTCCTTGGAAAAAATATTGAATATACCGTGATACCCCACGTGCTGGACAAGGCCTTCCCGCGAGTTCTCTCCCACCTCAGGGAAGGGATTCTGGGAGATCAATACCGGGGGGAACTTGAAATCCCCCATCTGGGCCGTATCTTCCAGTGCCGGGTTGTCCCGATAGTCACTGCCGGGGGCCAGAAGGGGGTCTCGATGCTTCTTGAGGATATTACAAGCAGGAAGCATGACGAGGAGCAGCTTCGGAGGAGTGAGATCCGGTACCGGGTCCTCGCAGAGGCCTCGCGCGACCTGATATTCATGATTGACCGGAACGACCGGATTGAATTTGTCAACAGCTTTGCAGCGGCATTTGTTGGTAAAAGGGCTGATGAACTCATCGGCAAACCCCGCAGCAGTGTTTTCCCGGAGGATATCACAAGGCACCAGCAGGATGAGCTTGAACGGATTTTTAATACGGGTATGATGCTCAGGAGCGAAGGCCCGCTCTACAAGGACAACACACTCCACTGGTTCGATCACTACCTTGTCCCCCTCACGGATAAAGACGGTTGTGTCCAGTCAGTGCTCGGGATCTCCCGTGACATCACCGAGCGCAAGCGGGCCGAAGAAGAGCTTTTCGATTCCCGCCAGATGCTCCAGCTCGTGCTCGATACGATACCTGTGAGGGTATTCTGGAAAGACAGGAACTCGGTTTTTCTTGGGTGTAACCGATCTCTTGCCCTTGACGCAGGTTATAAGGAACCAATTCAGCTTATCGGAAAAACCGACTATGATCATGCGTCAGCAGCAACAGCAGATCATTACCGGGCAGATGACCGGGCAGTGATAGAAACAGGAAGACCCAAACTCAATTTTGAAGAGATTCAGATCAGGCCGGATGGCAGCCAGGCATGGCTTCTGACGAGCAAGGTACCCCTTTCCAACAAAGCCGGGAATATCATTGGTGTTCTTGGCACCTACGATGACATCACCGAGCGCAAGCGGGTGGTTGAAGCACTGAGTGAGAGCGAAGAGAGGTATCGTACGGTTTTTGAGAACACGGGTACGGCAACCGCCCTTGTTGAAGAAAATACCATAATCCGCCTTGTCAATGCTGAATTCGAGCGTCTTTCCGGATACAAAAAAGAGGAGATTGAGGGAAAAAAGAGCTGGATCGAGTTTGTAGAAAAAGAAGATCTCGAAACCATGATCGCCCAGCATAACCTGAGAAGGCAGAGCAGACAGGATGCACTGGAACACTATGAGTTCCGGTTTATCACAAAGAGCGGGAATATCCGTATTATTTTCCTCACCGTTGATATGATCCCGGGAACCACACAATCCGTCACTTCCTTATTAGACATCACCGAGCGCAAACGGGCGGAAAACGAATTCCTTTTACAGGAGCAGCAGTACCGCTTCATTGTCAACAATTCCCTCGATATCATTACCCGCCAGACCCCAACCTGTGTCTGCACGTACGTCTCACCCTCGGTAACCGCGATACTGGGGTATTCCGTGGAGGAATCTCTCGGTATCTCCCTGCTGGCACTCGTCCATCCTGATGACATTGCAAGGATACAGAAAGATCTTCAGGATATCGTAACGAATAAAAGTGACCTCCCCGCATCTACGTTCCGCTTCCGGCACAAGGATGGACGGTACCTCTGGTTTGAATCCATGAACAACGTGATCCGTGATGAACAGACCGGTGAGATCCGGGAATTACTGAGCATATCCCGGAACATCACGGATCGCATACAATCGGAGGAGAAGGCACAACACCGCGATCAGGTCCTCCGCGCATTCGGGGCTGCGTCAGGATTCCTGCTCACGGGCAGGATCCGGGATCCGTACCCACGCGTCCTGGCCATCATGGGCGAGGCCCTGGGAGCAGATGTTGCGTACATTTACCGGGACATACAGGACCCGGTGAATGGTACCCGTGTTACAGAACGGAAATTCCGGTGGACGAGAGACCCGGCACAGGATCCCGGCGCGGGAATGGAGTGCAGGACGGCCTTTCCCGGGCAATGGTCAAAGCGGCTTGCCTCCGGGACATGGATCGCAGGGCCGCGAGCCAGATTCTCTCCCCCGGAACAAGAGGAAATGGAAAAAACGGGGGTCCAGTCCATTATTGTTGTGCCTATCCATGTAAATGGAGTCTACTGGGGCCTGATCGGGTGCAGCGACCTGCATGAGGAACATGACTGGGCTGATGTTGAGATCGAGATCCTCGTGACACTGGCAGCAACGATCGGTCTTATACTGGAGCGGCAGAACCCTGAGGGGCTTACCTGATTGCCTGATGCAATCTTCCCTGTTTTAAGAAGTTAAAAAAAGGATCCCTCAAAATGGGATAACACCGGAAAAGACTGTCCGGGCCGGGCCTTCCATCGTGGTACTCCCGTTCATGCGGATCGTAAGGGAACCTCCCGATGTCTCGACGTTGATTACCGGCCCCAGAATCCCAAGCTTATGGACAACCGCGGCGGATGCCGTCGCCCCGGTGCCACATGACAGGGTCTCTCCTTCGACACCTCGCTCAAAAGTGCGGATCCGTATGCTGTCGTCCCCGGTCTTCTCGACGAAGTTCACATTAGCGCCTTTTAAAAAGCTCGCATGGTTGCGGATCCCGGGAGCGACCGTCTCGAGATCAATCGCATCGACCGAATCCACCAGGATGACCGCGTGGGGGACACCGGTATTGACTGCGTAGACCACATGATCCCCAATCCGTTCCTTGTATTCGCCTGATCCGGTTGCAGGGATATCCTTTCTCTCAAAGAGCGGGGCGGTCATATTGATCGTGGCAAAAAAATCCTCTTCCCGGTATCCCATCACTACCCCAATCTCCCCGGCAAGAGTCTCGACGGTACAACTCTCCTTTGCATATCCTGCATCGAAGGCGAACTTTGCCAGGCACCGGATGCCGTTACCGCACATCTCCGCCTCGCTCTCGTCCGGCTGGAAAATTCGCATCCTCAGGTTGCCTTTTACGGTTTTCGAGAGGTAAATGACCCCGTCGGCACCGATGCCGAACCGCCTGTCGCAGTAGATCGCAGCGAACTGTCCTTCCATCCCATCCGGTATGACGGTGCGGGAATATTCGTCAATAACGATGAAATCGTTCCCATTCCCGTGCAGCTTGGTAAATGGTATCTCCATATTCTACCCCTTTTTTTCAGGAACACAACTGCCGGGGTTCCCCGGAAATGGTCCTTTGTGTACTCCACATCGCTCTCGTTAGTCAATAAAAGCTTCGACTTCCCGCCCGCACTTGTCTGTCATGCCGGTTAAAAGGACAGGGACGGAAGTCTTCCGTTATTCCTCGTGCCCGTTGTTCAGCACGAGATCCTTGTGGAACTCCTCAATTCCCCACCCAAGGTATTCCCGGATGATAACATATGCCATCTGCGGGGGAATGGCCCCCTGTTCGGTGACAATGAGATCGATATATTCGGCGGGGGTGATGTCGAATGCCGGGTTACGTACTGTAACGTGGGGGAGGGTCTTTGCGATCGCATCCGGCAGGACCTCGTTTCCCGGCCGTTCTTCGATCTGGATCAACTCCCCGATGACGGTCCGGGGAGCGAATTTGTACGTCTCGGCAGCCACGAGCACGTTCACCCGCGCCTCGACTGCCGTATGGGCCACCTGAGAAGTTCCGATCTTGTTTACCACGGCACCGTTCACGGTGACCGCGTCGGCTCCGACAACCACGAGATCGATCTTGTTGATAAAAGACCGGACTGCGGAATCTACGATAAAATTGGTTTTGATACCGGCATCGTTCAGGGTCCGGATGGTGATGTGCCCCTGGTTTCTCGGGCGCACTTCAGTGGCAAAAACCTCGATATCCTTGCCGCTCCGGTGCGCCTCGATGATGCAGCCAAGCGCCACTTCCGAATTGCAGTGCGTGAGGATCTTATCCCCGTCACGGATATGCCGGGCACCGAATTCTGCGATCTTACGGGCCGCGTGCTGAGAAGACTGGATAAAGTGTTCAGCGCGCTCTACAACGCCGGTGCGAGCCTCCTCAACATTTTTTCCCTGCCCGATCCCGTTCATGACCATGTGGACAGCGTTCGGGAGCGAGACCGCTGTCGGCCGGGTGGCAACAAGAATGGCAGCAGCCCGGTCCATCTCCTGCCGGAACGCTACGATGTCCGGGGACTGTATGGAGAGGGCATGGTCTTTGAGGGCTTCAGCGGCTGCACGGGCAATCCTGCCTGCACCCCGGATCTCCATGCTCTTTATCTTCTCTGCAGTATCAGTTACGATCATCAGCTTCAATCATTGAATGCTCGAGCGAAGTACAAAAGAGTTTCTTACCGGGTGATGTCATGTCGGTTGCCGTGGTCTTTGACAGTGCCGGAACGCTCCTGAACACCTACCGGGTTGCAAAGGATATCTGCAACAAAAAACTTCTGCCGGGCGTGGAGACCACGACCCTGACATTCAGTTCTCAGGACCGGGTTCTCATCGTGCTGCCCATCCATTCCAAGGATCTCATGGCAGCCCCGGGCGGTTGTCTCCTCTCGGATTATCTCGTAGAGCACGATATCGGTTTCGGGGTCAGCTGCACCCGGAAGATCACAACAGCTGAAGAGATTGGCGACGTGCTCTATGCTGACAAAAGGGTGAACGTGGAGGATCTCCAGGAATGTATCCGGAACGTCTGGACGGTCTGCAGACAGGAATCCGTTGTGACCCTCAATTCCGGGGCTATCATCAACATGGCGCAAAAAGGTATTGAGTTCACGATCTCGGCCGGAGGCTGGCCGTTCGATGGCGCAAAGGAGGCAATCACGGCCCTCCACCGCTTGGGAGTGCCTGCATTCATCGCATCCGGGGACCGGGTCACCAAGCTCGAAAAGATGGCAGATCATCTCGGCATCCCCCGCGACCGCGTTAACGGTGTGGCAACACCGACCGTGAAAGCGCAGATCGTCAACGATCTCCGTGAGGAGTATGACAAGGTCATCATGGTCGGGGACGGAATCAATGACCTGGGTGCTATGAGGAGTGCTGATATCGCCGTTCTTACCCTTCAGCAGCCCGGCATTCGCCCGGCAGAACTCTACAAGGAGGCTGACTACGTCGTGAAGAGTGTCGGGGAAGTCGTAACCCTGGTAGAGAATCTGCTCCAGTCTCAGCGGAATTTGCGATCGTGACGGCTGGGGTGTATCATATAAAAGGTAATATGCGACTTCTGTCACATTAGGTATAAGAGTACTATGAAGGCTCCATTGATCACGGTCGACAACCTCTGCATGGATTTTGATGGCGAGAGGGTACTCAAAGATATCTCTTTTGAAATTGCCGAAGGGGAGATCCTTGGGATTATTGGCAGGAGCGGGGCGGGTAAGACGGTCCTGATGCACCTGATCCGCGGGGTCGAGCAGCCCCCTACAAGCGGCCGGGTCATCTACCATGTCGCGGCCTGTCGTCCCGGGTGCGATTACATGGACGTTGCCAGTTCCGCGGGTAAGGTGTGCCCTCATTGCGGTGCCACGCTTGCACCTCTCGACGTGGATCTCTGGAACGAGAAGAACGAGGAACTCAAGCGGAATGTCATGCGAAGGACGGCTATCATGTTCCAGCGGACCTTTGCTCTCTATGGCGATGACCGCGTCATCGAGAATGTCCTTCATGCCCTTGACGATATCAATTACCCGGCGGAGAAAGCCATTGGCCGGGCTGCCGATCTCATCGACCAGGTGCGTCTTTCGCACCGGATGATGCATATCGCCCGCGACCTTTCGGGAGGAGAGAAACAACGGGTAGTCCTGGCCCGCCAGCTGGCAAAGGATCCTTTCATGCTGTTTGCCGATGAGCCCACGGGCACGCTCGACCCGGGAACGGCAAAAGTCGTCCATGCGATGCTCACGGAAGCGGCAAAAACCAATAATATGGGCATGGTCGTCACGTCTCACTTCTCCCAGGTGATTGAGGATGTGGCACACCGGGCGATCCTGCTGGTCAACGGCAGTATTGCAAAAATCGGTACACCAAAAGACGTTATCGCCGAATTCATGAAAGGATATGATGATACTGAAACGTTCGAGGAAGCCGAGCTTGGCGACAAGGTGGTTGCTGCCCGTGACCTTGTCAAGCGTTACATATCCATGGACCGCGGAGTCGTGAAAGCGGTCAACGGTGTCTCGTTCGAGGTCTTCACCAAGGAGATCTTCGGCATTATCGGGAAAAGCGGGGCGGGAAAAACAACACTCTCGGGAATCCTTGCAGGTCTTGTCGAGCCCACGAGCGGTGAGATCAATGTCCGCATCGGCGACGAGTGGATCGATATGACGAAACCCGGGATCGAGCAGCGGGGCCGGGCCACCGGTTACATCGGACTCCTGCACCAGGAATATGATCTCTTCCCCCACAGGACCGTGCTCGACAACCTGACGGATGCCATCGGGCTCGAGTTCCCCAAGGAACTTGCCATGAGAAAGGCGCTCATCACGCTCAGGATGGCAGGATTCTCTGAAGAGAAGAGCAAGGAGATCCTGGACCGGATGCCCGCACAGCTCTCGGAAGGGGAGCGGCACCGGGTCGCCCTTGCGCAGGTACTCATCCGTGAACCGCGGATCGTCATCCTCGACGAGCCTACGGGCACGATGGACCCAATCACGAAGATCGATGTCAAGCACTCGATCATGCATTCCCGTGAAGAGATGGATGAGACGTTCATTGTGGTCTCCCACGATATGGAGTTCGTGCGGGACATCTGCGACCGGCTCGCCCTGATGCGGGCTGGCAAGATCGTCCAGATCGGGAAGACTGCGGATGTGCTTGCCATCCTGACCGAGGAAGAGAAGAAGGTCATGAGCCAGCCGCCCCAGGCTTGAGGTCAGAATGGTCACGATCCACCTCGACGGAGAGAGGATGGAGATTACCGGGGGAGTTACGCTTGCGTCCCTTCTTCCCCGGCACCCGGAAGGCTGTGCAATAGGGATCATCCGACCGGCAACCCAGGAGAAGACAGAAACCGGGAGTCTTGCACTCAGTACTACAGCCGGCGAGGTTACCATCGAGATCAACGGCAGGGATGCGGATCTCATTGAATCCCCCGGGACTGCGGAAAAGCTGGCACTTCACTGGGGCGACCGGTATGCCGCCGCATTCGGCCCGTTTCCATCCGCTATCCGCCCGCTGCGCAAACCGCACCTGTACGAGCGGGGCGATGTTATCCTCGGCTGCGGGGGATACGAGTCCTCGCGTTCCTACCTTATCTTCTCGAAAAGCCGTCACTCGGCGGATCATGGGGCGGACGAGAGCGGGGGTGTCATCGGTAAAGTCGTGAGTGGGAGGGCGGTCCTCGACCGCTGGACAACCGGTGACCGCATCACGAAGATCGAACCGGTTGTCAGCTGGGCGGACACCAGCCGCTCGTTCACCACCATGGACACGAGCCTCGTTCCCGAGGACGGAACCCAGATCGTGACCAACGTGGAGATCGTGGCGCAGGGGTATTCACCGGAACGCATCACCACGGAGGCTGCAGGCAGCGTGGAGCACATGCTGCTCGTACTCCAGCGTGGAAAGTTTACCGCTGGCCGGGCAACGAGCACCCATATCATGGACCCGTACCGTGCCGGCGCCGAGGACGTGCCAAAAGAGTTCCGCCGGCCCCGCCGGGAAGGAACGGTTACGGTCCGAACCACGGGGAAGTCCGCAGGCGGGATCTACATCTACCGGGCAGATGTCCCAAGCAGCCTTGTCCACAGTGTCACCGGCCAGGTAATCCACGGAATAGAACTGGTCAGGCTGGCAAAGGAGCACGATGTCCTGTCCGTGCGTATCCTGCCGGAACGAATCGACCTGCTCGGGCTCCCGCTGGCAAAGGCACAGGAGATTGCTGTTGCCCGGGGCATTTCACTCAAAGCCGACAAGACCGACGGCGAACGGATCGTGGTGTCCCAGGAGCCGGGGACAACGCTGGATATCCTGAACGAGCGACAGGTAACCGTGACGACGGCCCCCTCCGAGAAAGTGATCGATATCGAGCTCGACGATGCCCGTGCGCCGCTCAGCTGTGAGGTGTTCCGGAAGTTTACCGGGCTCATGGAGCACGACGCCGGCATGATGCCGGTCTTTTTCAAGTTCGACGATTCCGTCCTTTTTAAGCCGGCTATAGCACCGGGCACCAAGATCATCCCGGAAAACCAGCCAACGGACGAGGTGCCGGGAGCCACGCTTGCCATAACGAACGATTCCCGCAAGGGTGCCGGTCTCGTGGGTGTACGGCTTTCGGGGAACCGGAAGTTCGGTCCCACATCAGAGCCGTTTGAGGGGACCAATATCATCGGGCGCGTCATCGATACAGAGAAAGTCAAAAAAGTCAAGGAGCGGGAGACCGTGTATATCAGGGAGGTGAAGAAGTGACGGACTATACACCATCCCACGTGGGTTCCGTTACAAAGTACGTGGTGGTGGAATCGTTCGGGATCACGCCGGCAGATCTGGCAATCCGGGGGTACGAGATATCGCAGGGCGTCATGATCAAGGAGACCTGTTTTGGTCTTGTTGTCAGCGGAAAAGAAGCGGAGGTCGACCGCATCGTTGCCGGTCTCCGCGCAATCGATCCGGACCACATCTTTGTCAAGGACCGGGGATTCCCGCCCGGCGATGCAAGGCGGTGCCGGGCAAATCTCGGAGGTGCACGGCCCGGGTACAATGGCATGGAATTTGAAATGACCATACTTCCGCTTGTCTCGCATGGCCTCGAAGAGATCAATAAGCATGATGCGGCGACCATCCCCTCTCCCACAAATCCGCTCGAACATGTGTCCCTCGATATAACCCTACTTAAAAAACTCGTGGAAGCACAGGAGTCCTGAAATGGCAAAAGTATTCATTTACCCTGCAACAAGCCTGATCCTCTCCGACATGGTGGCACGATTCGGGCATACCCCGCTTTCATCCGCCACTGCGATCCGTGAACGTGTCCAGACTGCAGGACTCGAATCACCGCCGCTCCAGATCACACCTGAAGAACCCAAGAAAGGGCTGAAGTGGGCTGCCGTCGAGGTTCCCGCCGGGGTCCGGGGCCGCATGTCCCTTTACGGTCCGATGATCGAGGCGTGCGAGGCGGCGATCATTATCAACGATGCCGATCTCGCGTTCGGGTGCATGGGGTGTGCCCGGACAAACGAGCTCCTCAAGTTCCTCGTTCACCAGAAGCCCATCCCACGTCTCGAACTGAACTACCCGAAGAACGAGGAGGAAGGAGTGAAGTTCGTGGCAGCCATCAAACGGTTCTTAACCGAACTGGGGGGGACGAAATGACCCAGCCTGTGCGGATTGCACAGCTCTCCTGCGGGCCGGAATATTCCGGTATCCAGCACGAAATCGATTCTGCTGCCCGGGAAGTAGGCGGGGAGATCTTCTACCCGGATGTCGCCCTGAAAGATATCCGACGGGATTTTGATAAATTCGGGCTGGATGTAAAGAGCCCTGATCTGAAACTCGCCATTGCCCGGGCCATGGCGCTCGTGGAAGGACGCGTGGAGGCAGACGCGGTATTCATCGCCACCTGCTTCCGGTGTGCCGAAGCGGCGATTGTACGAAACGAACTCCGGCGCTACATCAACGAGCATTCGCGGTTGCCGGTAGTCAGTTACTCGTTCACTGAGCGGACTACCGCAGGAACGCTCCTCACAAGGATGGAAGCCCTTACCACCATTGCCCGGCGCCGTGCCCTGCTCGCCCGCGAGACCCAGAAAGGCCTCACCCTGGGTCTCGACTCGGGATCTGCCACAACAAAAGCGGTCGTAATGAGGGATAACAAGATCATCGGTACGGGCTGGCAGCCCACAACCGAAGTCCTGAAAAGTGCACATGAGGTTATCGCCCACGCCCTGGCTGAAGCGGGGGTCAGCCGCAACGAGATACAAGCAGTCGGGACAACGGGATATGGCCGGTTCCTTGTGGGAAAAGAGATCAATGCTGACCTCATCCAGGAAGAGCTCACCGTCAACTCAAAAGGGGCGGTCTATCTCGCAGATCGGCAGCACGGGCCGGCAACGGTTATCGATATAGGCGGCATGGACAACAAGGCAATCTCCGTGATGGACGGGATCCCCGGGGTCTTCACGATGGGGGGTATCTGCGCCGGTGCAAGCGGCCGGTTCCTGGAGATGACCGCAAAGCGGCTCGGCGTGGAGATCACGGAACTGGGCCCGCTCTCCATGAAAGGCTTTGGCGGCCGGGTGCCGATGAACAGTTACTGCATCGTCTTTGGCACGCAGAGCCTTGTCAATGCCCTTGCCGCCGGCAGTACCCGGGAAGATGTAGCTGCCGCAGCCTGTCACAGCGTTGCCGAACAGGTGTACGAACAACAGCTCCAGGAAGTGGATATCAAGGAGCCGGTCATTATGGTCGGGGGCACGTCGCTCATCGAAGGGCTCGTCCATGCTATGGGCGAACTCCTCCAGACCAACGTGGTCGTGCCGCCATACTCACAGTATATCGGTGCCGTGGGATCTGCACTCCTTGCATCCGGATTCATAAAGGACGATTAGATGTACGCCATCGAGTACTTTGAGGTGGAATGCCCCGAGTCGCTGGGCGGCGAGTATTACAAGCAGATAGCAAACGATGTCCTGCTCGACCATAACCTCCTCAGGGTTATCAGCCGGATCCACATCTTTATCGATCCCAAAGTGCCGGTCTTTGTCGCGGTAGGCACCCTCAAGAAGATCACGACCATTGTCCGGGTGAGGGATCTCGCGAACGTGAACCCCCAGGAAGGCAAGATAACGCTCGTCATCTCCGATGAGACGTACCTTGCCCCGATGCTGAAGATCTTCTGGGAACGCTTTGGCAAGGATAAAGTTGAGCAGCCGGACCGGTTCACCGTGATTCTCTACAACATTCCCGTGAGTGCACAGGAGATCGAGGAGATCGTAGTCGCCGACCCGAGTGAATCCCTTTTCAAGGACCTGATCTACGCCCTCCGTTGCATTGCACCCGAAGGGTTCCGGCTCAAGAGCGAACGTTTCAGTACGGAGAAGTTCTCGTTTGTGGCAAGCGAGAACACCCTTGATGAGGATATCGATGCCCTTGTCCGGGCGAAATTTGCACTGATGGGGGTGACGCCGTGACGCTGGTACCAGTCACCTACAAGGGAGGCATCTACCAGCACGATATCGTCGTGGACCTGATCGAGGACCTCGGTGGATACATTGTCCAGAAGCACATGATCGCCCAGGAAGTGGTGCTCCAGTGCTTTGTCCCGAAGGATGATATCGAGCTGATCCGCGAGATTTCAAGGCCACTCTTCGGAGAGGTGACGGATTCCCCTCTTGTAGGAACAGAGATTGCAATCGTCAGCATGAGCCTGGAGATCCACCACCTGCCTCACCCGTCCTGCGATATCGCGGAGTACGTGCGGCGCCTCGGGGCAAAGAGCAACATGGTCAGCCTTGCCCGCGGGCCCGGGAAACGGATAGCGGGCCTCAACGACGAGGAGCGGGATGTGATCAACGAGCACGATATCGCGGTCTACCTGCTCGGCAACTTCGAGACCTGTATCGAGTACAAGATGCCCACGCTACGGAGGGGAATCGAAGTGCCGATCGTGCTCTGCGGCGGCCCGGATATCGAGATCCTCAAAAAGATCGTCGACCCGCCGGTTGACGGGTACGTGGGGAACGTAGGCCGGTTCATGCGCAGGACAAAAGAGGCCGACCAGCTGGACAAGCTGGACGAAGTCGTGGCGGAGATAACACGGGTGCTTGAGAAGAAGCGCGAGGAGATTGCAAAGGACCCGCTCTCGGTCTCCCCGGCCCGGCTCATGGGACTGATCCGGGAGAAAGTCCCCGCGATCCTTGATGTGACTTCGCCCACACCGCTGACCGTGCAGATGGCGGGACTCCGGGTGAAACTACCCTACGACACGTTTGCCGCTGAGCTGCGAAAGATCGAGATCGAGGACGGGATCCTGCTCGGCGACGTATCCGAGATCCTGCCCTCGCGGATGCGGGACTATATCCTTGTGCGGATCCTCCCGTTCTCAGAAACGAACACGGTGGTATGATGGCAAAGACGGTATCAGGAAAATCTACGAGAGATCAGTTCGAGGAGAAACTCGCACAGATAGTAGCGCAGGGCGCAGACGTCACCGCGGATGAGTGGCTGAAAGCTATCGAAGTGGAATACGGGAAAGTGCCGCTGGTCTTCAAGAGGATGGGCGAACGCCCCGAAGTACTTATCTCCCACCTGCTCTACAAGGGGACAGTAGCCCAGACGAGCCCCCTCGATCCGAAGTACGTGGAACTGATCAGCATGGCGGTGGGGGCAGCCCTCAAGTGCCCCCACTGTACTGGCTACCATATGACGGCTGCGATGAGAATGGGGGCGACCCGCGAGGAAGTGCTTGAGGTGATCCTGCTCGCCGGGATGATCTCAAACTCTTCGGTCCTCGCAAATGCGTACCGTATCATTGACGATAAGCTCGAGAAGTGCATCCCGTGCGAACTCAAGGGTGTCGGGAAAGCGGCGGGTGTTGCAGTAAAAGGGAAGGGCGCGGCTGTGAAGAAGACGCCGGCCCGGAAGAAGGCTGTGCCGAAGAAGGGGAAGTAACAGCTTTGTTGAAATCCTCTTTTCATTTTGTTTACTGATTCAATGCAAGGGGAGCATCCCCTTGACCCCCGGATCGAATTCTTGTCTCTCTTGAGAACATTGTTTACAATTCCCCCTTTTCCGGATCCGTTTACCTTTTTGCAAGCAGGGGCCCCTCAAATTTTTTTGAGAGGGGAGTCCTTGATTTTCCGGATGTTCTTCCGACGAGGCCGAATTTACATGATTTTACATTCAGACAGATCCGTTAAACTTTTTACAGGAAGGGTCCCCTCAAATTTTTTCAAGAGGGGTCGGTTGATCGGCTCGCGGGTCTTGAAGGGGGGATCCCTTAAAAAAAATCAAGAGGGGGCTTCTTGAAAATTTTGGAGAAGGGTCCCCGTGTAAATTTTTTAGAGGGGGGATATCTGAAAATGGGTTGAAGAGAGTAATCTGAAAATCAGATAAACGGTGATTTGAAAGAAGTAAAAAGATACAACGGTTATCATTTCTGAACCTGAAACCAGTATGAACAAAGGGATTTTTCGATCTCTGTTGTATCTTTGAAATTTTTATGAATATACATCCAGAACAGGGAATTGTGATTCGGATTGGTCAAATGTACCATCTCATGGTAGACAATATACTCAACAAGATCATCGGGTAAATACTGCCCCAGAGAGTTAATCGTCAGATTACCTTTCCTGCTGCAACTTGCCCACTTGGTACGCATTATTTTTATGATTACCCGGTTGGGACTGCAACCAAGATCCTTTGAATATCTGGCGATTAATTCCTGAACCTGTTTTCTAAACTCTTCTTTTGTTCTGGATTCAAGCGTGATAGTGGCTGAAGTATCGATGACTTCCTGAATGAACTGGTATTTTCGTTGGATCCATCGCCTATGTTTTTCCAATATTCGATCCTCGTTCTGTCCGTTGGGGAGTACGACAAGCAAGGTTCCTGTTCTGAATTCAAGTCTCGGGTGTTTCACATCCCTGTGTGAGACTGTATACGGAAAATGAGCGGATTCAGCTTGAACCAGCATAATTTTTCACGCTCTCAATCAGCTGGAGGTAGAGCTGGTCAATCTCCTCAACCGTCTTTCCCCGTTGTTTCCCGTATCTTCGGGTAAACCTGCGGATATCCTGTTCAATCCCCTTTTTCGCACTCACCTGGGAGATCCAACCAGGGAACATGGATTTTTTGAGATCTTCAGATAACCCGTGGATGTCCCCGAGGAGATCCGGATCATCTCCCCAAAATTTCTCAATCTTTAAAAACATCGAATATTCTAATTCTGAGAACCCGAGGTGAATCCGCCGGGCATTCAGTTGTTGCATCTCCTGGATGATTGCAGCACCGTCACGATAGATTGCTTCATAATCCTTGGATTTTTCTTTCCAGGCACGGATAATCTTCTCAACCCGTTCGAGAAGTGATTCATATACCGGTGTCTGGTGCCGGTCAACGAGAATGAACCTGTTCAAGGTAAAGACGATATTTGCCGCCTTTTCCCGCTTGTCGGCCACTTTTTCTTCAAGTATCCTGAGATATTCCGGCCCGAACTCAATCACCGGCAGGTTGTTCTCAACCATCTGTATGTCGGTCGTTTTATGGACATACTTCACGGTCTTTTCGAAATATTTCTGGACATAGGTTGCGTAATCAGGTTGATTCCTGAGTGCCATCCGAATGTAATAGGCGTATATTTCGGAGAACCACTTGTACTGTTCAAAATATGCGAGTTTGATCTTGTCAGGTCCGAGGAATTCGAAAGTCCGGCGCATCTCGCGGTAAGTATCGACAAAATCGTCCGCTACGGACTCATCACCGGTGAGCAGTTCGATGGCTGACAGGAATGTTGTCTTGTCATAGGAGCCGATTTCTATTCCGATGAACATGCGAGCGAGCTCGTCTATCAGAACTACAAAATCCTGCACAATCTCTTCCGTTGAGAACAGAGCACTGGTGATATCAGTTTCGTTGTATTTCTCAAGGGCTTTTTTTATGTCCGTAAGAACACCGACATAATCGATGATGAGACCAGCCTCTTTGACACCTTTGTATGGCCGGTTCGTCCGGGCAATCGCCTGGAGGAGCCGGTGCGCTTTAAGCGGCTTGTCAAGATACATGGTCTGGAGGATGGGGGCGTCGAAGCCGGTAAGGAGTTTGTCTGTAACGATCAGGATCCGGGGATTCTCCTCATCTTTGAACTGTTCCCGGATCCGATTATTGATCTCTTCCGTGCTGTACCCAGGGTTTGCCTCCATGACTCCGTCTTTGTATGATGCAATCAGGGAATCACGTTCATCCATCTGGTAGGTCATGACAACCTTGGAATATTCCGGTGGCAGGAGCTTGTCGAGTTCCTGCTTATAGAGACTACATGCCCGGCGGCTTACGGCAACAACCATTGCCTTGTACCGACCGTCAACATTTTCCCTGAAATGTGCGGCAATATCTTTTGCAATCTTTTCAATCCGCTTGGGATTTTCCAGATAGACCTTGATGATATTGAGCCGTTTCTTGACGCCTTCTTCGACCGGCTGCCGGTAGATGTCGGGAATCTCTTCGAGCTCGGTTTCGAGGAACGCCTGGAGCAGTTCGCGGTTCAGGTGTATATCGGCCTCTTTTTCGAGGCGGGGCTGGTATGCAATCTTCACGGTGAACCCGTCGTCGATCGATTCACGGATGAAGTACCGGTCGAGGTACAGTTCCCCATCTTCCGGATAACTGAACTCCGAATAGGTATCCTTTCCGATCCGGCTGACCGGGGTCCCGGTCAGGGCAAAGAAGAACCCGTTTTTGAAGATGCCATCCCTCATCTGGGTTGCCATCAGGCCGTACTGCGAGCGGTGGCCTTCATCGATGAACGCGACGATGTTCTTCCGGGTCGTGACATTCTCACCCGACAGTTTCTCCAGTTCTTTCTGGAGCCCGTGGAGCTCCTCGGGTCGGAACTTGTGGATCAGGGTGATCATGATGCCCCGCCGTCCCCGGGCCTGATCGGCGAGCAGGACCCGCTTGAGTTCCGCAATGCTCCCGATGATCTCGGGGGGCTTTATTGTAAGTGCAGTATATTCCTCGTAAAGCTGATCTTCAAGATCGATCCGATCCACAATGAAGAAGATCGATGGATTCTCCATGACAGGCTGGTGGTAAAGTTTGTTGGCGGCAAAGATCATCGTGAGCGTCTTGCCCGATCCCTGCCAGTGCCAGATGAGTCCCCGGTTCTTCGTGGTCCTCCCGGCAAGGTTGTCGAGGACACGGCTGACTATCTTGTTTGCCGCACGATACTGGATGTACCGGGGCAGAACCTTGGTGTCCTCTCCCATATCCCGCCGCATGAATAGGAAAAACCGGAGAATATCAAGCAGGCACTCCGGCTGAAGCATAGCAACCGCGGCAACGTGCGGCTCCATCCCCTCGATCTTCCACTCATCGGTCTTCACCTCGTCCTGCCACGGGACGATAGGAAAGAACTTCACGATCTGTTCAGCAGCCATCCCAATCTGGACATATTTGTAGAGCTCGGGAACAGTATCCTCGTACTTCTTTATCTGGGCATACGCGGTATGCCAGTTCTCGGCAAGGCTGGCCGGATCCTTGCATTCGATGTTAACGAGAGGAATCCCGTTGATGTACAGGAGGATGTCATTGCGAATTATCTGTCCCGTCCCGCCTTCGTGGATGACCTGTCTTGACACAACGAATTCGTTGTTCTCCAGCGTGTCGTAATCGAAGAGCCGGATGTATTCCACGGTCCGGGTCTTCTCGAAACGGACCGGAATCCCGTTCTTCATGAACTGGAGGATCTGGCGGGCGTTCTCTATACCCGTCCCCCGGCTCTGCAGTTCCCGGATGGCGAGCCAGATCTCCTTCTCCCCGATGCAGATGTCCTTGTTGATCTTCTTAATGGCGCGGATAAGCGGGTTGATGAGAAGGGGTTCCCGGTAACTCTCGCGTTCCAGCTTGTCAGATGCCGTTAAGGTCCAGCTGTTTGCCTGGAGCTTCTCGATGAGAGGAGTTTCAACGAGGATGGCTTCGAGGGATTTCATGGGGATATCCTCCCAGATTTTTGATAGATCGCATCAACCTGATTCAAAACCCGTTCTGTAATATCTGCCAGCTTTGTGAAGGATTTGATGAGGGGAAGATCCGGCGTATACAGCTCAAGCGGGTTAAAATCACTTTTCGGATATCGTGCAACTGCATGGGGCTGGAGAATTATCGAGAGCTGGAAGAACGACTGGAATGTTTCGATAGGTGGGATTGACTGTGTAAGAACATCCTTCATTAATTTTTCATAGATATCAAAGGTAAATTTTCGATTGAGTTCTTCCTTTTCCATCTGAAGGCGTTCCGGTTGGTTGACAAATACCGCCTCAAGCATATCTGTGAGATATTTCTTGGATTTCCGGAATTCTGACGGGGTTATCGGTTTTTTCTGAATCCTCGCATTCTCATGAATTACATCTCTGTGGAGTTCCTGGAGTGTTTTAATGTAACTATTCAGTTCTTTTTTTGTGAGATGCAACGATGTCTCATCCTGCTTTGAGAGCATCTTAATCTGGTCTAGAGTACCATTGAGTTGCTTGACAACCTCGGGAAAATTCACCTGCTGCATGAAGAATGCTTCCAGATTGGGAACCTTCTTCAGGTTCTCCTGAATATTCACTACCCGCTGTCTGAAATTTTTCGTGTTTTTTTCATAGATTTTCAAGGACTTATGACTGATCTCCTGCCATGCTTCCTTCTCATCGATAATCCCTAACGCTATTGAATACGATTTCAGACCTTTCTCAACACTCTGTTCAAGATAAAAAACCGCCTGGGGATAGATGCCCTCCTTATGGAGAGCGCGTGCTGCTTTGAGATCCAGACTGGCCATTGCGAGAAGGTTGTGGGCAAACTGCGGATTTTTCAATGCCTCGGTCATATCAGGTCACCTTCACCCGCCGCTTACCGGTCAGCAGTTCATTCATCAGGCCCTGCTTCAGGTATTCGTAGTGGGCGGTGCGCTGGCGCTGGAGGGTGATTTTACGGTCAATATCTGAGAGGAGGGTAGTGATCTGTTGTTGCTCATGGAGTGACGGGAAGATAATTTTTATCTGACTCATGATTGTGGTATTTAGGTTGGCCATTGTTCCTCCAACGGATGCACTTCGTATTCGGTGTTTGAATCCCTCAAAACTGAAATAATTATTCAGATAGGTTGGAAGTAATTCCTTGGTCGCTGGACGAACTCGTAGCAACCTGCCAGAAAAGAGCCATCCGACTTCTTTTTTCGAGATATAACAGCTCCGATCAACAGATCCGACTCGACTGAAAACAATATCACCCTCTTTCAAATGATATTCCTTTAAACGAGCTTTGTCAGAATCAGATACAAGAGGGAGATTTTCATGAACAATACCTAAATCCCCTAGATGTTCAACAGTGATGATGGGCGTTCCATTCGCTACATAATCACTCATATGTAATTGTGCTCCGAAGGGCCCGGTTTTTACCGTACAGACCACTCCAAGCGGTTTTATCTCCCACCCTTCAGGCACGGTCCCAACATCCGGATCCTCTTTGAATTCCGTATGCCCAATACCCTTCGTCATCAGCTCCTGCATCACGCCCGCCTTGAGGCGCTCCGTCTCCGCAGCCGCTTGTCGCGAGCGCTGGATGGCGGCGTCAACGGTGGTGAGGATGGCGGCGATGCGGCGCTGTTCTGATAGGGGGGGAAGGGGGAACTCAAACTCTGATAGTGCGTTCCATGAGGTACGAGGATGGTTTGTTCCTGAAGTTGTGGAGACTGCGTGTTCAATGAAATTATGTGAATGGAGAATATTGATGAGATAATCAGCAATACCAATATCCTGTCGAGGAGTAAGAACCAATAAATCTGTGGAGGAGATACCCTCAATATCACTTATTGCCGCTTTATCAAGATAGGGACGGAGTTTCCCATACAAAATATCTCCGCGATAAAACCGGGATTTTGTACTTTTCAAATCCGCATTTATCTCGTATCTTTTTAGTTTCGATTCACCAGGTTCGATATGTTCGAGTCCTACAAATTTTTCACGTAATTTTGGAGTCGGTTGAATTATTTCACTTCGTTGATCTAAAACCGCCTCTAATGAAATGGATCTCCATCCTTCTGGCACATTGGCTTTCGTTTGTTGTGATGAGATCATGCAGATACCCCATTCAAACTGACCTGCTGATTCATCACTAAAGCACCCGCCCAAGGTTACTTAAATCAATTCCAGTATTGATGGGTTCAATGCAAAAAAACTCACAATACTTTCGGTTACATAGTTCAAAGGTCTGGAGATCTCCACCGAAAAACTTCGAGTTTTTAATTTTGGGTGCAACTTCAGATAGATAATAGCGGACCGACTCCGGTACTTTAACAGAGATTCCTTCAGATTCTGTTAGCCCAACCCACTGTGAATCGTCAAAATATGGTCCACGATGTTGAGTAATAATCCGCGATGATAACGGTCGATTCTTTGATGGGGTGGCCTTTGTTTGGTTTAAATAGGAAAGCCCCTTCAGGTACTCGAATGTGTCAAAGGAAGTACCATAATAGAGGTTATCCGGAATGATTGTCCGGATAATTCCATGAATAATCTGGTATGGATAATCATAGAAATAAGTGGCCTTTCCAAATCTTTTCTGACAATAGTCAATTGTCCAATCAGATTTGCAGCATAATACATTCCAAACATTCACAAATTCAGAGGGCGAAAAAAATTTCCACGAAATATCGGCTCCATTAAACCTCTTTGCTCGAGGCATTTCCAATATTGCCGATAAACTATTGAAATTCCCTTTCTTAACAGCAGATACACCAGATGCATACACGACCAGCAAGGCAGGATATAAACGGATCGTAGAAAGTGCTTCTTCCAAACTCCGATTATCAATGCCGGATACTGGCTGATCTCGATACAGTACCTTCTCTTCAAGAAACTGAAGGTTGATCAATCGATCAATCGTTTCCGTGATTAAGTCCGCATAGTTGCCGTCATCATAGTATGAGATCGTTGCCACCATTGCAGCGAGGGGTGACGATAATCTCTCAAGTTCTTCCATGCGACTCTTGAAAATGAGTTTTCCATCGATCGGGCCTTCCAGAACAAAATCAGACCGGTTGACTTGTGCAAGAACCCGGTCCGTCTCTTCATGGAGTAGATCCGACAGAATCAATTCCGGTCTTGGATCTCTCAGTGCATCCTTGATTTTCTTAATTGCACCTTCAACCGTTAGTGAAGAGATCCTTTCATGACGACGGAGGATCTCAATCTGTGATTTCAGATCACCAAAGAACTCATTTGCCGACCGGATCCCGATGAATGCAGGCTGTAATTTTAATCTAATCGGCTCCGGTATTTTATCTGGAGCATCCCTACTACACCAGAAGATGGCGAATCTTCGGGTCATATCTATTGTCAGGAGATCCGTAAGACCGGTATCATGCACTCCGGACCATCCGCAGAGGACCAATCCGTATTCAGAGAATAAATGATAGAGATATCCTGCAAGGTCCTTTTCATAACATGCGAGATCATCCGGCGTCAATTTCAAAGCCGTATCAGGATAACTCCCATTTATCTTTACGATGCGGCAGTGATCCCCCGCGACATCCATTCTCTCGGATTTGCTTTCGGGAGTAATTACCACCGGAGATTTCCCAGTTTCTTTTTCGATGGCAGTTTCCAATAGGTTATCAAAATTTGGCGTAATTATGACAGATATAATTCCATCTCTCACCAGCTGGCCAATACTCATATGAGCAGGTGTTGGTTCAATCTTCAGCGGTTTCCCATCACTACCCACCGGTTCAAAGTATTGCCGGAGAATTGCTATTTGATCATTCTTCGATTTCGCAAGATGGCTGAATAGCCCGGTGAATGTTGGACTTGTACCGAATTGCTCCCGGTACCAATCCACCGGTTTCTGATCTATGATTTTTTTCTGATGTAACGCGGCAATTTGGCAGATCAGATCATCGGTAATCTCCCCTGCGGTAAGAATTCCGGTATCCCGTGATATTCCGGAACCGACAAGGAGTGCGTATCTCCTAGGTGAATTATGCAGGGCGAAGGCGGCCGGGATCACTTCATCAGGTGACGGCATGTTAATTCCCACCTCCAGTAACTTCAGACCGAACTATCTGGAAATGCCAGATAGTTGCCAGAAATCCGACAATCTCACTCATCCGGCTCCTCCGGTTTCTGTTCCTCTACTGAGATCTTCCCCGAGTGTTTGGCAAGCTTCTTCTCCTGAGAGATAACCCGACGTTCGAGTTTCTTCAGGTCCTCTTCAGGAGGGAGATCTTCAGGCTTGATACCACGTTTCAGCAATAGTTCGCGGATATCCCAATTATTCTGGATGTGTTCTCCGGTAATGGATTCCTCGCCGTGAAGATCGTCTTTGACAACATTGAAATTCGTGATTTCCATCGCGAAGTTTTTCGCGGTAATCGTAACCGTTGGTAAAAAGTCTGCGAGTGGCCTGTTCTCCGGAACTGCCAGACGCTCTTTCATCGCATGTGTTGTGTTTCCACCGAAGAGGGCCATATCCCCTTTACTTCGTATCCGGGCAAATCCAGTGTGGTCAACACCCCTCTCGTAAATATTCCGGGACAGTTCCGTTTCCGAGTCCTTGAGTTGATCTCTTGCTCGAAGTCGCTCATCAAGAAGAAGGCGCTCTTCAATGATTTCCTGTTTCCTGGTCTGAACAGCAAAATAACTCTGAGCAAAGGCAATCTCGTCCTTCTGGGGATCCCCATTCTGAGCGATGAGGTAACAGGCATACCGGGTCAGCATGATATCTTCGATTTTACGCTCCCCTCCATTGGGTAAGAGTATCAATTTGTTGACGTCAACAAAATGATCAAAAATCGCATTATTTGAGTTTTTACACGATTCCTGAGCTTTTTCGATTACGTTGAGGAAATTCCTCCATTCGGTATAACCCAGTAATCCCTGTAAATCCCTGGCAAACCAGTACTCGACCCCGTCTTTTTCGTGAACAAACTCCTCGAAGTTCTTGTGCAGCCGCTGGACAATCTCCGATCTCATACGCTCCCTCCGTACCCAATCTCCTTCAGATGCCCGGCTATCTGCTCATCAATCGCGAGGAGTTCCATCTCCTCATGCCGGATTGCCGCCCACGTTGCCGGAATATCGACTTCCTCAACATCCTTCTGCGGCGACACATACAGAGTCACATTCAGGTTGAAGTCGTTCTTCTCAATCTCTGCAAGCGACACAACCCTAGAGAACCCTTCAATCTTCTCCCATGAGTTCGCCACGCCAACAATTGTCCCGATGTTCTTGTCGGTGATGATATTCAGCTTACGCACGTCAGGGTGCTTCCCGAACTCCAGTGCAGCATTGATGATGAGCACCTTGCCCCGATGTTCATCGCGCTTGTTTTTGCTGAAAAATAACAGTGCCCCGGGAGCACCGGTATTGTAGAAGAGTTTCTCCGGCGTCAGGATGATGCACTCCAGCAGGTCGGCTTCAAGGATCTGCTGCCGGATCGCCTTCTCCTTGCCGCTCCGAAAGAGACACCCGTTATCGATGACGACACCAACACGGCCATTGCCGCTCTTCGCTGAGGCGAGCATGTGCTGGATCCAAGCCCAGTCAGCGGACTGCCGGTTCGGAAAACCGTACGAGAACCGCTGCTTCCAGAACTCCCCTTTCTTCAGCTGGTTCTCATCATACATGTCCTGGTTCCAGGGGGGGTTTGCCACCACAACATCGAACTGCCGGATCGCCTCGCCATCCTTGAACTTGGGATAGAGGAGGGTATCCCCATAGGCAAGCTGCACGTTCCGGATATCGTGGATGTACATGTTCATCCGGCCGTATGCGAGGGTCTTGGCGTTTGCCTCCTGCCCATAGAGAAAAATCTGTTTGACTGCTTCCGGGCCAAACTGCTGCTTGACATGGGTATACGAAGCGATGAGCATCCCGTTCGATGCCGATGCGGGATCATACACACTCTCACCGGGTTTGGGATCGAGTATCTCAATTAAGAGCCTGATGACTTCGCGAGGTGTGTATACCTCACCCTCTTTTGCCTTCTGGGGTGCGAAATACCGCAGAATCCATTCGTATGCATCCCCAAGAACATCCGGAGAGACGTGGTGGAGTTTCTTCTCGCTGAAGAGCTCGATCAACTGCCGGAGGATCTCGCCATTTTCCTGGCTTTTGGCAAACTCAATAAAATCAACCGTATCAAGGACATCGCGAAGTTCGGGATTTCTCTCAGCGATTTCCTTGAGAGCTTTCGAGAAGACCTCCGGAAGTTTGTTTACTTCCGCTCTGAGGTTCTCCCACAGATAATCCTCCGGCAGATCGAAGTCATGATACATTGCCCGCTTGGCTTCCACCTTGGCTTCGAGTTCAGTATACCCATCCTGAAGCGCTTCTTCTTTTGCTGCTTCATACTCCAGTTCCCATTTATCGCTTATGCGCTTGAGGAAGAGGGGTAACAGGATGAATTTGTAGTCAACCCGGGTCCTGATGATGTCGGCTGCTCTTTTCAGTAAGGCTTCAAGATCGCCACGGGTCAGGGTATTGTTATTGAGGTCAAAAATTTCTGTGACCCTGGCATCCTTGCTTACCAGAGTATAGATCTTCTTTCGGGCATCGGTTGTATCGGAAGTCACGGTGAGCATTCCGGCTTTCCGGAGCCGCGAGAGGAGGACCGGCACTTTCTCTGGAGTATCATGTTCAACTTCACCGAGGATTTTTATTGCATCATCGAGGCGAAACTTCCCGCTGTTATAATGATCCCAGAGGGTTGCGTATCCTTTTTCGACCCACAAGGGAAGTAAACCGTTAAGACTCATACTATGTAATAAACTGTTGAGTGTAAATAGTTTATGTTTATTGTAAAAACTAATTGTAATTGTGTTTATGTATTATTGTTGAGATATGTGAGCATCGCATTATTTAGATAGAATTTAATAATGTTCCTAATTTGTTAAGATCGATTACAGCACAGTCCATAGTCAGGAGTTGTTGATATTTCATGGTGTATATTACCCATTACCGGATTTAAATAACTGATTGAGTATCGATTTCTGCCGTGATCCCACGAGGACCGATGTTTTTCGTTCTGGATGAACGAGCCCGGCATTAGGATTCATCTAACCAACACCATCTTGTATATTTATATTAATATATGCCATTTTCAAATTAATCACAATGCACTCGGTTCACGGCAACAATCCGGGAAACATTGTGGGACGTATCGCACAAACAGAACATCCCGGAGACGGAATCTTTGGATGTGACCCCACGGACAGTTTCCTGCTGGAGAAGAGAGAGCGGGAAATGCTTCCTGCGGAAGGTACCGTTGTCGGAGAGAAAACCCTATGATACCATGCGTAGAAACACCTGGATTACCGGAAACGCCGGGGAGGCATCAGGCCTAGCCCCGGCGGAAAGCGGGATGGATCATCCCGCTCAGGGAACCGCGATTGAACACCAGATTTTCATAACAGAACGCCCGGGATGCGTCCCGTGCGCCATCCCCCGTCAGGACAACGGGAACGGACCCTCGCTCATCTTCAATGAGGGCGAAGGTACGAAGTCACCGAAGCGGTGCAGCCGGAGCAACCCGCTCGTGTACGAGGCGATAACGCTCCTCAAAGAGCACGGGTACCTTCCCGCCCGGGTGGCCGAATCCTCCCTTCCCATCCACCTGATCGGGCTGAAGAAGGCCCGTTCGCTCCTGATCCATGTCATCCGCTCCCGCACGCCGGTGCCGAGCGCCGCCCGTCTCCATTCCCTCTTTCTGTCGGAAGTGGAGATCCTCTGCCGGCTTGCAGGCGCCATTCCTTACCAGATCATGATCTGGGTCTACTCCCCGGCCTGCAACTGGCGGTATTACCTTGTGTACCCGGGCGGTCTGCGGCGAGATCTGGACTTCCCGGCGTCTCTCGATATTTAATCCTCTTTTTTTCCCCGGATCGGTGCCTCTCCATGCCGGTGCCTCCGGATTCGTAAAAGCGCTATGGCGGAGTCCCGGATTGCACCCCCGCGGATTATCCGTTATATCCCCGCTGCCAATGCTGTAATGTCAAAGGGCGCCCCGCGACAAACCACGGGATAGTTCGGGGAACTTCCCGATAAACTAAAAGGAGCAACCAGAAATGGCAGACTTTACCACAAGCAGCACGACAAAGAGCGCGGTCCGCAAGCTCGCGGCCCCGCTCGCAGATGTGACGGCCTTCGACAACCTTGTCCAGGGCGTCATCGCGAACAACCCATTCCAGTGCGTTTCCTACAACGAACAGGGAGTGAACCACCCGCCGGTAGAGCGGATCAGGCAGGGCTACACCGCCCGCGTATTCTACCAGGATGCAAACGCAAAGACCATTGCCGTGATATCGGCCCGGACTCCGACGATTGCAGCCTTCACGAGCATTGCAAACCGCATCGCCACCGACAACGAGATCGCAACCGCCATCGGCGGGACTGCGGTCCGAGACCTCGACAACGAGAAGTTCACGGCCACCCTGCGGTGCCGCGACGCCAACGGTGAGATCTACTTCGTCAGCTTCAGCCGGGAGCAGGTGGCCCTCACCTCGTACTCGGACGAGGCCATCCGGAGCCGGGTCGAGACCTGGGCGGACACGGTCCCGGCACTTGCCTGAGGGTGAGGACGATGGACAACGAACTCATCATCACGGGAGCGTTCCTCGGCGCCGGCCTCCTCGCCTACGTGGTCATCCCCGGTCTCCTCGTCATCTGGGACCGGGTCCTCGACTACATGGGAAGCGGGGGAAACAGCCCGAAGTAGCAAAGAACGATCAAACGGGGCGGGGGATTTCCCCGCACCCACCTTTTTTCCTCCCCCTCACATCCTTTTAAACCACCAGTGCCCACCTTTACCATAATGTGCGGCATAGCTGGCCAGTACTGTCTCACCGGAGGCACACCGGACACCGGGCTCCTTTCGGAGATGTCCGGCCGCCTCGTCCACCGGGGCCCTGACGGGGAAGGAACCCGCATCCGGGGCAGCGTCGGTCTCGTCCACCGCAGGCTTGCCATCATTGATCTGACCGATGAGGGACTCCAGCCTATGACCAGCGAGGACGGCACGCTCTGGATCGTCTTCAATGGCGAGATCTATAACTTCGTTGAGCTCCGTGAAGAGCTCACTTCAAAAGGCCACCGCTTTCACTCGCAGTCCGATACAGAAGTTATCCTGCACGCTTACGAGGAGTGGGGAAATGAGTGCCTCGCCCGGTTCAACGGCATGTGGGCGTTCGCTATCCATGATGAGAAGACCGGCACGCTCTTCTGCGCCCGGGACCGGTTCGGGATCAAGCCGTTTTATTATACCATGGCCGGGGGATCCTTCTTCTTCGCCTCGGAGATCAAGGCCCTGCTCGCTCACCCTGATACCGGCACGACACCAAACGTGCGGGTGCTCGGGACGTTCCTTGCATGGGGTGTGCAGGATCACCTCGCAGAGACAATGTTTACGGGGATCTTCCAGCTCCCGCCTGCCCACGCTATGAAAGTGACCGCTGCAGGAGCGCAGGCACCGTTCCGGTACTGGGACGCGAAGGTCAGCGAAAATATACGGGAAGATATACCGGATGATGCGGTTGCCGCCCGGCTCCTCGCGCTGCTCGAGGACGCGACAAGGATCCACCTCCGGAGCGATGTCGCTGTCGGCACCTGCCTCTCGGGGGGGATCGACTCCTCGACGCTGACAGTTCTCATCAACCAGCTGGTCCGGAACGAATCCCCCGCCAGTGTCGGGGCACAGCAGAAGACATTCTCATCAGTCTTCACCGACAAGCGCTTCGATGAAAGCCGGTATATCGACGAAATTGTCGCTGCTACCGGTGTCGACGCTTACCGGACCGTGCCCTCGCCCGAAGAGCTCTGGGATGATATCGACCGGCTCGTGTACATGCAGGACGAGCCGTTTGGTTCGCTCTCTATCTATGCCCAGTACTGCGTAATGCGACTGGCACAGAAGAACGTCAAAGTCGTGCTCGACGGGCAGGGCGCTGACGAGCTTCTCGGGGGCTATCTCGCGTACCAGGGAAGTTACATCCGCGGCCTTCTTAAGTCAATGCACTGGTGGACCGTTATCAGTGAAGGGATCGGGAGCCTCCGGCATCACGGAGGCTTCTTCCGCTCTGCCCTGCAGCAGCTTTTCGTCAGGAAAAGCCGCAGGAACCTGCTCATATGCCCTGCCCTGACCGTGAACCGGTACGGGTGGGATCTGCCGGCCGTTCTGTACCAGGAACTTACAAGCACCAACCTCCCCGCACTCCTCCATTACGAGGACCGGAACGCGATGGCCTTCTCCATCGAATCCCGCGTCCCTTATCTCGATGTCCGGCTCGTCGAGTACCTCGCTTCCCTGCCACAGAACCAGAAGATCCGTGGCGGGATTACCAAGGTAGCCCTCAGGAACGCTATCCGGGGAATTGTCCCGGAATCCATTCGGTGCCGGATGGACAAGATGGGATTTGTTACACCGGAGGAGGTCTGGATGAAGGAAAATCTCCGCCCGTTCGTGCTTGGTGTCCTTTCCTCTGACGAGTTTGCCAACCGGGGTTTATGGAACTCTGATGAAGTTATCAGGAATTACCTGGCCTTCCTTGATGGCAAAGCCGTATATTCCCACGAGATCTGGAGGATTGTCTGCACGGAAATCTGGCTGCGGAAATTCTTCGATTCCCGGAACTCCGGACCTGGAAATCCTGTTCACGGGTAAGGAAGAGTAGCCCGGGATGCAGGAACAGGATCGAATTGGATAAATTATTCCTTCCAGAGAGTATATCTCAGGTATCTTATGAAATCAATCATCCTGGCTGGCGGTGTCGGGACCCGGCTCTGGCCCCTATCCCGTGAATATTACCCAAAACAGTTTCTCCAGTTAGACGGCCTTTCGCTCTTCCAGAACACGTATAAGCGTGCAGTCCTGCTCTCAGGTGAAGAGGGGATTGTCGTCGTCACGAGCACAATCCACCAGTACCTCGTCCGCAACCAGATTGAAGAACTGGGTTATACACTTCCCAATGGGAACCTGCTCGCCGAACCTGCAGGGAAAAATACCCTTCCCGCGATTGCCTGGGCCATGCAGCGGATCCGGACAATTTCTCCGTCCGGAACCGCTGCAGTCTTTCCAAGTGACCACCTGCTTGCAGATGCAGCACTGGAAAACATACGGGAGGCAGAACCGCTGGCAGAAGACCATCTCGTCACGTTCGGCATCCGCCCGGCATCTCCCCATACGGGATACGGTTACATCAAACCGGGCAAAGAACTGCCACCGGGATTCCTTGTCAAGGAGTTCCGGGAGAAACCAGACGAATCAACCGCGCAGGAATATCTTCGTAAAGGATATCTCTGGAACAGCGGAATCTTCCTCTTGTCAGTCCGGTGTTTCTTTGAGGAACTGAAACGATACCAGCCGGTACTTGCGAAGGCGTTTGGCAAAAAGGCAGCTCCCGATTACTCCGGGCTTGCAGCAATCTCGATCGATTACGGGCTGCTTGAGCATTCCAGACGTGTCGCCGTTGTCCCGCTGGAAGTGGAATGGAGCGACCTAGGGACGTTTCGGGCCCTCTATGACAGCGAGGTGCACGATGCTGATGGCAATGCCGGCAAAGCTGATTATCTGTCAGCAAAGAATAACTATGTCCATGCCCCGGGAAAACATGTCGGCCTCATTGGCGTCAGCAACCTTGTTGTAGTGGATACATCCGATGCCCTCCTCATCTGCGATAACCGGCACACGGAACAGGTAAAGGACCTGGTCAGTCATTACAATAAAAATAACGATCCGGTGACCCGGTTCCACCGGCAGGTTCACCGGCCATGGGGTTCGTACACCGTGCTTGAGGAGTCGGGGAACTACAAGATCAAGCGGGTGACCGTCAAGCCGGGGGAGACACTCTCCCTGCAGCTCCACCATCACCGCAGCGAGCACTGGGTTGTGGTGCAGGGAACTGCTGAGGTGGAACTGAACGGGGAGACCCGGCTCCTGAGAAAAGGCGAGAGCACCTTTGTCCACAGCGGGATACAGCACCGCCTGAAAAACCCCGGCGTGATCTCTCTTGAAGTCATCGAGGTCCAGCTGGGGGAGTACCTGGAAGAAGACGACATTGTCCGGTTCGACGACGAGTACGGGCGGATATAACGGGGCCCCGTCCATGTATTGTTCTGCCGGAATGGCAGGCACCAGTGATTTTTAAGAGGGACGTTCAGTAGGCTCTCTTTGGCCGGTCCATTTTTCCTGCACGGGTCTGATCCCTGGATACCCCGCTGATGAGGCAGCGGGGATCCCTTCCGATCAGATCTTCTCTTCCGGCCCGGGCAAGCCCTTTTTCAACGAGCTGGCGGTTGGCGGGATCTCGGTAGTGGAGGAGGGCCCGCTGGATTTTCTTCTCGTCTCCCCGGGGTACATGGACCGGTTTTTGGGTGAACGGGTCGAGACCGGTATAATACATACAGGTCGAAATGCTCATAGGAGTCGGGGTGAAGTCCTGGACCTGCTCCGTGTAGAGCTGGTTGTTATGGATGTATTCTGCAAGGAATATCATATCTGAAAGAGTACATCCGGGATGCCCCGACATGAAATAGGGGAGCAGGTACTGTTTTTTTGGTTTGTTGTGCTGGAGCAGGGAGAACTGCTTACGGAAGCGGTCGAAGACCTCCCGGCCGGGCTTATTCATGATACGGGTGACATCCGGTGCAACATGCTCGGGAGCCACCTTGAGATGTCCGGATACATGGTGATCGCAGATCACCGACAGGTAATCGCAAGAATCGGCTGGCACCAGATCGAAACGGATGCCGGATCCGATAAAGACTTTTTTTACCCCGGGAATGGCACGAAGTTTTGTGAGGAGGCTGCACTGCAACACATGGCTGGTATCAAGGGTTTTGCAGGCCGGGCTGCAACTTTTGTCCCCGCAGGCGCCTTGCTTTTCCCACCGGGTGCAGCTCATGCCGTACATGTTCGCGGTCGGGCCACCCACATCCTGCACAATGCCCCGGAATTCCGGCATCTTCACCATCCTTGTTACCTCCCGGAGGATGGAACCTTCGCTCCTGCTCTGGATGATCCGTCCCTGGTGATGTGTGAGAGCGCAGAACGAACAGGAGCCAAAGCATCCCCGGTGGCTGGTGATCGAGAACTGGACTGGTCCAAGGGCTGGAACCGACAGGCTGTACGAAGGGTGTGACTTCCGGGAGAACGGATGCTCGTACACCCGGTCCAGTTCTTCCGTTGTCAGGGGCAGGGCCGGTGGGTTCTGGATAACAACGGTCTTTGGATGGGGTTGCGCCACCACCTTTCCCCGCAGGGGATCCTGTTCAGCATAGTGAAGGGCGAATGCACGGGCGTACGCCGCCTTGTCACGGGAAACATCGGCATAGCCTGGCAGGGTCATCATCTCAGGGTGCGGGGTTTCACGCCATCCGGCCAGCTCCATCGTATACGCGGTTCCTCGGATATCCCGGAGCGAGCGGACGCATTCCCCGGAGGCTAACCTGGTAGCTATCTCCACCATCTGCCGCTCCCCCATACCAAAGACAAGGAGATCGGCAGGGGCATCCGCGAGTATCGCGTGGCGCACCCGGTCCTGCCAGTAATCGTAGTGGGCGAAACGACGCAGGCTCGCTTCGATGCCGCCGATCACAATCGGGATGCCGGGGAAGAGTTCGTGGACCTTGTTGGTATAGACAATCGTGGCCCGGTCCGGCCGTTTCAGGACTCCTCCCGGAGAATAGACATCCTCACCGCGCCGCTTCAGGTTCGGGGTAAAATGGTTCACCATTGAATCGACATTCCCAGAGGATATCCCAAAAAAGAGGCGGGGTTTTCCAAGGGCAAGGAAATCACGAGGGGATTTCCAGTCCGGCTGGGCAATGATCCCTACGGTAAATCCGGCATCCCAGAGCGCCCTCCCGATGAGGGCAGTTCCAAATGACGGGTGGTCAACATACGCATCGCCGCTGACAAGGATGATATCGAACTGCCGGATCCCGAGCTTCTCTCCTTCCTGCAGGGACATGGGGAGGACGCGGGGCTGGGGGATCATGGGTGAGGACCGGATATTAAATCATTCTTAAAAACTGCAGCAGAGGAAAAGGATCACGACGATGGACGTCTTGTCAGATCGCGGATGATATCCGCAAGGCCTCCCGGCAGTTCGCTGGTTTCCTCTTTCTTCTCGGTTTTTTTGGAAGGTACTTTTGGGTCGACCGGTTTTTCTTCTTCCCGTTTCTCCGTTCTCGGATTACTTTTACCGAGAACGGGGAGGGAAAGCTGGGTCTTCTGGTCGAATTCCCGGCGGGCTGAAACGCCGGTGAACTCCGTGATCACCGCTTCAACGATGAGATAGGTCACTGCCTCCTCCCGGAGACAACCGGTGAGCGCATGGCCGGACCGTCCGACTGAGGCATGGTAATGGATGTGGGGGATGCCCCCTTCACCCCGATAAATGGTGCCTACGCCGAACACCTCCCAGCCCCCCTCAAAAAGGACAAAATGCGGGACAGGGGGGATGACCGGTTCTTCCGGGCCGGTCACCATCCTCCCGTTCATGAGGGCACCAAGGAAGAGGATCGAACCCGTCTGGATACCTTTATCCTGGACAAAGCGATGCAGGGACTCAAGCATATCCTCCCCGTCATCGATCCTTACGATAAAGACCCGGCCGATCTGTCCTTCCGTGTACTGCATATGCCTAAAAATACCTCTCTGGTAGTCAATATGGTTTGTGGGGGTTTATATCTCCTGTGACCGTTTCCGGGGCAGGAATTGCCCGGCCTGGCCAGCAGGAGGACACAGTCCCGATAGAAATGCGCCGGGGGACGAACTTATCGTCCTCCGGCCCCGCCACCACCAAAACCTCCCCCGCCACCAAATCCGCCACCGCCGAAGCCGCCGCCTCCGGAGCCGCCATGGCTGGGAGGGGAAAAGTGCATGAGCGGGATAAACGCGGAGTTCATACCAACAGCCCCAACCGAAAGACCGGTCTCTCTGATGGGGATATCGAGCGCCTGCATCGCCTTTTCCACTTTGTCTCCCACCCCCAGTGCTGTGCCGTACACGAGCCATTCCCCCCACATAGAGAGATCGGCCGGGGCATACTTTTGGATCATGGCGAGATCAGAGAGGAAGTGGGCGAACGAGTCCCATTCCAGCTTTTCCCGGTAGCGATCGTCCTTCCAGTGCCCAAACAGGGTCGACGGCGACACCAGTGCGATGACTGTCTGTACAAGAACGATAGTCCAGAGAAAAACTCCCGGAAACAGAATGTACGAATACATGGGAACGATAACCGCGAGGATGAGGTTGATCGCAAACAGGACGATTACCGTCAGGAAAAGGGGGATGAGATGATCCCGGCCATCCACAATATACTGCCCGGGCAAGACCGAATCCACCCGGCCGGTAACATCGGAGAGCATCTTCTGGTACTGCAGGGCTTTTTCTTCGGCGGAGGTATTTGTCCGTGCCTCCTTGGCCAGGGCCTCGATGGTGCCGGTGTCAAGTACCCCTTTTTCTGCCACCTGGCCGATGAAAGCAAATACCCGCTGTTCATACGGATCGAGGTTATCACCGGACAGAATCCGGATCTCGATTGCTTTTCCTCCCTCTTTTTCGGAAATGGCAATGTTCTTTTTCCGGTGGAGATCGAGAAGTGTTGCATAATAGCCGTCCTCATCAAAGTCGGGTGCATCTCCCTTGAAGAGGAGGTTAACCTGCCAGGGCCGGAGCGAGGGGTTGGGAATAGTACTGAGGTAGGCAGGAACCGTGAACTTTTTCTCCCTGCCGTACCGGTTGTAGATAAACAGGAAGAGGAAGGGAACAAGAATTACCGCGATCTTCCCGAGAATGTTCAGGAGCAAGCCGGCATAATAGGGAAGGTTATACCAGAAGTTCGCCGACCCGGTCTTCCCCGCCAGATCGCTTCCCTGTGTCCTGAACCCGGGTATCTGGGAAAACCCGTCCGGAGAGCTCAGGATCTCGACTGCGAGATTCTCATCAGCAGCAGCGCTGCCCGTGATGATCGCAGAATCCCCCGTCCTCTCGACGTTCAGCGTGGGGGGATACGCGTACACCCGGTCGGTTTCCCGTGCCGGGATGGTGATTCTCACATTTTTATAGGGAATATGTCTCGTCCCGGCCAGCTTAAGGTTGAGATGCGATGATGTGGCATCGTACTCGATGGGCGGGTGGATGACATATACTGAACTAACGATATAGGTTCCCTGGCTGAAATAGCCGGGGTTGAAGATCCCGGCCTCGTTGGTCTCTGCCAAGGACTGGATAGTCTTTTTCGGTGAGGAGGACGATGGTTCCGCGAAGAGGATGACCGCCCCGTTCTCATCTTTTGCATAACCAATCGCACCGGCCGGGGGACTGATCGAGACGAGAACAACGCAGGGGCTGGAACTGGTGTTCTGTACCAGCGGCGCCTGCCAGGAACGGTACAACATCCGGTATTCCCCGGATGTCATGACATCGTACGTGTACCGTTCGTTCAGGACACCATCCTCATGCAGGGTCGCCTCGTAGGAATCAACGACAAGGTTACCTTCAAAAAGCGGCGGCATGACCGTGACTACGGCAAGCCCGATGATCCCTATGACCAGGCAGGCTGCGACCAGGACTGCCAGTTGTTTTGTTTCGCCCACAGAGATTACCCGTTAGAACTCGATCTTCGGCGGTGTCTTGATCGCTTCTTCGAACTGCAGGTACTCGAGCTTGACAAGGTGCATCATCCGGGCAATGAAATTCGAGGGGATGGTGTCCATCATCGTATTGAATTCCTGCGAGATGTTGTTGAACGTGTAGCGCTGGCGGGCTATCTCGTCCTCGAGAGTCTTGACCGAGTCCATAAGGCTTGTCACGGTCGTCGAGGTCTTGAGGTCGGGATAGTTCTCGGCAACGGCAAGGAGCCTGCCGAAGATGGAACGGGATTCTGCCTCGACCTTGTTCAGATCACCGGGATTCGCGGTTGCAACGCTTGCCCGCATAGCGGTGACCTTCTCGAGGGTCTCCTTCTCGAACTTGGCATAGCTCTTCACCGCTCCAAGGAGCTGGTCAATCATATCAAGCCTCTTTTTCATGGCAACCCGGATCTGGCCAAGCGTTGCCTCGGATGAGTTCCTCAGGCTGACGAAGCGGTTGTAGATGCTGATCACCCAGATGATCAGTCCGATGACAACAAGGGCAACAATGCCCAGGATAATCCATTCGATCATGGTTCTCAGAGTAGTGATGATCGCTCTTGAAGATAAGATGATTGGGGGCAGGAAAAAAGTGGGCGGGTGTTTATTTAAAGGGGGGTTACGGGAGAGTAAGAGATCCGACAACCCGCAGTTTCCCGCCTTCAAGATAGTGGAGCACTACCCTGGCGCCGGGGGAATATACGAGCGCTTTTTCCATGGTAAGGGTGAGGGTCGGCATCCGCCAGTCGCCCGCAACTTCCACTTTCTCAACACGGGTCGGGAGGAACTGCATCCAGTGGCCGGCATATATCACCATTCCCTCCTTGAGAGGGGCAGGCCAGTATTTCACGAGCTGGGCTTTTCCGGTAACCGTTGTCGCATATTGAACCGAGAGATCATTTGTCAGGACGTAACCCCGGTCGAGATCCTCGGATTCGACATTCTTGAGGGCAAGACCAACCCGGTCTCCGGCAACGGCGGTGTCGGCATCGTCATCGTGTTTCTGGATGGAACGGATCTGGACGCTCTTTTCAGTAGGGAGGAGTTTGAGGGTATCGTGCTTTTTGATACTTCCCTGCGCAACGGAACCGAGGACAACGACCCCGACTCCTTTTACATTGAAGTGGGCGTCCACGGGTACAACCCCTTTTCCTGCACCCTCGTGAGCTTTCTGGTGGGCAGTCTGTTTTACCGAGATCTCAAGCATCTTCTCCCGGATCCCGAGCATGTCCTCTTCGAGAACCTCGTATTGTTCGAGAACCGTGCCCTTTATCAGCGGCGCAACCTGGTCGGGACCGATATAATTCTTGAGGATAAGGTAACCGGACGACTTGCCGGCACTCTGGAGCATGAGTACACATTCACCGAAAGTCGCGTTGATCTCGTCCACGACGAGGATTATCCTGTCAGCCAGCGAGACCGCATAAAAGAGCGAGGATAATTTTTCCGGATACCGCGTTGGCTCGATGAACGTGACGGTTGCATCCCCCTTCTTGAGGTTATAAAAGGTGATATCGCTTGTCGTCCCCTTCTTTCCCAGATCCTTTGCATAATCCGGGGGAGCGAGGATTGCGATGGTGAGATTGGACATGACTGAATAATTAGGAGATGTTCGCTATTAGGGTTTAGGATCAAAAAACGCGTGCCCGGGACAACACCTGCATAACAAAAAATAATTACTGCCCGGACGAGAGTTGTGGGAATAAATGAAGAACAGTATAAAATTATTAAGCCTTGTCGGCATCGTTCTTTTTATCGTTATTCTGTCCCGTATCAATCTTGGTGCCCTTTTTGAGATTCTTTCCCATACGAGCGTAATCTTCCTGATTCTGGCCTTCCTGGTGAACTGTGTTGCAATCGTTCTGAAATCTCTGAAGTGGAAGATTATTGTCAATTCCGTAAAACCATCGTTTACCTTCAGGGAAAGTATGATAGCCTTCTTTGTGGGTTTTTCCTTTTCTACCATCACCCCGGCAAAACTCGGGGATTTTATCAAGGTGCTCTATATAACTGATGAAAACTGCGGGCTTGGAAAATCCTTAGCTACGGTCGTGATTGACCGGCTGATCGATATCGTCCTGCTCTTTTCCATAGCACTCATCGCGATATGCAGTTTTTCTCTCGTATACCATATCGAGATCCTCTCCGTCAGCACCATGGTCCTGATTTTGGCAGCGATTGGGATCGGGCTCTATATCGTGCTGAATAAACCGCTCCTGGCGCGCCTGCTCAGGCCGTTTTTCAATATTTTTGTCCCGGGTCACCTGAAAGACAAACTCACGCTGTATTTCAATGATTTCTACACCGGTCTTTTCATATATTACCATGATCGCCGGCGGTTCTTCTCCAGCATCAGTATCGGGATAATCTCGTGGATCCCGCCATTCATATACGGATACCTGCTGGCGCTTTCGATCGGGATTGATACCGGCCTTATGTTTTTTGTCCTGGTCATCCCGATACTCAGCCTGCTCGATCTCCTCCCTATCAGTATTTCCGGGATCGGAACGCGGGATGTGGCACTCATATTCCTCTTTGGTCTCAAGGCTATATCCCCTGAACAAGCCGTGGCATTCTCGCTCCTCTACCTGTTCATGAGTTACTGGCTGATTGCCCTGATCGGTGCGGGCGTTTACCTCAGATATCCTGTGAAAATACCAGAAGAGATGAGCTAGGTTTTGCCGGGTTTCCGCGCAACAATACCCACCGTGTAAGCATAGTACTGTTTTGCGGGAAATCCCTCTTCAATTCTCCCGATTTTTTTCCGGAGAGAGATTGGTATGATCTCCCGGTCATTTGTTGCAAGAGGGGGAAGTGCTTGGAGACCGAATGTTTCTTCGATTACGAGTCCTGCCCGCAGGGATGCATCGTGTAAGCGCTGATAAGAATAATCCTCTTCATAGCCGAATTCAAAATTTTTCATCATGACGGCCATGCGTTTTCCCAGCATGTACCAGAGGCAGAGCGTATTGGGAACTATAATAATGATTTTTCCAGAAGGCCTGGTAACCCTGACCATCTCTTTTATTGCAGCAACATTGGTTGGATCCCTGAAGTGCTCGATAACCCCGGAATTATAAACCAGATCGAACGTATCGTTCCTGAAGGGTATAGAGAAAATACTTCCGAGAACAGGATTCTGACAGTTCTCCGTTGCAAGGTCTAATGCTGCCCGGGAAATATCAAGCCCGAACGCCTCGTGCCTGTCCGAAAACAGGCCAAGGGTCTGTCCTGTCCCGCACCCGGCTTCAAGAACCCTGGAGCTTTTTGGAAGACGCCGTTCGACATCCTGCATAAAGGCAAGATACTTGAGGCTGTAATCGCTGGTTATCAGGTTCTTTATCCAGACTTTATCCCAGACCTCTTCTGCCGCAGCCACATTTACACCCTGAGTCATGATCATATTGTGCCGTATGCTATTTCCTGTTTAGGATCGGGTTTTTTTATACCTGGTGGAGAGGCCTCTGCCGGTAATGAGTTTTTTAAGGTCTCCGGGCCAAGATCTTATGAGACCTGATGATATCCCTGATTTTTCCCCTCTATAATGAGCAGGAGAACATTACCCATTATCCAACAGACCTGTTTCCTATAATTGATGATATAAAAAAGAGTGCCGGCGAGAATTTCGAATATATTTTTATTGATGACGGCAGCCGTGACGAAACGGTTAAAAAAATCCAGGAAATAACCCGCAGCCGGACAGATGTAAAGATCCTCGTGCATGAGAAGAACAGCGGGATGGGAACTGCAATAAAAACCGGTCTTTCCGCATGCAGCGGGGATCTCGTTATAACCATGGATGCTGATCTGACGTTCAGACCGGTCGATGTGGCAATACTCATAGCAAAATATCAGGAAACCCACGCAGATTGTATATCCGGATCCCCTTATCTTGAGAAAGGACTTATGGAGGAGGTAACTCCGTTCCGGCTGATCATGAGCAAATCGGTGAATTTCCTTTATCGCATGCTTCTTGGGGGCGGGATTACCTGTGTCAGCCCGATTTTCAGGCTCTATAAGCGCAATGTCCTCTCTGAGATGGAGATTACCAGCCGGAATTTCGAGATCAATGCCGAGATCATCTCAAAGCTTATTATTGGCGGGAAGACCGTTGTTGAGGTTCCCGTTCCACTCCTGAAACGAAAATACGGGGAGTCGAAGATCGACATAAAAAAAGAGGTAAAAAATTATATTCTTCTTCTCTACCGCATATTCAAAACAAAATATCTTCACCGGAAATGGGTGTAACACCAACCGTTTTTACATCAACATATATCAGGAATTATTCAAAAATACCAATTACCATGTTTGCCATCATACTCGGCACCCGTCCCGAGATCATCAAGATGTCCCCGATCATCAGATCGTGCGAGAGGGAGAGCCTGGACTATTTCGTTCTCCATACCGGACAGCATTATTCATACGAGATGGACAGGGTCTTTTTTGAAGAACTCGGGCTTCCTGCTCCGGATTTCAACCTTGATGTCGGATCAAAAAGCCATGCCGAGCAGACGGGAGCCATCATGACAGGCGTTGAGAGGGTTCTTCTCGATAAAAAACCGGATGTTGTTCTGGTACAGGGCGATACCAATACCGTCCTTGCCGGAACGCTTGCTGCTTCAAAGTGCTATGTCCGGGGAAAATCTCCGGTCGATGTCGCGCATGTTGAAGCAGGGCTTCGGAGTTTCGATCGGACGATGCCGGAAGAGGTGAACCGTATTGTTGCAGATCATCTTTCCCGGTATCTCTTTGCCCCCACCGAGCAGGCAAGGGAGCATCTGATCCACGAGGGTATTCCTGACGACAAGATCCATGTAACGGGTAATACCATTGTGGATGCTGTCTTTGAGAACCTTGTCTTATCGAAAACGCGGGCAGATACCGTGAAGGATCTTGGGCTTACTCCCGAAGGCTATCTCCTTGTTACCCTTCACCGGCAGGAAAATGTAGACAATAAGAAACGCCTTATAGGCATTCTCAATGGGCTCACCTGTATCCATGAAGAGACCGGGATGCCGCTTGTCTTCCCGGTGCATCCCCGGACAGAGAAAATGATCGCATCGTTTCAGCTGAACCTCAAAGGATTCCAGATGATCAAACCTGTCGGTTTCCTGGAATTTCTCCAGCTCGAATCGAATGCCCGTCTCGCGCTTACCGATTCCGGAGGCGTACAGGAAGAGACCTGCATCCTCAAGGTGCCCTGTGTCACTATCCGCGATTCCACAGAGCGGCCCGAGACGGTGACTGTCGGCGCGAACATTGTCGCCGGATTCAATCCGGGATCAATAATAAAAGCGGCAGATGAGATGATGCGAAAGCCGCGTTCATGGGAAAATCCTTTTGGGGATGGAAACGCAGGGAACAGGATTATTCAGGTTCTCTCTCAATAAAAACACGAAAAATTTTTTATTTTCCGATATTGAGAGTCCGGATTCTTTTCATAATTCCTGTATCGGGTCGGACCGTCAGGAAGATAAGAACGAGGAGTGCCACGTACTCTGCCGTGAAGAAAAACAATGTAAGGTACCAGTCGGATGACCCGACAGTACTCGCATACTCAAGGTTGGTATAATATCGTCCGAACATCAGGGGGAACTCGATGTACGCAAAAACCTGAGTCAGGTAGAATAAAATAATCTTATACGGGCTGTCCACTACCAGCAGACAGAGGAACGGGGTGAACCAGACTATATACTGGGGGCTGTGGAATTTGGTGAAAAATACGAGACAGAATATTGCACATAACAGAATTTTAAGAAGGGTAACCGGATTCTTTTTGGTATCAATATACGCAACAAAAACCAAAAGGAGCAGGAAGAGACCCATCAGGATATACATAAAGAGGGAGACCGTCGATCCCGGAATCCCGATATGCCCGATATCCTGCAGCCAGAAACAGATGGTATTGGTTGCTGTGTTTGCATAAATCCCGACACTGGAACCGGTTGCAAAGAGATACGTATTGATCACATCAGGACGTATGAGAAGGATGGGCAGGAACAGTACAATGGATATTGGCACAACAATTTTCAGCACTGACACAATCTCTTCTTTTATCGAGGTATCCTTTGCATTGTACAGGATCATGAATGGAAATGCTATTGCCGGGAAAATTTTTGCAAAGAAACCAAGCGTTGCAGAGAGGTATCCTTTGATATTCATTCCGTAGACGGTAAAGAGAATGGCAGCCATGAGGAAGGCTGTCGGGAATGCATCATACTTTGTCAGGACAAAATACGCTGTCGAGAAGGCCGTGGCATAGATAAGACCGGCAAAAAATGCCCTCTTTTCATCCCACAACCTGAGAGCGATAAAGTAAATACACAGAATGGTGACAATGTCGGCCAGCACCATGAGAATCTGGAAAGAGTAGACAAAGACCATGGCATTCTGCAAAAGGAGTGCAGGAACAAAAGCTATCGTAATTGGTACAAAAACGAGGACCGGATAGTCGAAGCTGTAATTTACATACGGTAATTGTCCCTGGAGCAGTAGCTTTGCATGGTCGAAATAGAACCCGATATCAAAGAGATCGATAAACGACTGGAAGATAAAGGTTGTCACGAAGACAAGAACCAGCTTTGTCAGAAGAGATGCGGCGATCAACAGAACAATATGCCTGATCACTGTATCCCGTTCGATTTTATCGAACCGGACATTCAAAAATTCAAAGGATGGTTTTCCTTTTTTTCCTTTGCTCCCGGTTGATTCCGGATCTGTCTTATTTTTTTTCCCCATGCAGATTCCTCTCCTGATAATGTACAGCTTAATGATATTCCGTATTTATTATTTGCAGAAATTCCTTTGTATTTTATTTGTGGGGACCGGATTATCGCCGGCCCCACGTAAACCTGCGGTTGATGAGGAAGTTCCAGATAAAACCGACAAGAATCCCAAGGGTATCCGACACGAGGAGGTTCATCCCAACCAGATTAGTCAGCCCCATCGCAATACCATAGTTGATGATCGCTCCTCCGGCAGAGACCGTGTAGAACAACCAGAGACGCTGCCAGATACTGGTTGTCCGTCTTTGAGAGGATGACCTGAATGTCCAGAGATCGTTCCAGATGAAATTATTAAGAATCGCTATGGCAATGGCAAAAAAGAGCGAGATATAACCTGAAATCCCTGCCATGAGCAGCAGCTGGAGGAGCCCCAGATTAACGATGATTCCTGATAACCCCACAATTCCGAACTTGAAAACCTTTTTCCACTCCCTCCATGCGGCACTCTGATGATGGAAGAAGGAATAGAAGGTGATATCTACGACCTGCCGGGCATATTCTGTAATGGTCCTGAACTTCAGTTTGCTGGATCCAATCTCACGGTCGACGAATTCAAAGGGGATTTCCCGGTCATTCTCCCATGTTCCCTTCCCCAGCACTTCGAGCAGGATTTTATAGCCCTTTGGCCTGAGTGGGGCATTTACTACCACTTCTTTTTTCACGGCAAAAAAGCCGCTCACAGGATCAGTAATATCCGGAAAAAGGAGCCGGCCAAGGAAGGTAGCCCCGATGGAGATCAGCCTTCGTTTCAGGGGCCACTGTCTGATCCCGCCCCCTTCCATATACCTGCTTCCGATGACGAGATCATTTCCCGCCCGGATCTCCTCATACATTTTGGGAATGAGGGCAGGGGGATGGGAAAGGTCCGCATCTATAACTATAAAAATCTGAGAGGATGCGTGGGTAAACCCTTCGGCCACAGACTGGGAGAGTCCGTGATCTGCCAGGCGGACGATGATATTCACATTCTCTTTTTTCGAATGCATCTCCCGGACAAGGGTAATCGTGCGGTCCTGAGAATTGTCGTCGACAACCAGGATTTCCCCGTTGAGGTTGCTTTTTTTGAGGACCGCATCCACTTCCTCAATGATATTGAGGATATTCTCCTCTTCATTGAATGTTGGAATGATTACTGAGAGATCATACATAGTTGTTTATCCGGTCGGTTCTTAGACCGATGTGAAGAGATAGATGCCGGTGTGCTGGCCCATGGACCTGGTGTGTTCCTTTAACCATGCAAGGGCATCGCCATCCGGATTGGCCGAGGCGATATCCCCGGTTACTACGTAATAGATCGTATTGTTTGTTTTCCGCAGGTAAATCGCGTCGAGATCTTTTGCAGTATATGCCTGAGATTCCTCTGTTTGATCTGAACGGTGGGAATAATAATAATCGAGCGGCTGGGATACATATCCCGGTACTACAACGACAAAATCCCCTGGTTTTGTCACCTGCTGGAGCTGGCTGGAAAACCCTCTCCAGTCATCCTTGGAAAAGTCCGAGTAATAGCCTGCAAGGATCGGTGCGTTGAGAACTACCAGGAGTGCGATGAACCCATACACGACATGGCGGCTGTTCAAAACACTACTGAACGTTTTATAAGAGACCGCAATCCCGATGAAGAAGACGATACTGAAGAAGATCAGGTACCGGGGAACCATGGGCATCTTGTACGAGAGGAGGAAGCTGATCAGGAACGTGAGAACCGAAAGAAGGACAAGGAAGATGCCTTTGCTTTTATCAAGAATGAATGCCTGAATGATCCCGATTATGAAGAGGATAAGAAAGAGGTACATTATGATATCAGAAAAGCCTGAAAGCTGCTGGAACGTTCCCATTATCATCTGGAGTCCCTGAAGCCCGAACGTGGGACCACCGGAAGTTCGCGAGCCGAAGAGCTGGATAGTGACGAGGATCAGCGGGGAGCAGATGACCGTAAAAACCACCCAGCCTGCGACCATGGGAACGATATTTTTGAGATCCTTATGGTATTTCAGGATCTGGACAGCAAGCGCGTACAGGACGAGAGCCCCGATGATTACCAGAGCATAGAAATGGGACCAGAACGCGAGGGCAGAGAGAAGGCCAAAGAGCACCCAGTCCCTGATGTCGTTATTCTTCAGGGCCCTGAAATAAAAGACCATGGAAAAGGCAACAAAGAAGAACATCATTGAATAAGCCCGTGCTTCCTGTGAATAGAAGATAAGGAACGGGGAAAACGCAGATGCTGCTGCGGCGATGATCCCGACATTGCGGTCCATGAATTCCTTGCCAACGAAATAAATGAGGGGAATGGTCAGGACCCCAAGCAGTGCAGGGACAAACCGGAGAACGAACTCGTTATTCCCGAACACGAGCATGCAGTGCTCGATCCAGTAAAAGAGGGGTGGGTTGAATTCTCCCCCGGTAGTTGCCTGCCAGATCCCGGGGATCGACATGACGGCAAAAGAATTAGTAGAAGCCTCATCGAGCCAGAGAGAATTGTAGCCCAGGTTGAAGAAGCGAAGGATCAATCCGACAATGGTGATGGAGAGAAGAAGCTGCATGTACCGGCTGTGGATGAGGATGTCACTGATGTTATGTACCGTGAGATCCCGAAAGGTTCTGATCGGAGCATGGTAATCCCCGTCAAGATCACATTCGCGATCTCCGGTGGTCTTCTTCTCCCTGCTTCGGTCCTCGCGTTTCTTCGCCATTGCAATCATCTACTATTGCGTAAATATTCTGATATAGGTTCCTGTAGACGTTATTTGTCAGGAATAAGACCTGAAAGAAAGGAATGTTACTATCAGGAAGGGGGGGATTCTCCATCAGCTCCCCCGTTAACTCCAGGTACCGGGGAATGGAGTGCATCAAGAAGATGCCGGGTGCTGGTCATGACGGTTGCAGACTCTTCGAGCATAAGATTCACTTTTTCGTTCCGGCCGACCCTGCGGAAATCCGTCCTTATGGCGAATACCGGTTTTTTAATGGCGTAGGCATAACCCATCTCCCATGCCGTGCCGGAATCTGCATCAGCCCCGTCAATTACCGCAACAACACAGTCTGCATCTTCGAGCGCTTTCTTGTTCGTAAAAAACAGCCGGCCCTGCTCCTCTTCATCCCTCATGTCTGTATCATCCCCGGATTCCTGAGGAAGGTAAACGTCGAAGAGGTCCTTTTCAAGGAGGCGCGCAAGGTTAGCATTATATACGCGTTCGGCCTCTGAGAAGAGCGGGGCGGCAAGGTAAACCCGGTACCGGGCAAAGAGCGAGACATCCATTGCCGGAATCAAAGGGAACCGGGAGAGGAAGACACCGCGCCCGGCGCGCCTCGGGGATTCATTGCCGATGCTCCCGTAATAGGTGCTCGTCACACCGCAGGTGGGAGAGGAATTTGCCCCAAGAATGCAGAGAGGGGGACCACGTTCTTCAAGGATCTTTTTTACCTGGTCTTCCAGATTATCCAGAAGTGCAGAGAATGCCGGGGTGTCCAGGCGTTCGAGGAACGTCCCGGGCTTGCGGCCTGCGCCGAGATACAGCGTCTCGGGACAGGGAAGCGGCACCATTTCCAGGGAAAATTTCCTGCACCTTTCCTGAACCCGTTCAAAGAGAACTATGTCGGAAGGTTTTGTTATCCCATCCGCTCTCAGCCGGGGATTGAGGATGCAGGGACTGCACAACACGTACATTATTACAATGTGTGCACGCACTGATGATCAATGATACCTCTGTATGCTTACCGGGACAACAGCTGTGACCCCCGGAAGTGCACAGTAAAAAAACTGGAGAGGGCGGGATTTTTAAAAATTTTTACCAGGATCCCGCAGATACCGCGGAACACGCTAATTCTGGACCCTACAGCGGAACAGGCGCTCTCACCGGCAGACCGGTTCGTGAAATCCCTCACGGTGCTGGATTGTTCGTGGGTAGTACTGGATACCGGGCAGATCACCTCATGGAGGATACGGCGGGCACTCCCGTTTCTCATGGCGGCAAACCCGGTAAATTTCGGCAAACCCTGCAAGCTCTCGTCTATTGAAGCACTGGCAGCTGCGCTCTATATCATGGGGGAGAAAAAGAGGGCAGGTGAGATTCTTGGGAGAGTCAGCTGGGGAATCCGTTTTCTGGAAGTCAACAGGGAGCCTCTGGAGCTGTATGCAGAAGCAAAGGACAGCACTGAAGTAATAAAAGTCCAGAGTTTGTTCATCTGAAACAACAGAATTTCTTTTTCCTGTACATGGTGTGCTGAGCAACAACAGGAGCTGGTGGGAAAAGACACGATAGTTTTTCGGGAACGCAGGATCGGGCAGTTTGGCAGGATTACTGAAATCTTGGACGAATATTAGAAAATCACCACAGTTTTTACCCAAGAGTTTTCCATGTGGCCGATTATTATATTCATCAGAACATTTTCGCATAGTTTTTTCCATTCCGGCGCAATGTACGATTGTATGATCAAGGTTGCCATTAATGGGTACGGAACCATCGGCAAACGTGTGGCTGATGCGGTGGCTGCTCAGAAAGACATGAAGGTGATCGGGGTTTCCAAGACGCGCCCGAATGCAGAGGCATTTGTTGCGAAACAGAGGGGATACCCACTTTACATTGCTGACATCTCAAAAAAGGCAGCATTTGAAAAAGCCGGGCTCACGGTTGCAGGCTCAGTCGAGGACATGTGCAAGGCTGCAGACATCATTGTCGATGCAACGCCCGGCGATGTCGGGGCCACCAACAAGCCGCTGTACGAAAAACTGGGCAAGAAAGCGCTCTGGCAGGGGGGAGAAGATCACGAGGTTGCAGGGTTCTCCTTCAACTCGTCGTGCAACTACAAGGACGCGATCGGCCGGCAGTTCGTGCGGGTAGTCTCCTGCAACACGACCGGTCTCTGCCGGATCATCCACGAGATCGATAAAACCTTCGGCGTTACTCATGTCCACGCCATCATGGTCCGCCGCGGTTCCGATCCGGGTGAGATCAAGAAGGGGCCCATCGACGCCATTGTCCTCGACCCGGTCAGCGTCCCGAGTCACCACGGCCCGGATGTCCTCTCCGTGTTGCCCCATATCTCCATCACCACGATGGCCATGATCGTCCCGACAACGATGATGCACATGCACGCAATCCAGATGACCACCAAGAAACCGGTCAGTAAAGAGCGGGTCATCGAACTTATTAACGCCCACCCCCGCCTTGGGCTCATCAAGAAAACCGCAGGGCTCAGGAGCACCGCCGAACTCAAGGAATTCGCCATGGACCTCGGCCGGCAGCGCTCCGATCTCTGGGAGAACTGCATCTTCGAGGACTCCATCTATGCAAACAAGAACGAGCTCTGCTTCTTCCAGGCTATCCACCAGGAAGCCGACGTGGTTGTCGAGAATGTTGATGCTATCCGTGCGATGATGGGGGCAGAAAAGGACGGGGCAAAATCGGTTACTGCAACGAATGCTGCACTCGGATTTGTAACCATCCAGAATAACCATTAACACCCATCATCACCCATTTCTTTGAATGGACGCATACGAGCGCGTTACCCGGAATACGGTAGAAGTTGTCACGGATGATGACCTCATTGCCCTCCTGGCCCGGCCCACAAAGCGGGTGTATGCCGGTTATGAACCCAGTGGCGAGATTCATCTCGGCCACTTGGTCACGATCAACAAACTGGTCGACCTGCAGGCTGCCGGCTTCGAGGTCACGGTGCTGCTCGCCGACCTCCACGCTTTCCTGAACCGCAAGGGTACCATGGAGCGGGTGAAGGAACTCGCAGAATACAATAAGCGCTGTTTCGAAGGGCTCGGACTCAGGAACGTGACCTATGTACTCGGGTCCGATCTCCAGCTCAGCCCAGACTACCAGCTGCTCGTACTCCAGCTCTCCCAGCAGATTACCTTAAACCGGGCGACCCGCAGTATGGATGAGGTTGGCCGGCAGATGGACCACCCCACCGTTTCCCAGATGATCTACCCGATCATGCAGATGGCAGATATCGCCCTTCTCAAGGCAGACGCAGCAGTCGGTGGCATCGACCAGCGCAAGATCCATATGCTCGCCCGGGAGCACCTTGTCAATTTCGGTTACAAGGCTCCCGTCTGTATCCACACACCTATCCTGAACGGGCTTGACGGCAAGAAGATGTCCTCATCACAGGGTAATTATATATCAGTTGCCGACAGCGAGGAGGATATTTTAAAGAAGTGCCAGAAGGCCTTCTGCCCGCCGGAAATTCCGGAGAACCCGATACTCCAGATCTTCCAGCACCACGTCTTTCCTCGCCTGCCCGAGATCACGATAAAACGGCCCGAAAAGTTCGGCGGGGACAAGACCTTTGCCGGATATGCGGACCTTGAATCTGCCTACGGCGAAGGCGGGATACACCCGCTCGACCTCAAGAAAGCCTGCGGGCAGTCGCTTGTGGAGATCCTTGCCCCTGTGCGGGAATATATACAATGAGCGTCACCAATACTCTTGGATGAAGGGTGGCACTTCGTGAGTAAAGAGGACGCAATCGATAAACGGCTGGACCGGTTCGATCAGAAGCTTGAGGAGATGGGCATCCGTATCAGGGACGCCGATCAGCTCAAGGTCCGCGAGGATGTATTCGACGAAGTAACGCTCCTGGCACTCTACAAGCTGGTCCATAAGAAATGGCTCTCTGCCATCGGGGGTTCAATCAGCACCGGCAAAGAGGCCAATGTTTTCTATGGCGAGCGCGATGCGGTTGGTATCGCCATCAAGATCTATCGTATCCGGACAGCAAACTTCACAACAATGAGCTCGTATATCACCGGTGACCGCAGGTTCTCACATGTGAAAAAAGCAAAAAAAGAGCTCATCTTTGCATGGACACGAAAGGAATTCTCGAACCTTGTCCGGGCGCGGGATGCGGGAATTGCCGTTCCCGAACCCCTGGTCTGGGACCGGAACATCCTGATCATGTCCTTTATCGGTGAGGGGGAGTGCCCGTATCCCCAGCTCCGGAATGCCGAGATGGAGGATCCGCAAGATATATACTCCCGAATCGTGAAATGCATCGATATCCTTTACAACAAGGCCGAACTCGTGCATGCCGATTTGAGCGAGTTCAATATATTGTACGGCGACCAACCATATCTCATTGACATGGGCCAGTCCGTAACCCGTGATCACCCCCGTGCCCTCCCATTCCTCATGAGGGACATCAAAAACATCAACCGGTTCTTTAAAAACCGGTGTGAAGTGCAGAAAGATACCGAAATTTTCCATGCCGTCACCGGGCTGAAAGTTGCCGAACCATGAATCTGATGGTCCCGGAACCCGGATGCATGCCGCAACAAAACTGATGAGCAGCAGACAGATACTAATCATATACAAGGTGAAAGACAGATGATGCAGGAAGTAAAGATTGCCGGTAGCAGGATCGGCGTCCTGATTGGCAAGAGCGGCGCCACCAAAAAGGAGCTGGAGACAAAAACCCACACAACCATCACCATCGACAGCAAGGAGGGAATGGTAAAAGTTGAGGGGACGGAAGAGAACACCATTCCCCTTCTCAGGGCGGTTGAGATCATCAATGCTATAAACCGGGGTTTCTCACCCGAACGTGCGTTTGAGATGATCGAGGATGAAGACCTGCTCCTGGAAGTGATCGATCTCGCCGGCATGGCAGACAGCCCGCGACAGCTCGACCGGCTCAGGGGAAGGATCATCGGGAAAGACGGGCGTGCCCGGGAGCAGATCGAGGATATGACAGACGTGGAGATCTCGGTCTTTGGTAAGACCGTTGCCCTGATCGGGTACCCGGAACAGCTCAAGACCGCCCGGGCTGCCGTTGATATGCTCATCGAAGGCGTACCCCATGAGAATGTCTTCGCCTTCCTTGACCGGAAGAAGAAAGAGTCCAAGCAGGATATGATCAGTTACTATTACTGAGGCTGATCGCTTAACTCTCCGCACCTTCATAAATATATTTTGGTCTGTTTCCAGTGGAGAATATGTCGATATATAGGATAGATTTCGCTAAACCGACCAGAATCGTGCGGTTTTTCAGTGGAATCAAAGGGGTATTCCGGAGGGTATGATATGAAGACCTGCGAGATCCCTATTCCTGCAGATCTGAAAGAAAAATATATTTCCTCAGGAATAACCGAACTCTACCCGCCCCAGGCCGACTGCATTAGCAGGGGAATGCTCCAGGGAAAGAACCTTCTCGTAGCAATCCCTACCGCGAGCGGCAAGACCCTGATCGCCGAGATGGCGATGCATACCCACATCGCCCAAAAAGGTAAGTGTCTCTATATCGTTCCCCTCAAGGCACTCGCGAGCGAGAAGTTCGATGAATTCACCAACAAAGGTGTCAGGGTCGGCATCGCAACCGGTGATTTTGACCGCCGGGACGACCTGCTCGGGAAGAACGATATCATTGTTGCAACGAGCGAGAAAGTCGATTCCCTGCTGCGCAACAGTGCCCGCTGGATCCAGGATATCACGCTTCTTGTTGTTGATGAAGTCCATCTTGTTGATTCTGAAAACCGCGGGCCTACACTCGAGATGGTCATTGCCAAGATGTGCTACCGTAATCCCGGCATGCAGGTTATCGGGCTCTCGGCAACGATCGGCAACCCGAAAACCCTTGCCGGCTGGCTTGAAGCGGAGCTCGTTACGAGCACCTGGAGACCCGTCGATCTCCGGCAGGGGGTTTTCTGCAACGACCGGATTCATTTCCGGGAAGGAGAACGGCGTGTTAAGGCTGTATCCAAAAATTACGATGACATCAACCTCTGCCTGGACACTATTGCCGAGGGGGGTCAGTGCCTTGTTTTTGTGTCTTCTCGCCGGAATGCAGAGGCATTTGCAAAACGGGCGGCCGGAGCAATTAAGAGCGGGGAGCCGGAACTCAAATCATATGCCGAGAGGATTTCCGGTGGTGCGGAGACTGAGATGGCCAAAACCCTTGCACTCTGCGTTGGCCAGGGAGCTGCCTTCCACCATGCCGGGCTGAGCCGTGCCGAGAGAGCAGTTGTGGAGGAAGGGTTCAGGAAAGGCTATATCAAGTGTATTTCCTCGACCCCGACTCTGGCGGCCGGTCTCAACCTTCCAGCACGCCGGGTAATCATCCGCGACTACCTGCGATTTTCTGCCGGAGAGGGTATGCAGCCGATACCGGTCAGCGAGTATCATCAGATGGCAGGAAGGGCCGGCCGGCCACGACTCGATCCCTACGGCGAGGCAGTACTCATTGCCAAGGATGAGCGACAGGTAGAAGAGCTCTTCGAATGCTATATCGAGGCGCCTGCTGAAGAGGTCCACTCGAAGATCGCAGAGCCTTCCGCTCTCTATACCCACGTCCTCTCCATCATCGCCTCCGGGTTCGCCGGTACCCGTGGGGAACTGGCATCCTTCATGAACCGGAGCTTCTACGTGCACGAGCACCGGCAGGGCAGGCTCATGCAGCGGGCGGTCGATGCTGCTCTTAAATTCCTCATCGATGCAGAGATGGTGCTGGAACTCGGTGAACACCTCGGTTCAACGGAGTTCGGCTCACTTGTTTCCCGGCTCTACATCGATCCCCGGAGCGCAGCGATGATCATACGTGCCCTGCGGGAGCAGGAAAACTATGCCGATCTCGGCCTGCTCCAGACGATCTGCAGCACGCCGGACATGCCAAAACTGTATGCACGTAATGCCGACCAGCCGGCAATTGATCGCATGATTGAAGCCCACGAGACCGAGCTCTGGTCCCCGTACCCCTCAGATGAGGAGGAGATCGAAGAGTACTACCGGGCTCTCAAGACCGCGATGCTCCTTTCGGACTGGACTGATGAACTCACCGATGCAAAGATCTGCGAGCGGTATTCGGTAGGACCCGGTGATATCTATGGTATGGTGGAAAGCGTCAACTGGCTGCTCCATGCCAGCGCCGAGCTCTCGCGCATGTTTGTGCCTGCATTCCATCCTGCAATCCGGGATTATGAGATCTGCATGAAGAACGGCATCCGGCGCGAACTGCTCCCGCTCGTGAAACTGCGGGGAATAGGAAGGGTCCGGGCCCGCCGGCTCTTCAACAACTCCCTCACTACACCCGATGCGGTCCGGGCCGCAGGTATAGAGGCTGTCACTAAGATACTCGGGCGGGGGATCGCGGAACAGATCTTTACACAGCTGCAAAATGCGAAAGGAGTACCAGACCCTACCAGTCAGGATAATATGGCCGGGCAGTCAACCTTCTCTCAGTTCAGGTGAGGGCATGATGGGGGATGGGGATGTAGGAGAGATCCGGGCAGCAGAATGCATAATTGCAGATCGTCCGGCATTTCTTGTAGCGGTCAGATCAGTTGCACAGGTGCATAATGCGCATATCATCTGTTTTAATGCGGATATGGTTGCTGGCAGTGCACATGTTCAGGCAGCAGTCGATCATGCCGTACGATCGTTCCGGGATGGATCCGCAATATCCAATACTTTTGAGATGGAGGCACTCCTCTATGCAGCAGGCTCCCGTCAGTGCAACATCGGGGCATCGTTTGGTATTCACGAGGGGAAGAACCGGCTCTGGGTATGCTGCTGCTCGCCTTGTCCATGCGAAGAGGTTTTTACGGCACTCATACCGAGCATGGAGTTCGTATCCGGAGACTCCTGGAACAGCATGGATCCGGATCGCGAGAAATCTCTCATGAAGTTGTTCGATATCCCCATTGAAGAACTTCAGACCCTACAAAACAAAGACCGGATTGTTGATCTTATCCTTGAACGCGTTGCCCTGCTGGACGTTATGCGATAACGGGGATTTTATCCTGTTTAAAACAGGCATGAGCGGGGGTGCCTTCTATTCTTACCGGTTGGCATGACTGAGGATGTGTGTAATCTCCGGGAGGATCAGTTCTGTTGTTGCCAGCGTGACTGCGGGGGTGGAGCCGGGGATACAGAAAACTGCTTTTCCGTGAATGATACCGGCAACAGCCCGGGACAACATGGACGATGTCCCGATCTGGGCAAGGCTCTTCATCCGGAAGAGCTCTCCAAAACCGTCCATCCTTTTCTCAAGAAGTGGTGAGACTGCTTCAATTGTACAGTCATCGAAGGTGAGACCGGTTCCACCATTGATAACGATACAGTTTGCTGTTTTGAGTGCTGCAAAGAGTCCGTCCCGGATGGCATCGATACGATCCGGAACGATTGCGTAGTAACTAACCGGAATATCCTTCTCTGCGAGAAGTTTTTTTATGGTTGTCCCGCTGGTATCGTTCTCTGGCACCCGGGTGCTGGAGACCGTGATAACCGCTGCTGATATGGGGAATGGGTGCACGTGATCCTTGTTCATGATACCAGTATGTTGCCAGTATTCTGTTAAGTGAATTCCTGAGGAGATGATAGATCCCATTACGGTCTGATCATATAGCATAAGTAAACTCGAGAGAGATCCCGCCAGTAACGCTGCTGGTGATTCAATCTGGTTTAATCTTTCTATACACTGGTTTTCTATAACGGGACTAACGAACTTCGACAGCAACGCTGGTATGTAAAGTTGTATTCAATAGGTTACGGATTTGAAGATGGCAGAGTGTTATAGAGTAACTTTTCACTTCAGATCCCATTCATGTATGTTGGTAAGTACAGATACTTAGCCAAGTTTCTTTTTTTGGGGGGGTCCTACCCCTTCATTTCCTCTGGAACAATTTTCCTTTGTTTTAGACTTTAATTAAATATTATTTGATTTTTTGGAATATAAGAAAAAATTCTATTGTTTTCAATTTAGAATGATTTATATATTATTAGATGCATATAATCATATGGATCTACTTTATAATTTTTTTTATTAGATCAATCTGCATTAATTTTGGAAAAAGTTCCACACGAAACAAAGGGGTCCCCCGGTTGGAAATCGAAACGGAAAGGAACACTATGTAAATAACCAGCCGGAATCCATAGAAATACCAAAGATTAAAGGAAAAATGCTGGTTAACCATTTATTAAAATAATAAAATGGTAATAGGCAAAATATACCGTATTTTCTTATTTAAACTAAAATTAAAGAAAATTCCACTGGAAATAAAGGGGTTTATAACCCAGCGAAACCGATCGTTTTTTTGCCTCATGCTGCTAATGCTCAGCTCCACAGTGTGATCATGCCCGAACCAGAAGATACATCAACCGGACTTTTCAAAAAATACCTGAGCAATAATAGGATCTTCAAGGATCGCGAAGTGCTCCGGCACTCTTACCGTCCCCAGATCCTGCCCCATCGGAAACCTCAGATCGATGAGGTAGCATCTATTCTGGCGCCGTCCCTCCGGAACGAAACCCCCTCAAATATTCTTATCTACGGTAAGACCGGAACGGGTAAGACTGCCTGCGTCCGGTACGTGGGATCTGAACTCGAGAAAGCGAGCAGTAAGATGGGAACTCTCTGCCGGATTGTCCACCTTAACTGCGAGGTCATCGATACCCAGTACCGGGTTCTTGCGCAAATTGCCAAGTGCCTTGATGTTGTTGATGAGTTATCAAGCGACAAAACAAGAACCCACATCCCGATGACCGGGTGGCCTACCGACCAGGTATATGCCGAGCTGAAGAACCAGCTTGAGGCTGGCGGGGGCGTTCTTGTTATCGTCCTTGATGAAATAGACAAGCTTGTCAAGAAGAGCGGGGATGATACACTCTATAACCTGACCCGGATCAACTCCGATCTGAAAAATTCCAAAGTGAGTATCATCGGGATCTCCAACGACCTGAGTTTCAAGGATTTTCTGGATCCGAGGGTCCTCTCTTCCCTCTCAGAAGAGGAGATAGTTTTCCCACCGTACAACGCCCCCCAGCTCGTGGATATCCTAGCCCAGCGTGCGGAAGGCGCCTTCATGCCCGGTGCTGTTGCTGAAGGAGTTATCCCTCTCTGTTCGGCCCTTGCAGCCCAGGAACATGGGGATGCCCGCCGCGCTCTTGACCTCTTCCGGATCTCCGGTGAACTTGCCGACCGGGACGAATCCTCGAAGGTTACCGAAGAGCATGTCAAATCCGCCCAGGCTAAGATCGAGACCGACAGCATGATCGAGTGCATCGCCACGCTCCCCACCCAGAGTAAACTGATACTCTTCTCAATGCTCATTCTCGAACAGCTGGGGCAGAATATCTTTACGAGCGGGGAAGTCTCACGTATATATCAGGACATCGCCCCCACCATCGAGCTCGATGTGCTCACCCACAGGCGGATAACCGATCTCATATCAGAGCTGAATATGCTTGGCGTGATCAACACCCGGGTGGTGAGCCGCGGGCGCTATGGCAGGACCAAAGAGATGTGGTTTGATTCCAACACAGCCAAGATCCGCGAAGTCGTACTCAAGGACCAGAGGCTCAACGGGCTCAAGAATATCGATGTCTCCCAGATGGAAGCAAAGTGGTTGAAAACCTGGTTCAGATAAGGGGAAAGAAAAATGGATGAAAAAGATCTCGAACTCCTCCGTATTCTCGAGGAGAACAGCCGGCTATCAGCAGAAGAAATCGCGACCATGACCAATCTTGCAGCAGGTGAGGTTGAGGCACGGGTTCATGCTCTGGAAGCCGATCAGGTTATTAAACGGTATTCCACCGTTATAAACTGGGAGAAGGCCGGCAATGGCGAGGTCTCTGCAATCATAGAACTCAAGGTTAGCCCCGAGCGGGATTTCGGGTACGATCGCATTGCCGAACGACTCTCCCGCTTCCGGCAGGTCAAGACCCTGCGCCTGATTACCGGAACATATGATCTCCAGTTAATCGTAACCGGGAAGAATATGCAGGAAGTTTCGCGATTCGTCTCAGAGCACGTCGCTCCTATGGATCGTATCCGCGAGACAGCCACTCACATTATCATGAAATCCTATAAGGAGAATGGTAATGCGCTCTTTGAAGAACCGGAGACCGAACGTCTTCCCTATAGTTTCTGAGGCGGGAAGATGCGAAACTTTGTTTCAGAACGTGCGCGGGAGATTCCCCCGTCCGGTATCCGGAAGTTCTTCGATCTTGTGCTCACCATGGAGGACGTCATCTCCCTCGGTGTGGGTGAACCGGATTTCCGTACCCCATGGAACATCTGCGAATCGAGCATCTACTCGATAGAGCAGGGAACAACATCCTATACTTCGAACAAGGGACTCCAGTCACTGCGCGACGCACTTTCGCGCTACCTTGCCCAGCATTACCAGCTCAACTATAGCGGCGATGAGGAAATTATTATCACAAGCGGGGTTTCAGAAGCCCTTGACATAGCCATACGGGCCGTTACGGACCCGGGTGACGAGATCCTCATAGCCCAGCCAAGCTATGTTTCATATGCCCCATGCGTCTCACTTGCCGGCGGAAAACCCGTACCGGTCCGGTGTACGGAAAAAGATCATTTCAAGCTGAATCCCGATGCCCTTGCGGAGCAGATAACGAAAAAATCCAAGGCGCTGATCATCAATTTCCCGAACAATCCCACCGGGGCTGTCATGGAGGAGAGCGATCTTAAGGCAATCGCAGATCTCGTCATCGATCACGATCTCCTCCTCATCAGCGATGAAGTTTATGCGGAACTGACGTACGAGAAGCGCCACTGCGCTGCCGCCACCGTGGGCGATCTCCATGAACGGACGATCACGCTGAATGGATTCTCCAAAGCCTATGCCATGACCGGATGGCGGATTGGATATCTCTGCGCACCAAAGGGACTCTGCGATGCGGCATTGAAAATCCATCAGTACGTGATGCTCTGCGCTCCGGTGATGGGGCAGGTCGGGGCACTTGAAGCTCTCCGTTCGGCCGAAGAAGATAAAAACAGCATGGTTAACGAATACCGGCTCCGGCGCAATATGTTCGTTGCCGGTCTCAACCGTATCGGTCTCTCCTGCCATGTCCCGGAAGGAGCGTTCTACGCGTTCCCCTCCGTAAAAAAGACCGGTTTATCCGATGTGGAATTTGCCGAGCGTCTCTTAAAGGAACAGCGGGTTGCCGTTGTCCCGGGCAGTGTTTTTGGTGTGGGCGGGGAAGACCACCTGAGGTGTGCTTATGCAGTTTCCCGAAAGGAACTCAGCGAAGCTCTCGGGAGAATGGAGACCTTCATACAAGGGCTCTGATTCTCCGTTTGGCATTTCTCTTTCCTGCATCTCACCCTCTTTTTTATGCTACCTGGTCCTGAGGGATACTTTATTTTGGAACTTGACCAATATTACATGAAACACAATGAGTTGCTCGATCATCGTTGGTGGATTTTTTGGGGATGAAGGTAAGGGTAAAGTTGTTGCCCACATTGCCTACAAGGATAAACCTGTAATCATCTCTCGCGGCGGTGTTGGTCCGAATGCCGGACACACTGTCCAGGTTGGAACCAAGGAATATGGCGTCCGTATGGTTCCTTCCGGCTTTGTATACAAGGAAGCGAAACTCTGTATCGGAAGCGGGGTGCTCGTCGATCCCAGGGTTCTGAAACACGAAGTGGAAACGCTGGGTGTAAAAGGACGGGTCTTCGTTGACAAACGCTGCGGTATCATTACCGAAGATCATATCGCACGGGACAAGGGAAGCGCCCACCTCTCAAAGAAGATCGGGAGTACCGGTTCGGGATGCGGACCTGCAAACTCCGACAGGGTCATGAGGGTCTCCCCGCAGGCCAAAGATGTTCCCGAGCTTGCTGAATACCTGCTTGACGTTCCCAAGGCTATTGACGACGAGCTCAAAAAAGGCAGCACGGTACTGCTCGAAGGAACGCAGGGTTTTGGAATTTCCCTTTACTACGGTACTTATCCTTTCGTGACCAGCAAGGATACCTCAGCGTCCCAGATTGCGGCTGACAATGGGGTGGGCCCGACAAAGATCGATGATGTTATTGTGGTCTTCAAGGCCTACCCGACCCGGGTGGGAGAAGGCCCGTTCAGCACCGAGATGTCGTTCGAGAAATCCGATGCCATGGGCATCCAGGAGTTCGGGACGGTAACCCACCGGAAGCGGCGGATTGGTGGCTGGGACGGGGATATGGCCCGGTATTCCGCGATGATCAACGGGTGTACCCAGGCTGCCATCACCGGTATCGATCGTGTGGACGAGGCCTGTTTCGGTGTGACCGAGTATTCCCGGCTCACCAAGAAAGCCAAGGATTTCCTCAAACAGGCTGAAGAGGATATCGGCAGCCCCGTAACCCTCATATCCACCGGTCCCGAGATCACCCAGATCATTGATTTGCGGGATGAAATGGTATGAAACGTTCCCTCATGGATATTCTTTGCTGCCCGGTCTGCAAAGGGGATCTCACCCTTAATGTCGGGGAGGAAAACGAGAAAGAGATTCTCGAAGGCGGTCTGCACTGCGCTTCATGCCGTGTTGAGTATCCCATTCATGATGGTATCCCCAACCTTCTTCCCCAGCAATCAGACTAAGAGGTAACCGTTATGAATCTCCCGCTTGCCCTGTCGGTATTGATCGGTCAGGCCGTAACGGGAGAAGAAGCCGGTTACGAGATCTACCTCAATCGCAGCGGTATCAACTCAATCGATCTTCCCCGCGGAAAGGTATCAGCCGAATGCGGTGGCAGGCTTGTCCTGAAATTCATTAACCGGGGCGCGCCTATCCACATCACGGTCTCTTCGTCCAATGCAGCGATGTACACGGATTTTTTCCACGAGAATCTCTATGTTGTCGATGCATCAGTCGTCACCATCCCCATCCGGAAAGAGAGTGAAGAAGGCTCTTTTGACCTAGAGATAATCGCCGGCTATGGCGTTGTAAAAACAATAACGCACATTCAGGTTCTCCACCCATCCCACCTGAGACCCGTGGTGCAGGAGGAGATGCCCCTCCACCCGGTAGCACACGGACGACCCCATTTCCTGATGATCCTGATGGGAATCGCACTGATTCTCTATACTTCGTGGTTCTATACAGATATCGAGTACCTTAATATCGCGTCGTTCATCATTCTTATCGTCGGTGCACTCTACACATGGTACCGCCAGGAATAGTGCTCACTGCGTTCGTGCTCTGTGCCGCGCTGCTTGTGGATCGCCTCACGGGAGATCCTCATTCACCTTACCATCCCGTTGCACTGCTCGGGCGGTTCATCGGGTGGTGGGGCAATCCCTCTTCGTATTCTCAAGGCTGGCAGCGAATTGCGGGTATCCTTTTCTGGTTCCTGACTATTCTCCTGTTTGCCGTACCGTTCATCCTTTTCTCAGCTCTTGCACCCTGGTATGCGTACGTAGTCATCGCCCCGTTCCTGCTGAAAAGCTGTTTTGCCTGGCGGTCCCTTGAAGAGCATACTCTCGCAGTTGTTTCTGCGTTAAAGGATGGGGTGGAGACCGGCCGGGAAAAAGTCCAGGTTCTCGTTTCCCGGGATACAGCGGCCCTCGACCGGGAACATATCCTTTCTGCGGGATACGAGTCCATGACGGAGAATATCACCGACAGCATCATCTCGCCGCTCTCGTTCTTCCTTGTCTTTGGCCTTTTCGGTGCTGCTGTTTATCGTGCGGCAAACACCATGGACGCAATGCTTGGTTACCGGGATGAACGCGAACGGATCGGCTGGTGCCCGGCCAGGATGGACGATATCTTCAATTTTATCCCTGCTCGGATCACGGTATTTCTGCTGCTCATGTATTTTGCGATAAAGGGGCGTGTTGGTCCGGCGTGGAGAACAATGCGGCGTGATGGGTACAGGCGCCCGGGGTTCAATGGCGGGATCGTTATGGCCGCTATGGCGGGTGGTGTAGGAATCCGGTTCGAGAAGCCGGGTGTGTACACGATCGGGGACGGTGAACGGACGCTCGATGAAGGGGGCCCTGAAATCATCCGGGCCGCCCGGGCGGTCAGCCTGATGTTTGCAATAGTTGCCTGTTGCGCACTGTTTTTATTGGGATCCTTGATCAATAGTACTGGCATATGATACTGGAAGAACTGAGATTTGGCACTGAGCTTCTCAAGCGCGGCTTTGCATCCATGCAGAAGGGGGGCGTTATCATGGATGTCGTGAATGCCGAACAGGCAAAGATCGCCGAGGAAGCCGGGGCCGTCGCAGTCATGTCACTTGAGCGGGTTCCGTCTGATATCCGCAAAGCCGGCGGGGTTGCCCGCATGGCAGATCCCCAGAAGGTTGTTGAGATCATCGATACAGTCTCGATCCCGGTTATGGGAAAGGTGCGGATCGGCCATTTCGTGGAAGCGCAGGTGCTTGAAGTCCTTGGCGTGGACATGATCGATGAGAGTGAGGTACTGACTCCCGCAGATGAACAATACCATATAGATAAGACCCAGTTCAAGGTCCCCTTTGTCTGCGGTGCCCGCGATCTTGGCGAAGCTCTCCGCAGGATAAACGAAGGTGCGGCAATGATCCGGACCAAGGGTGAGGCAGGAACTGGAAACGTGGTCGAAGCGGTCAGGCACATGCGCACGATCATGGGAGAGATCCGGCTGCTCCGGGGTCTCGACAAGCAGGAGATGATCGATTACGCCCGTGAAATCGAAGCCCCGGCGGAACTGGTCATCGAATGCGCCGAACGCGGCCGGCTGCCGGTCGTGAACTTCTCAGCTGGCGGGATTGCCACCCCATCCGATGCCGCTCTTATGATGCAGCTGGGTGCCGATGGTGTCTTCGTGGGATCCGGTATTTTCAAATCATCAGATCCCGACCGGATGGCCCGGGCGATTGTCGAGGCCGTCAATCACTTCGATGATGCAAAGGTTATCGCAAAGGTGAGCACGGGTCTTGGCGATGCGATGCCAGGTCTGGACATCCACAAGCTTCGCGACGACGAGGTGCTTCAGACCCGTGGACGCTAGGATTGGCGTCCTCGCGCTTCAGGGAAATGTCAGCGAGCATATCGATGCATTCCTGCTGGCGCTCGAACGGATGGGGCATGGTCCCGCGTCCGAAGTTTTTGAGGTGAGGAGCCCGGCGGATCTTTGCGAATGCCATGCCCTTGCTATACCCGGGGGAGAATCGACCACAATCTCCCGGCTCATCGATAAGAACGGGTTGTACGAGCCGATCCGGCAGTTCAAAGGAGGGATTTTTGCCACCTGTGCCGGCATGGTGCTGTTGGCAACCGTGGTAGCCGATTCACGGGTTCACCCGCTCGGCCTCATGGACATGACCGTTGACCGGAATGCGTTTGGCCGGCAGCGGGAATCGTTCGAAGCCGATCTTACCATCGAAGGTCTGGATGGTGGTCCGTTCCATGCTGTTTTCATCAGAGCTCCGGTTGTCACGCACACCGGAAAGAGTGTCCGGGTACTTGCACGTGCTGATCAGGGAATTGTTGCCGCAGAGCACGGAAAGCATGTTGCGTTCTCCTTCCACCCGGAACTGGGTGACGATACGAGGCTTCACGAACGGTTCTTACGTAAACTCGGGATCACCGGGCAGAACCTGTAATTTCTACCGCATCACGGAAACGTTTTTTTAAAATAATTGGCTCTCTCCAGAGCCGGTATTTAATGGATTGAACCAGCATCATCCTTGCAAAATATATGCTGGTAGAAAAAGAGTGACACTTCATGCCCCAGGAAGAAACTCTCCTGTTTGTCTGCAACAGCAACAGCGGGGTGCTGCCCCGGATGAAGAATTATTCTGCAAACTCATCGATATCTCCTGCTGAAGACTGCCACCTGTCCGCTCTCATCTACAGCCCGGTGGGAATGAAGAAAGAATGGAAACGCTTCATCAGGGAACAGAAGCTCCCGTCACAGGTTCTTGACAGGAATGAATTCCGCGAACAGTATGGTTACGGAATCACGATGTTCCCGGTTGTACTGGTCAGGACCGGCAGAGGTCTCGCGGTGCTGATCAGCACTGAAGAACTGAACCGGTGCAGGGAACTGGAAGATCTGATGGGTCTCCTGAAGCAGCGCTTGTGTCCGATTCCGTAAGCGGAAAATCTGTGTGGATATGCGAACAAGCAGGAACACTCGTAAATGGGCTTGATTATCCGGTCAATCCCGGTACAGGACTACCCTGCCGGTGATAACCGAAAAAAGGATTCTCTCAATGTATTGCACGGGTGATGGCGGCGTTGAGTGCTTCGGGCTCATCGGATCCAATCCGTATCTTTTTCCCGTCAGCAAGAACAAGCATGACACCCCCGACCCCTGAGACATTGTAGAGAGGGCCATCAGGAGTCCAGCGGATGCCCCACCCGTAATACCAGGGATTCTTCACAGTACTGACTGAAGTGATATACCCGAGTGGCACGGTCTTTCTGACAATGCCAAACGGGCCGAAGCGAATATGGACATCGTCTTTCCTGACCATCACGGTCAGTGAACCGAACAGCACGAGCGCGATCAGGAGGATCGCTGCCACAAGGTAAGTTATCCATATCCCTCCGATGAACAGGATGGAGAGAATGATAATCCCCACAGATGCCAGGGTTGCCCAGATCTGGATGGTGCCGAGCTGGGTGTGCTGGTAAAGCTGGGAACCCGGTGTGGATGGCGCGGTCCCGGGTCCGGCCGGGATGGCAGGTGAACCTGCCGGCAGGGGTGAGGGTGCGATACGTTGTGCTTTTAATGCCTGTTTATTGGGACACCAGCCAAGGCGCCTCCGGACGATCTCTGAAATGCGGGTCAATGTCATGCGAGAGCTTTCACCTTTTCAAACAGTTCTTCTGCCATCTTTGTCGGATGATCCGTCTGTTTCAGTTTTATCCCGAGTTCATCAGCATAGTCCCAGAGCAGTTCTATGCACTCGGTATACCGCTGGCAGGTTCCGCAGTCGCCGTCATGCTCGTACCAGACCTGGACCCCGTGTTTTTTCGAGACAAAGATGATAGCAGCCGTCTGGAACGGTACTGACCTGCCCAGGAGAATCCCCCGTTCGGGGCTGACTCTCTCTATGGCAATCTGGTTTGCGTGTGCCATCTCTTTGAGCGTGGATTCAACTCTCTCATCCATGAGGAGAAGAGCCCGTGAGACGGCCTGCCGGGAGATCCCAAGCTGCGTTGCGATTGTGATATTGGGGGTCCCGCTCCTCCGCAGGGTCCAGAAGAGGAACTGCTTTTCATCCGTGGGCAGAAGCATAGGTCAACATTTGTATGTTGACTAAATAAACATATGTGAGGTTTCGGAAAGAAAAACCACCGATGGGATGACTCATGTGTACGGTAGCGGTGAAAAAGCATTCATGGTTTATTTCACGGGATCAATGCATCCGGTCAGATGAAAAGCCCGGAACCGATCTGAACCTTTTATAATTCATGATAATACAGGTACTGATATGACTATCAGGAAGGGGCGACGGAAGGATAACGAGAAACCGTTTCATGAAGCGGTGACGGATCTCCTCTTTTCGGCAATGGCCAATCATGAGGATTTCATCGTCACGTACGAACAAAATCCGACAACGGGAAAAAAAGAAATTCATATCATGTCCGGGAGACTGATCGCCCCGGAGGCTCTCGCGTCCATGAAAGCTGAAGTCGCGCGCCAGCTTGAGGATGGGGGCAGGCACCACATCAGGGAAATGGAATAACAAAACCATTTATTATCTCACATATCCGGGTCCAGCGGAATTCTACCAGTCCTTTTTCATCGCCTCTGCCCTGAGATCCCCTGGCATCAGCTCAATGGAGTACCGCAGCGCAGTCCGGGGCATCTTTTTTTTGTTTTTCATCACGTAGGAAAAGACTTCGTCTGTATGTTTCCGGCTCGCTTCCTTCAGCAGCCAGCCGTAGCCTTTCTGCACAAGGTCATCAGTATCGGTCAGGAGCAGGCTGGCAATTTCCATGGATTCGTTTAGGAACCTTCCGCGCTTTGCCGGGACGATGAGTGAAACCGCTGCTGCTCGCCGCATCCAGCGGTTTCCGGATTGCGTCCAGCGTATCAGTTCATCGATATATTCCGGGTACTGGTCGATGAAATCCCCCATCGTATGGTTGCAGAATCCGTCGCAGGCTGCCCAGTTGGTGATGTAGGTATCGATCCAGCGTTGAAATATCTCAAAATCTCCCGGTTCGTACCGATGAGAGAGAGCATGAGCCCATTCAGAAACAATGAAAGCCTCTTCCATGTAACCAGACCGGTACAACTCCTCGCAGAGCGCGAAGATCTCCATCTTGCCCCGTGTTTTGATCTCTTTCCAGTACTTTTTTGCAATGGCGATCACAGCGGCGGTTTTCATGCCATAGCACGTGATATTTTCCCTGAAAAACCGCCGGGATGTTTTCTGGATCTCCGGATCTGCCTGAGCCTGGAGTTCCTGACGGATGCGTGTAATGACCGGGTCCATGAAAAAGGGTGGGCAGGTATCCGTGATAAGACGAGCGGATATGGATCATAAGGATGAATTCCGGACAACGGAATCATCTGCGTTCATTGCAGAGTGGTATCAGGATCCGAAATCAGGAATTTTACTTATTTTGTTTAATGCGATATCAGCCGGATGCACGTGAATCAGCACTCGAATTATCAACAATATCCCCTGAGTCAGAACCTCGTAACAAGGATATTGAGAAAAAAAACCGATCCGGTTCTCTTTTTTAGTCTTCCAACGAAAGGACAGAATCTTTTCCGGGCAGGTATTGCGAGGTGCAAAAAGAGTTTCCTGCCCGGTCAATCCTGCCGCACTATTCTCCCTGATCTGCAATCTGTTTCTTGATAAGCTCGTGCTTTGCAAGGGTAACGTCTAGCAGCTCGTCGTATACTGCCGGGAGACGATTCCGGAGCACCTTTACCCCTTCCTCCGTTATCCCTCCCTTGGTCGCGACGCGCCCGATCAGCTCCTCAAATCCCGTGTCATCCTGGTCCAGTAGCCATGAGGTCCCGATAAGTGTCTGCTGAACGAGGAATTCGGCAAGGGCTGGTGGAACCCCTTCCTTTCGTACCGCGGCTGATGCAAATTCCTGCATCATTGCGGCAAACAGGGCCGGCGCACAGCTCGTAAGATCACCGTAGATCTCGAAGTGCCGCTCCTCAATCTCTACCGGGTTCCCGATGGCAGAGAAAAGAGAGAATATCAGTTCCCTGTCGGCATCCGTGACGCCCTGTCCCCAGGCAACAAGCGAGATCCCGGCCTGTTCCTCCGCAGTTACGCTCGGGAGAATCCTGACACACCGTACCCCTGGCCCGGCCCAGCCGGCAAGATTCTGCAGCGTCACGCATCCGGCAACCGAAACGAGAAGAGTGCGATCCGAAAGGAGATCCCGGATCTCCTGGATTACGCCCCCGACATCAAACGGCCGGACGCAGATGAAGAGCACATCTGAATCGCGGGCAACATCCCGGGGTGAGTCCTTCACGGCTATACCCATCTCCCCGGCAACAGCCTGTGCGGACCGGCCCTGCCTGCTGCATGCGGTTATCTTCTCTGCCTTTACCAGACCCGAGTGGATGAACTGCCGTATCAGCATGCCGCCCATGGAACCTGTACCGATGAACCCGTAGCGTATCATGGTTATACCGGATCGTGGTGTGCGATTGGGAATAAAATGTATGTGGCCGCTTTCAGGTTAACCTGCAACCAACCCCAAAGTTCATGCGGTTCCATAACCTGTCCTGAGTATGGAGCTGCCGGTAATTTTCCCTCTCATCGATCTCTGTGCCACCCTCCTTGGCGTAGCAGGAGCAATCCTGATAATCTACGGGGGATTTGTGGCCATTGTCCGGGTTCTTCTCAGGGAAATAAAAAAAACAGCCGTCACTTATAACCAGATACGGCGGGGGTTCACGGATAAGATCGTCTTCGGGCTTGAATTCCTTATTGCGGCCGATATCCTGGCCACACTGCTCTCCCCGACCGAACAGGATCTCATCAACCTTGCCGTTGTGGTCGTCATCCGGACCATCCTTGGATATTTCCTCTCAAAGGAAGCAGCAGAGTTCAGTCTCCAGCAATGAGCACCAGTACTCTTTTTCGCCAGGCCCGGCATCCCCCCGTTTTTCCTCAGAGATTACAACGGTCTGGCAGACTACGTTATCAACTCTGTATCATTGCGTGCGAAATCATCACCGTATTCCTGGAAAGCGTACGGATCTACGTTCGTTTTTGATCCCCTGTTCATGAATCCCGACGAGATAATCCCTGCATGCACTTCAGCATAAATACGCGGAGATCATAAATATTGTCAAGCGGTTTTTTCATGCAGGGACAGAGGCCGATCTACTGGTTTATCTTAGCGGGTTGTATCCTGCTTGCCATAATCTTCCTGCTCCTGCCTGCAGCTGCACCCCGGTTTGTTCATCTGGAGTATGAAGGACCGACGGTCTATCTCCTCTACGCATCATCCGGCTCGATGCCGCAGCTGCTCAATACCGGCCAGATTGATGCCTTCATCATCTGGGAACCGGTTGTTGCCAACACTCAGCTTTCAGGTATCGGGAAACTGATTGCAGTACCTTCCGATATTCCACCCCCCGGGAAATGGGACAATGCTGCAATCAATGTCCTTGTATTGCGCAATGATGTCACCGCACAGAACCCGGAAGTATCAGCACTTCTCTCCGCCCTGACAACCGCGGCCATAAACCGTACCAATGAAAACCCGGAACTTGCTGAGAATATCTCCGCAGCCTGGGTATTTGGAAAAAATCCTATCCTGACTCCCAAAGGGTCTCTCGCTCCTCTCGATGTTGAGAACCTCTCCTTTGACAATATGGTATTCACGGCACAGGGAAAAATACCGGAATCCGGTATCGTCCGCCATGTCCTCAGAACGACGACGGGTAACGGCGCCTACTATCCCGCGGCTATGGTAAACCCCGCCGTGTCGCTGCAGGGAGAGCAGTTCCTGAATGGTTCTGCCGTCCCTGCCGTACCCGAAAAGATCCCGACCCTCAACATCGGATACATCTCCTCGAGTGATAATTATGCACCCCTGTATGTCATGGTCATGGACTCGGAATACTTCTGTAACCGGTACGGTTTCTGCCTGGTTCCGGATGACGAAAAAGCCACGAGACCGGTTCAATGCACTCTTCTCGTGAAGGGGGTACCGGCAGCTCATGTCAACCTTGTTCCGGGCCAGTCCGGGGGAGGTATCATGACGACGATCGGCCAGAAATCTCTAGATGGAGCATACGTGGGATCAGTGCCCGCCGAACTGCAGATTGCCCTTGGCAACCCGTCATCTGTCATCCAGTCGATAAATACCGGGGGTTCGGGCCTTGTTGTCGGGAATGCGGCCCCCTGCTATGACTGGAATAGCTTTGTTACCTGGGTAAGAAACAGCTCTGATGCCGACAACCCGGTTGTCATTGCCACGGTCCAGAGCTCCATCCAGGAAGATATGATACGCGAAGCACTTGCATATGAGAAGATCCCGGTGATTTTATATGGAACTGATTTCGAAACAGAGTATTAGGAAATGCGGCAAAGGACTGGCGGTCATCGTCCTCCTTCTTGTGGTATGGCAGGGAGCAGCTCTTGTCATCCAGAACAATTACATCCTCCCGACGCTCGGGGCTATTTTTACCGTGCTTCTTAACCCGGCGTCACCGGTCCTTGGCGGCCAGACCCTTATTCAGAATACCTTTGTGAGCCTCAAAGAGGTGCTGACCGGCTTTTTCTGCGCGGCAGCGATTGCGATCCCGCTCGGTCTCTTGATCGGCTGGTCAACGGAAGTCCGGGAATATCTCAACCCGGTCATCCAGATCCTTCGCCCCGTCCCCCCGATTGCCTGGATGCCCTTTGCCATTGCATGGTTCGGCATCGGGTTCAATTCGGTCCTGTTCATCATTGTCGCGGGTGCATTCTTCCCGATTCTGATCAATACTGTGGATGGTGTAGAAAGCGTGAGGAAGAGGTGGATCGAGGTAGCAGAGATGCTGCATGCAACCGGGTTTGAGCAGATCCGCACCGTTGTTGTGCCCGGGGCTCTTCCCGTGATCTGGACGGGTCTCCGGGTCTCGTTTGGTGTGGCATGGATGTGCGTTGTTGCTGCCGAGATGCTGCCCGGGACAACCGCCGGCCTTGGTTTTCTCATCATGTACGCCTATAACCTCGGTCAGCTTCAGGTAATTGGAGCAGGTATGATCATCATCGGTTTGATCGGACTTGTTGCGGACACCCTTTTCAGGGCAGGACAGGTGCGGTTCTTCAGCTGGCAGGGGAAGGAATGATGGATCCGATTCTCTCTCTTGATACAATCACAAAGACATTCCGCGACGATAAGGAGGCCTGCCCCGCTCTTGCCGGGATCTCTTTTGACGTCGACACTAACGAGATCCTCTGCATCATGGGGCCGTCCGGGTGCGGAAAGACCACGCTGCTACGGATCATCGGGGGGCTCGAACAGGAGGACAGCGGCACAATCCGCGAAGCATCGGGAATTACTCCGGGCAAATCCCTGACGGCCATGGTCTTCCAGGACCATGCCCTCTTCCCCTGGCTCTCGATCTATGAGAATATTGTGTATGGCTTGCGGCTTGAAGCCCAAAAGGTACCGGAAGATGTGGTGAAGGAGCGGGCAGAAGCGCTCCTGTCGCTCACTCACCTTGACACGTTCATGAACTCCTTTCCCCACCAGCTCTCGGGCGGGATGAAACAGCGGGTCGCGGTAGCCCGGGCGCTTGCCGTCAAGCCGGACATCCTCCTGATGGATGAACCGTTCAGTGCGCTCGACACCTTCACCCGGAGGGAACTTGAGGATGAAGTTTTGAGAATCCGGCAGGCTATGAAGACGACCATCCTCCTGGTCACGCATAACCCCGAGGAGGCTGTATATCTCGCGGACAGGATAGTCATCCTCTCAAAGAGACCGGCGGGTGTGTCTGAAATCCTGCCGGTGAATCTCCCCCATCCGAGAGATCCTTCAAATCCCGAATTCATCAAAATCCGCGAACAGGTTACCCGGCGGGTCCAGGGGAAACCGGATCCGGCCCTGCAGTGAGTGGGACGCTCCCGTTCACCCCGTACTGACCTGAAGTAGGAAGAACCCGCCCGATCCACATATTAAAAAAATGAGTTCAGCCTTATCAGTGGAACCGGGATTTTTCCGGGTCTTGAATCCGGGTCACTTTTTCTCTTTCTGCGTTCCCGCTTTTGCCGGGCACTGGTGTGAGGATGTATCTTCAACACCGAGGTAACGGGCCCCCCAGTCACAGAGTGCTTCCAAAATTGGGAGAACGGTCATCCCGAAGTCTGTTATCGTATATTCCACCCTCGGAGGCACTTCGGCATAGACTTTCCGCCGGATAACCCCGTCCTCCTCAAGCTCCCGCAGCTGTTTGGTGAGCATCTTTGAATTGACTCCGGGCAATCCTTTCTGCAGCTCGTTGAACCGCAGCACGTTCTCCCTTAAGTGCCAGAGGATAATTGGTTTCCACTTCCCGCCGATAACATCGAGCGCCGCCTCGACCGTGCAGTGATAGGTCTTCCCGTTCTTCGTGTAGGCCATAGTTACCTCAATGAAAGTATGTTTCGATATTAATTGTATTTCCTATATATTCAGTTAAGGCAGATTTTAATCTAACAGTTCAGATTACCCTTGCAGAAGAATAGTATGCGTTCTGCCTGCTTATGGCTTTCTGTCAGGAAACTCTGCGGACTGCGTTTGAGGAAAACCTATGGATAAGAAACAGATTGGGTCAAACTTCTTTATCCCGATGCCAGTCGTCCTTGTGGGGACGCAGGCAGCAGGGAAGGCAAATTTCATGGCGGTGGGCTGGATTACCCGGGCAAATGGCAATCCACCTATGATCGCCTGTGGGATCGGGAATCACCACTACACGCCAAAGGGAATTGCGGAGATGAAAACATTCTCGGTGAATATCCCCTCATCGGACCTCCTTGAGAAGACCGATTACTGCGGCATTGTATCAGGAGAAAAAACCGATAAATCGCAGGTTTTCGATCTGTTCTATGGATCCCTGGAAACCGCACCCATGATCCGGGAATGCCCGGTAACACTTGAATGCAGGCTCGTACAGAGCGTGCTGCTGCCGACCCATACGCTCTTTATTGGTGAGATCGCGGGAGTATATGCAAACGGGGACGTGATCAAGGATGGGAAACCGGATTTTGCAGCAATCGACCCGCTCTTCCTGACCATGCCGGACAACCGCTACTGGACACTCGGGAAGTATGCCGGGGATGCCTGGAGTGCCGGTAAAAACCTGATACAGCGCTGATACCATGGCAAAAGTACTTGCAATCAACGGCAGTCCCCGATCAAACGGGAACACGTTCATCCTGATCCGGCATATTCTCAAAGAACTGGAGAACGAAGGGATCGGGACCGAGATCGTTCAGCTTGGCGGAAAGAAGATTCACGGCTGTACCTCCTGCATGAAATGTTTTGAGAACCGGGATCGGAAATGTGTCATCGATGATGACCTTGTGAATTCCTGTATCAAAAAGATGACTGAGGCGGACGGTATTATTCTTGGGTCTCCGGTCTATTTCCTCGATGTCACCTCCGAGATGAAAGCGCTCATCGACCGGGCCGGGTTTGTCTCGTTTGCCAACGGATATCTCTTCAGTAATAAAGTCGGGAACGCAGCGGTTGCCGTCCGGCGTGCCGGTGCCAGCCGGACCTGCGACTCGATGCTTCATTTTTTCCTTGCAAATGATATGATAGTCCCCGGCCTTCCGTGCATCGGGATTGGGCGGGATACCGGCGATGTCGAACGGGACGAAGAGGGTATCGCACACGCAAAGAAAGTCGGGCAGAACATGGCCCGGCTTATACAGATAATGAGTCTGCACCCTCAACAACTTCAACAACAATCACGTGCCTATGACCGGATGACCAGAAAGAAAAAAGGAGACTAAAACCATGACCGCGATACTTGTTGACCAGGACCTCTGCACCCGGTGCGGGATCTGTTCCAATACCTGTACAATGGGGCTTATTGACCCCGCTGATGAGAACACCCTGCCAAAAATACCGGATGCAAAAGCTAAAATGTGCATCCGGTGCGGGCACTGCGAGGTATTCTGCCCCTCGCAGGCGCTCCTCCTGAATGACCGCCCGGACGAGAAGGTGCCCCTCCCGGCCGGTGCCGGGACGATTGCACCTGATGAGATGGGATATTACCTGAAGAAACGGCGATCTGTGCGATGCTTCACGAAAGACCCGGTACCGAAAGAGAAGATCCTGGAACTCCTCGACATTGCCCGGTACGCCGCATCAGGTGGCAACGGGCAGCCGGTAGAGTGGATCGTTGTCCACGACCCGGAGAAGGTGAAGAAGATCGCCGTGCTGACCGTAGAATGGATGAAGACCCTCGTGAATTCTGCACATCCGATGAGCGGTTATGTGCCGATGCTGATCAAACCTTTTGAAGCCGGGTACGATGTCATCTGTCGCAATGCCCCGCACCTGCTCTTTGCCCATATACCTGAGGGCAATCCGATTGCACAGGTCGATGCTATCATCGCGTTAACGCACTTCGATGTCGCGGCACCAGCGCATGGAATAGGAACCTGCTGGGCCGGATTTGTGGCAGGTGCCTCCCGCGAATACCTTCCCCTTCAGCAGTATCTGGGGCTCCCCGCGGGCAGGACCTCGGCTTATGCGATGATGTTCGGCAATCCCCAGTACAGGATCTACGGGATACCCCAACGTAAGCCGCTTAACGTGACGTGGCATCAGGAACCACATGAAAACTCTCTTTGACGAGACCTGCATCGGAACGCTTCAGCTCAGGAACCGGCTTGTCCGGTCAGCCACATGGGAAGCCATGGCTGACGATGCCGGCCGGCCGACACCCCGCCTCGTCAGGGTCTACCGGGATCTGGCATACGGCGGAACAGGGCTCATCATCTCAAGTGCCACTACGTTTTCGGGCGATGCTACACGGGTCCCCGGCATGCTGGCAATCCCTGATGATTCCTATATCCAGGCGTATCACGAGCTGGTTCAGACCGTTCACCGTGAAGGTGCCCCTATCGTAATGCAGCTCGTATTTCCCGGCAGGAACGGCGTTTTCTGGACCCCGTCAGATCCCTCCCGGGACGAGATACATTCCATTGCCAGGGGATTCAGGGATGCAGCATTTCGGGCACAACGGGCAGGTTTTGACGGCGTGGAGATCCATGCAGCTCACGGGTACTTCTTAAGCCAGTTCCTGAATGATAAGAGGAATACACGAACTGATGAGTACGGCGGGATAGTGAGGAACCGGATACGTTTCCTCCTTGAGATCACAAGCGAGATCCAGGCAAGGACCGGGGAGACATTCCCCATCCTTGTCAAGATCAACTGCTCTGACTTTGAAGAGGATGACGGTGTCTGGGAGGCCTGCCAGTCTGCCTGCAGTAAGCTGGCAGAACAGGGGATCCGTGCCATCGAAGTATCCGGCGGTATCAGCCATATGCCATTCCCGCCCCAGGGTCTGCCCTACGAGGAATCGGTCTTCCGCGATTATGCCGCCGAGATTGCCCGGATCACGGATGTTCCGGTAATTCTGGTAGGTCTTAACCGGACACCTTCGGTGTTGACCGGGTTATTGAATACTGCGGGTATCGGGTATTTCTCCCTCTCCCGCCCGTTCCTGAGGCAGCCCGATCTTGCCCGCTACTGGAGAAAAAATCCCGACAGGCCGGCTGAATGTCTTTCCTGCGATGCGTGCAGGGAGCAGCCGGACGGAAACGTCTGTCCTTTCAGAAAATCCCTTGTTGGAGAGAAATGATTACAGGAATGAATTATCCGGAGATCGTATGACAGATTACGCAACAATCGGAAGGAAGAAACTGCTGGAGATCGATGGCGATGCCGGCGTGAAGGTGGAAGAGACCTTAAACAGGATCTGCCCGGACCTTGCCCGGTACCTCGTCGAATACTCGTTCGGGGAGATCTATGCCCGGGACGGGCTTGACAACAAGATGAAAGAACAGGCCGTTGTGGCTGCCCTGACCGCAATGGGCACTGCAGCACCCCAGCTCAGGGTCCACATCCACGCGGCCCTTCACGTTGGCTGTACGCCCGAGGAGATCCGCGAGGTAATCATCCAGATGTGCGGTTACGCAGGTTTTCCGGCAACCCTGAACGCCATGAAGACGCTCATGGATGTTCTGCAGGAGACCGGCCAGATGCTCTCTGCCGCGTCCCTCCATGCCGGATCAGAGGACAGGTACGAACGCGGGAAGAAGCTGCTCTCGCAGATCGCACCGGACCAGGAGCGGTTACTGAAGGAGACCTTCGACCCGATAAACCCGGATATCACGCGGTATGTCATGACGTTCGGGTACGGGGATATCTATGCACGGGGGCTCCTCCCCCTCCGGAACCGGCAGGCGGCTACTATTGCAGCGCTCGCGGCAAAAGGAACCGCCCCATCGCAGCTCCGGTTCCATATCGGGGGCGGGCTCCGCGCCGGCCTCTCCGAAGAAGAGATCGTGGAGATTATGCTGCTCATCTCCCTCTTTGCCGGCTTTCCGGCAGCACTGAACGGCATCCTTGCCACCCGCGAGGTTGCCACTGCCCTGCTAGAAGAGGGATAACGCCAGGAGAACTATTATGGGAACCGTCATAGCCATCAATGGAAGTCCACGGAAGAAGTGGAACACGGCAACGCTGCTCGAACACGCACTGAACGGCGCTGCATCGCAGGGTGCAGAGACAGAACTTATCCATCTCTATGATCTGGATTTCAAGGGGTGCACCAGCTGTTTTGCCTGCAAACTGAAAGGCGGGAAGAGTTACGGTAAATGCGCCATGAAGGACGATCTGACACCCGTTCTTGACAGGATCGCCCGGGCGAATGCTCTCATTCTGGGGTCGCCGATCTATTTCGGAACCGTCACCGGAGAGATGCGATCCTTCATGGAACGACTGCTCTTCCCGTACCTGACCTATACCCGGCCGCCGGCATCGTTATTCGAGAGGAAAATGCCTGCTGCGTTTGTCTATACGATGAACGTGTCGGAAGCCCAGTTGAAAGAGTTACACTATCCCGTGCATATCGGTTTCAACGAGAGTGTCCTTGCCCGGACGTTCGGGCAGGCAGAATCATTCCTCTCGTTCGAGACCCTTCAGTTCGAGGACTATGACAAGGTGGTTTTCAGCTATGCTGACCCGGAGGAGCGCCGGGAGAGACACAGGGTCGTCTTCCCGCAGGACTGCAGACGGGCGTTTGAACTAGGTGCACGGCTGGGAAAACCATGAAAAAAGTACTCATCCTCATCGGGAGCCCGCGAAAGATGGGTAGTACGGCAATCCTCGCAGCGGAAGCTGATCGTGGACTTAAGGAGCAGGATATCCAAACAGAGACGATCTTTCTCAACGACCTGAAGATCCGGGGCTGCCAGGCCTGTTACTACTGCAAAAAGAATGACGTGGCCGAATGCTCCCTTCAGGACGACATGCAGAAGATTCACCAGCTCATGCAGGAATCCGATGGCCTGATCCTTGCAACCCCGATCTACTTCTCGACGGTCACTGCCCAGACCAAGGCGTGGCTCGACCGGCTCTTCCCGTACATCGGGATGGACTTAACCTCGAAGATGCCCCCGGGAAAGACGATCTCGTTCATCTTCTCGCAGAACCAGCCGGATGCCCGGCTCTTCGAGAGCGGGATCGGGTCGTTCATGTATGCGGTGGGGTTGTCGGGCCTGATGGTGAAAGATCACATGATTGCCTGCGATCTCGATGCCGGGGTCAAACCGTCGGTAACGGAGAGTAAGGATCTCATGGACCATGCGTATCGGATCGGCAGGAGCCTGCTGCAGTAACAACTAAGAGCGTAATCGCAGCATCTGATGAAAACTCGGGAGTGATACACCATTATGGAAGCAGTTGAAGCCATCATGACACGCAGGAGTGTCCGGAAATTCGAGGAAAAGCAGATCCCCGATGCAATTCTTGAAAAAATTATGAAAGCGGGCACGTATGCCCCGTCAGCCCTCGCCCTCCAGCCATGGGCTTTTGTTGTCGTGCAGGACCAGAAATTCTTAAACCGTGTCTCGGACTACTGCAAGCCCATCATGATCTTGCACATGAAGAATGCTCACGACGGGATGTCGGACGCGTTCCGGGCATTGCTTGAGAGCAGGGATTACTCGATCTATTACCATGCTCCGACGGTTATCATGGTCATCGGGAAGACCGGCAGCCGGTTCCGGGAGATTGACTGCTCCCTCTGCGCTGAGAATATGATGCTTGCTGCCCACGCTCTTGGAATAGGCAGCTGCTGGGTCGGGTCAACGGAAGTGGGCTATGATAACAGGGAACTCATGGCAGGATTTCATATTCCTGAAGGCTACAGCCCGGTCGGAACTATTGTGTTCGGGTATCCCGCGGAGAAACCGGAAGCCCACGACAAGAATGCCCCCGTTGTGACCTGGGTACGTTGAGCAGGTCTTTTCCTCTATCCCAATCGTTTTTTCGCTCATTTACGTTCATTCAGGATTGTATTGTACGCGGTTGCAATCCTCCTGAAGGATACCGCACTTCTGAATAGTATGTGCTATGAAAGGGTATTTTTAAAGAACTGATAGTGTATGGCAAAATCACAAATACAGGACAGACGACTGATCATCCTCGTCCTCGTATCGGGATTATTGATCTGTTCATCAGTATATGCACTGGCGTCCGATGCAGTTCAGAGTACCGGCCTTTAGCCGGGATCTCCCGTCTCCCTCTCTGACGGGAGCGGCAGCATGCTTCTGGCAAGAGGAGCAGCCTCTCCGGAAACGACGCCAAACGGGAATGCTTACGCGTATGGCCATGACAAGGACAAACCCACACAGACGCCCGGACAAACCCCGGGCCCGACCCTGAGTGTCACCCCCTCACCGACATCGACCCCAACACCATCTCCAACATCTACTGCAACCCCCGCTCCTGCTACTTCACAGACAGCGGCAGTAACCACGATGGCAACCGCTGGAGCCACACCCGCTCCTGTCGGGACCGTGGCAATGGTATCGCCGGCGGAAGCGGCGCCGTCACCCGCCACTCCGGCGCCGGTAAAACAAGTACCGCTTTCCGGTGTCATCCCCGGGGAGGCGTTGCCTGCGGCTGCTGCAGGATCAGCGATCGTCATTACCGGTCTTGCTGCCCTGTTCAACTCAACCCTCTCTTCCTGGGGTGGTCAGATGGTCTCGTTCCTGAAAAATGCCTTTGGCGGTATTATTACCGGAAAGATCCTTGACCGTGATAAGGAGCGACGCACGATTATCTCTGAGGAAACCGAAAAGCTCTATGGCGGATTCTCAAAAAAAGAACTCCTGGTCCTTCTTGCGGGCACGTTTATCATAGGTATTCTCTTCCTGTTTGCGGACCGGCAGCCGTTTGAGCCGGCCATGATACTAATCTATATCGTAATGGGGGGCCTCTCCCTCGTGATACACGAACTGGCCCATCTGTACTTTGAACACAAATTCAGTTGCAGGACCGAGATCCAGTTCTGGGGAATCGGAACCGTGATTATGGCTGTTACGGCGTGGCTCTTCGGGAATGTTTTTGCCCAGCCGTTCCTGACCCTGGTTCATTCCAGGCAACCTCTCGAAAAACGCAATCTCGGGTACATGATGCTCTCAGGCCCTGCCGTTTCAACGGTACTGGCGTTCCTCTGCCTGCTCCTGATACCAATGGGCGGATTATTCCGGACTGCCGGGATGATTGGTTTTCTCATGAATATAGTGACCGCGGTCTTCGAGATGCTCCCGATCCCGCCGTGTGAAGGCAAAGATATCTTCACCTGGAACAAGCTCGTGTGGGCAGTGGCGTTCGTCCCGCTCTTCGCAGTCTACCTGTTCATGACGATGTGAAATAAGGGGAACAACTCCCCGTTGTATTTTTTACATCCCTGCCCGGGTGATGTCAACAATGCAGCCGGTCTCTCTCAATCCATCTTCTGCTCAAGAATGGTCATGCGGGGAGAAAACCCGAACTTCCGGTAAAATTCCCATGCCATCTCATTCCCGTCTGCGACTGAGACCCGGTTCCTGATTGAGCCACCTGAATCGAGCCATGCGAGCGCCCGGGTGACCAGTACTGATCCGATCCCCCGCGAGCAGCATCCCTCTTCGATAAAGATCGATTCTAACTCTCCTGTTTTTTCCGGTGAGAGAGAACTCACGCAGTATCCCACGCACCGCCTCGTTTCAGGATCGGAGGCGAGATCCACCCGTAGGGACCCGGCTGCACCGAGCTTTTCAAAGTATGCCTTACGGTCGTCGAAAGTCCACCGTTCGTATTGGCTCCGGAACGTCTTTGCCAGAGCATGGTGGTGAGTATTGAGCTGTTTCCAGAGCGGCCGGATCAATTCGAGATCGCGGGTATCGACCGTGTGGTATTCAATAAATGCCATCCGTTATCTGATGTTAGATGTACCTGGAGAAAAATGAAGGAGATTTGAGGAGACAGAACAATCAGGAAAAATACCCGGGGTTTTGATCCGTGGAGGAACAGGAGCCGGAATAGTCTGAAGATCTCTTCGATCCTGCCATCAAGGTTGCAGAACCCGGTGATCCAGGCTGCCGGAATCTCCCCGCCCTACATCGGGAATTGCCCGCATTCCCGGTAAAAGAATGGTATTCTGTTACCCGTGGAGGTCAGACGCGCTCTTTTTTTAAAAAGGCTGCCGGATAAAAACCGGATTTTTTATGACACGGGCTCCGGCCACAGCATCTTACCGGAACTACCTGAGTTTATCCCCCAACTCTTTTGCCCATGCTGCAATTGTCTCCCAGTCGCGGAAATCGCCATAAGGTATCTTTGCCATCTCCATGAACTTGCGCATCAGAAAACCTATTTTTGCCGGGTCCAGCTTACCGGCGAACAGGGCCGTTGAGACCGGAGAGAGAGGTATGATGGCCGTTTCAAGGGCCATCATCGCATTTCCAATGGCTTCGGGTTTCGGGTCTTTGGGAGCAAGCCCGACCGCGAAGATCGCAACAGGCATGTGTGACAGCTCACCCGTGTATTTTTTTACAAATTTTATTACCAGCCCATCCATGCGTCCCATATAGAGCGGACCGCCGATTACAACCGCCGTATATCCTTCAAGTGACCGGATGGTCATTATGTCCGCTACCGTGATTGCAGTGCCGGTCTTTTCCAGTTCCCTGCCGATTGCCTGGGCAATCTCTGCAGTGGAGCCGTTCCGGGTTGCGTACGCGACAAGTATCCGTTTTTCCATGCTCTCACTGATGTATAACATGGAAGTGCGGTCTCATAAAACACCGGGCCCCGGATCGCACAGTGACGGTGTCCTGATACACGATCAGACGGTATGTCTCTCCATCGGGTGACCCGCATTCTTTTTCATATATTCCATGCAACAACCCCATGATGCAGTTCCCGCACCCGTTCTCCCGCATCCTTTCAGGAGATCTCATCCATAATTACCCGCTCCTCTCCCTTATCCTTGCCAACCTCGTCACCATTGTGCTTGCGGTCCTCGGGAACTGGGACCTTGCCACCGTGATGTTCATCTACTGGGTGCAAAGCGTCATCATCGGGGTGTTCACGGCGGTCTCCCTCATAACGGCCGGTTCTGCACAGAAATTTTCCTCCGCTGACAGCGGGGATCCTGTTGCAGAAACGGCCGCGACCCTGGATCGGTTTGGCAGCGTTGCTGCCCGCTTCGGACTTGCCGGATTCTTCGTTATCCACTATGGGATCTTCCACATTGCCTATTACGAGATCCTTATCGGGTCAGGTCTCTTCGGGCCGGTGAATTTTGCAGATCCGGGCATCTGGATTTCCTGCGGGATTTTTTTCCTTAACCATCTCTATTCTTTCATCGTCCACTGGAATGTTCACATACGGGGGGACGGCGGGGATGATTTCTTTGCACCCTACCACCGGATCATCCCGATGCACCTGACGATCATCTTCGGCAGCATGGTGATTTATTCCCTGCAGGATATCGGAATCGAATCTACCATGCCGGTCCTTGTCCTCTTCCTCGTCCTCAGGATGTGTGCAGATATCGCTGCCCACAATGCAAAAAATTCGCCCCGGGTCACGGGGACTGTCTGAATCGGAATGCAAAGGCGATAATGCTTAAAGGACATAAACCCGATCCTAATACAGGCGAACGAGGTAACCTGTTATGGCAACCGATCCCGTATGTCTGATGATCGTTGACGAAGACGATGCGAAGTACACGAGCGTTTACAAGAACCAGAAATATTATTTCTGCTGTAACTGGTGCAAAAAGCAGTTCGAGGAGAACACGAAGCGTTATACCCGTATTGCCAACGACGTCAGCGTTGACCTCAAGGAAGCAACATAAACCGTATTGACCGGGTCACGGCAGAAGTGATAAAAAGGGGTTTTCGGCCCTGACACCGGAGAGGAACCCACGTAAATCCGGTAGTGGATACTGTTTTAAAGCCAAAGGAGCAGATACAGATGCAATAATCCAAAGGCCGATACGAGCGAGTTTTTTTATGAAACCTGAAGATGATCCCTGGCTTAAAACCGCCCATGAAAATGCCGATCTTCTGGACCGGGAAAATCAGAAACTCTGGTCGCTCGCCAATCCGATCAGGAACGGTCTCCCGGTTATCACCAAATACCAGGATTTCTGGAACCAGGCAAAACATATCACTGCCTTATTCAAAGAGCTCAAACCGCTTGCACGGAGTGACCGGGATCTGCTCTGGAAGCGGTTCAATGCCCTCTGCCGGGATGTTAAGGAGAAACAGAAAGCCGAGTACGGAACCCTGGAATCCCGGTCAGAGGCACGGGCCGATGAAATTATAAAACTCGCAGAGCAGGCCCGGCTGCCTTCCGGCACTCCTGCTTCCGCGCTCCACGATCTGGTGGAGCGCGGGCAGGCACTCAAAAATGCCGGTGACCTGCTGGGGAAATGCAAGCACGAGATGATAGCAAAACACAAGAAAGCCTGTTTTGATTGTATCCAGGAGATCCGGAAGACCCATGATGCGGCCTGGGAGAAGGTAAAAGCGGGAAAGCCACGCCGGCAGTCAAAAGCCGAATCCCATGTCCGGGAGAATCTCGAAGCCAATCGTGAGCGTTACCGGAAAGCGGTGAGTGCACTTGAAAATTTCCAGATTGGCAGGGACCATATACGGACGTTTCTTGCCTCCTGCAAGGATCCCGAGAAGGCGGCAGTGGCAAATGCAAAGCTCGCAGAAACCGAGGCCCGGATCAGGGATATCGGGGGAGGTATCCTGAAACTGGAGCAATGGATTGCAGATGACGAGCAACGGCTGAAATGAGTAACTGCCCGTATCTGTGAAGTGATTCGTTCTCGTACAGGCAGTTTACCCGGTGTTTCACGTTCAACGTACCCTTAGGATCTCCCGCCCGACTCTTTTCCGGGTGGGGATTACGTGAGACCGGGTGTGCCGGTGACACCCCGTTGTTTTATACGGGCGGAATACACGAATAAGGCCAGCTCGCCATCCGGGGTGATACTGTACAGTTTTTCCTGGACATTATCCGGATCAGTCTCCTCCCGGATAAGATTCCATCCCGCCAGTGTCGATAACAAGCGGGAGAATGTTGCCTTTGAGAGTTCATGTTTTCCGGCATCCTCCCGGTCATTGCGAACGGGAACCTGCCAGACCTTTGTCTCGTTGAACAGGGTGTCTTTTGGCACCAGGGTGACCGCTCCTTTTTTCTGTTCCGAAGCCCGGAAGAGAAGGGTGAGAATAAGGAGATATTGCGGATTCGTTGGCAGGTTCTTTGAGGGGAGTGTCGGAACCGGCACTCTTCGCGCCCGGGAATTGCCAAACGCGTAATAGGAGTCCCCCTCCACCCAGAGTGACATCGAGAACAGGCCGAGGGAGAGACGTTTTGATCCGGCAGAGATGTCGAATGAATACCGGGCATTGGGATGTTCGCTGAAAATTCCAAGAACCGGATCACGGATCGCATCGAACGTTACTGCATCGATACAGACCAGTGCACAGGAAATATTCCGGGACAGGGAAATGGCGTTTACCTCATCGATTGCACTGCGGATGGCGCACTTCCACGCTCTTTTATTGGCATCGTCACGGGCCGAGTTGGTATACACCTCTTTTTCAGCAAAGATGAAGGTGTGCGTGACGGTCCCGAGTTCCTGAAGAACAGCAGGATAGGTTGTATGGATACTGTCCCCGGCGCTGATGATGTGGATATGCTCCTGCCGATCCATATGTTATATCCGGCGACTGGCGATAAATGATTGCCCGGCAACACGGCATATGGTTGGCTGGAAAGAAGGCCGATTTGCCGGTTTCACCCACCCGCTCTCCTGTCGCGGCCGGGTTACAAAAGTCTTTACCTCAGGACCGAAGGAACGGGAGAGAAACACAAAAATCAGGATATGAGCAGGAAAGAGAAAAAAGTATTTAGATAAAGATCGGCGCAAGCACGAGCGTTAAGGTAGCAAGAAGCTTGATGAGCACGTGGAGTGACGGGCCGGCAGTGTCCTTGAAGGGATCGCCGAGCGTGTCACCAACAACGGCTGCCTTGTGGGCCTCGCTCTTCTTGCCGCCGTGGGCACCGGTCTCAATGTATTTCTTGGCATTGTCCCATGCACCACCGCTGTTGTTGAGGATGAGTGCCATGAGGATACCGGTGATGGTTCCGACCATGAGGAAGCCGGCAAGGGCCTCGTACTTCATGGTGACACCGATGATGATCGGGAACCCGATCACGAGGATACCCGGGAGGACCATGCTCCGGAGTGCGCCCTGGGTCGTGATATCGATGACCGCTGCGTAGTCAGGCTTCTTGGTGCCTGCCATGATTGCGGGGTCCTTGAACTGGATGCGGACTGCAGTGATCACGGACTGTGCGGTCTTGGAGACTGCCCGGATGGCGAGGCTCGCAAAGAGGAAGACGAGCATGGCGCCGAGGAGTGCCCCGACAAAGACCGGGACGCTTGCCAGGTTAACAACGTCGAAAACCTTGCCGGTGAGCTTGCTGATGTCGGCCATGTAGGCATTGAAGAGCAGGAACACGGCAAGTGACGCACTGCCAATGGCGTATCCCTTGGTGAGCGCCTTCGTCGTGTTGCCGGCTGCATCGAGCTTGTCCATGCGGTTCCTGACTTCCTGAGGGGCCTGGCTCATCTCGACGATACCACCGGCGTTATCGGCAATGGGGCCGAAGGTGTCCATGGTGAGGACGTAGGCGCAGACCATCAGCATACCGACGGTTGCAACTGCTGTCCCGTAGAGACCGCCGTTCGGGACACCGCTTAAGTTACCGAACCCGTAGGAGATCAACAGGGAGAGGCCGATCATGATGGCCGGGACTGCCGTGGTCTCAAGACCTACGGAGAACCCGGTGATGATGTTGGTTGCTGCTCCTGTCTCGGAAGCGTCAGCGATCTCCTGCACCGGGCGGTAGTGGTGGTCGGTGTAATACAGGGTGACCCGGAGGAAGAGCACGGAAAGTACGATGCCAACGAGACCTGCATAGAAGAAGTTGATCCACCCGGGAACGGTTCCAAGGAGCCACTGGACCCCGAAGAAGAGGAAGATCGCGGAGATGATCGCCGTGATGTAGTATCCACGGTTCATGGCCGTCATCGGGTCGGCCCCGTCTTTGCCCTTGACAGAGAGGATACCGATCATGCTCGCAAGGAGACCGAGCGAACACATGACGATGGGGAAGAGGATACCATTCACACCGAAGAAGGGGAAGAGCGCGACACCGAGGATCATAGCACCGATGTTCTCGGCTGCTGTTGACTCGAAGAGGTCAGCGCCACGGCCGGCACAATCACCGACGTTGTCACCAACGAGGTCTGCAATGGTGGCCGGGTTCCGGACATCGTCTTCTGGGATACCGGCCTCGACCTTGCCGACAAGGTCTGCACCGACATCAGCGGCCTTGGTGTAGATACCGCCGCCGAGCTGGGCAAAGAGTGCCACGAACGAGGCACCGAACCCGAACCCGATGATGACGAACGGGGTGGTCTGCGGGTTTGCCCCGAGAGCAATGTACGTCAGCGAGACACCAAGGAGTGACATCGAAGTGATGATTAAGCCGGAAATGGCCCCGCCGCGGAACGAGAAGTCGAGTGCCTTCCCGTCACTGTGCTGGGCTGCGGCTGCCGTGCGGATGTTGGTCCTGACGGCAATCCACATGGCAACGACACCTGCGACTGCACTGCAGGCTGCACCAACGATAAAAGAAGCTGCTGTTGACAGGGCAAGCGACTGCTGGTTGGTGAAGTAATACACCCCGTAGAGCACGAAGGCGAACACGATGGCCAGTATGGCGATAGTCGAGTATTGGCGCTTGATGAATGCTTCCGCACCCACCCGGATCGCATCCGCGACCTCGCGCATCTTGGGCGTACCCTCATCCTGAGAGAGGAGATTACGCGTCAGGATTGCGGCAAGGCCCAGAGCGATGATACAGATCGCAATCACGATTAGTAATACGTTTTCGATCATTCCATGACCCCCCTGCTGTGCCAAAAATCCCGCCGGTGTCATCTGCACGAGGCGTGCAGCCTGTACAATCCATGACGGTCTTTCCAGTACATCAGGTATGATAAGATTGGCATCGGCAGGTACCCTGCACCGATGAGTCCAGAGGATGTGCAATGGCTCTGGGGCTTTCCCCGGAAAATTCCATACCCCACCCTATGAGATCAATAGTGCATTTTTGAAACATTAAACTTTTATCTTTCTTAGTCAGCCGCCCGGGTTAACGGCAGAGGCTGTGTGGGCGTTCTTGAATTTTCCCAGGATTTTCCGGCAATTCAGCCAAAATTCCGGAAGTTTTTGGGATTTTCCCCCCCCCTTCCGCAATAAATCATGTATTTTCTTATGAAATGAAGAATCGTGAACAATTCAATATGATTAATAATGAAAAATTCGTATATTCAGAGAAGGAGGGTATCTGGTGCAATTCGTACAGCTTCTGTTGTTTCTCATTTTGTTTCCCCTGATCGTTGCATGCTTCATGCTCTGTATACGAAAAGAGATTGAACGCATCCTGATCGTGAAACTGTCCGCGCTGGTCATCGGTGTGGCAACCTTGTATCTGCTCATCACCACGTTCGACAAAGGGGCCCAGATGGTTTCTGCCATTCCCGCAGAACCGGTCGGGCTTATCATGTTCGTCCTTGAGATACTGATCGCCATCGTCATCCTGTATCTCGGTCTGAAGTACCGGAAGTACCTTGTTGTCGGGCTCATACTTGTCCAGTCCGTGATGATGATCTATTTCGAGGCAGTGTATGCGCATTCCGTTCATACCGCATCGAACCTGTTCATCGATGAGTTCTCCATTATCCTTGCTCTCATCATCGGCATCATCGGCAGCCTCATCTGCGTGTACTCGCTTGGCTACATGAAGTTCTTCCACGAGAGCCATACCGAGATAAAAGACCGGCGCAACTGGTTCTTCTTTATCATGTTCGTCTTTTTATCCGCGATGTTCGGGCTCGTCTTCTCCAATAACATCACCTGGGTCTACTTCTTCTGGGAAGTCACGACCCTGTGTTCGTTCCTCTTAATCGGGTACACAAAGACCGAGGAAGCCACCAACAACGCTTTCTCCGCCCTCTGGATGAACCTGCTCGGTGGTATTGCCTTTGCCGGGGCAATTTTGTATCTTGCAGCGTTCGGGAATGGCATCATGGGCCTTGACCAGCTCCTTGCTTCGGGTAAAGTAATCGCCCTCATCCCGGCAGCCCTGATCGGCTTTGCCGGGCTCACCAAAGCCGCCCAGCTCCCGTTCTCCTCATGGCTTGTCGGGGCGATGGTGGCACCGACACCGGTCTCGGCGCTCCTCCATTCCAGCACCATGGTCAAGGCGGGCGTGTACATCATCGTCCGGCTCGCGCCGGTCTTCCAGTCAACCTTCACCGGCTATATGATAGCAATGGTCGGGGGGCTCACGTTCCTGCTGGCCTCCGGGATCGCCATCTCGCAGAGCAATGCGAAACGCGTTCTCGCGTACTCCACGATTGCCAACCTCGGGCTCATCGTTGCCTGTGCCGGCATCGGGACGTACGAGGCGATCTGGGCTGCGATCCTCTTGATCGTCTTCCACGCGATCTCCAAGTCGCTCCTCTTCCTCTCCGTGGGAACGGTCGAACACCGGATCAAGAGCCGGGAGATCGACGATATGAATGGCCTCGTCGTGCGCATGCCGAGGATCGCCGCCATGATGGTCATCGGCATTGCCGGCATGTTCCTCCTGCCGTTTGGTATGCTCATCTCCAAATGGGCAGCCATCCGGGCATTTATCGACGCGCCCTATGGTTTCCTGTTCGTCATCATCCTCGTGTTCGGTAGTGCGATGACCCTCTTCTTCTGGGCCAAGTGGATGGGCAAGATCATTGCAGTAACAAGTGACAGCAAGAACATCGAAGGGGAGGTTGACCGGAGCGAATGGGCGGCCCTCACCTCTCTTGCCGGGCTCTCGATAGTCACTACGCTTGTCTTCCCGGTACTCTCGACAAAACTCCTGGAGCCCTTCCTCCTCGCAAACTACGGCCATACCGCCCAGCTCTCGCAGGACAATGTCATCATCATGATCCTGATGCTCTTCCTGCTTGTCGTGATGCCGCTCTCGATTCTCCTGCCGCATCGGAAACGCCGTCACCTGGCTCCCTACATGGGTGGCCGGACAACCACGCACGACATGCGGTTCTCGGGTTCCCTCGGGGTCCAGAAAAAGACCCTGCTCTCCAACTACTACCTGCATGACTGGTTCGGCGAGACAAAACTCAGAACGACCGGCATCTGGATCTGTTCCATACTGATCGTAGTTATGCTTGCAGCAGGTGCAATACCGGGGGTATTCAGATGATCAACATCATATGGGCAATCATCTTTGTCCTCCTGGCACCTGTTGCCGGCGGCCTTATTGCCGGTATCGACCGGAAGATCACCGCACACATGCAGGGCAGGGTCGGCCCATCGATCCTCCAGCCGTTCTGGGATGTTGGCAAGCTCTTTGAGAAGGAGAACGCCGTCGTGAACGACACGCAGGTCTTCTACGCGGTCTGCTACGTTATCTTCATGGCCTTCACCGGGGCGCTCTTCTTTGCCGGCGGGGATCTCCTGCTCGTCATCTTTGCGCTCACGCTCGCACAGGTATTCCTCGTCCTTGGGGCCTTTGCCGCCAACTCCCCCTACAGCTACGTGGGGGCAGAACGCGAGCTCCTCCAGATTATGGCATACGAACCGATGGTCATTCTTGCCGCTGTCGGTATGTTCGTTGCCACCCGGAGCTTCAACGTATCCGATATCGCGGCCAGCACAACGCCGGTTGTTCTCCTGATACCTGGCATCTTCCTCGGGTTCCTGTACGTCCTCACCATCAAGCTCCGCAAGTCCCCGTTCGATATCTCCACGTCGCACCATGCCCACCAGGAGATTGTCAAGGGAGTTACCACGGAGTTCTCGGGCCCGTCACTGGGTCTTATCGAGATCACCCACTGGTACGAGACGGTTCTCCTGCTTGGCTTTGTCTGGCTCTTCTTCGGGGCGAACCCGCTGATAGCAGTTATCGCCGTCATCGTGATCTACCTGCTGGAGATTCTTATCGATAACACCAATGCCCGTGTCCGCTGGCAGTTTGCGGTGAAGAGCTCGTGGCTGATCGCTGCAGTTGTGGGCGTGGTCAACCTGGCTGTTCTCTACTTCCTGAATGGAGGCGCACCATGACCTACCTTGCCAAATCCCCCTGGATCATCCACTACGATGCGTCGAGCTGCAATGGCTGCGATATCGAGATCCTTGCCTGCCTCACCCCGATGTACGATGTCGAGCGGTTCGGCATCATCAACACCGGCAATCCCAAGCATGCCGACATCTTCGTCGTCACCGGCTCCATCAACGAGGCGAACCGCGAGGTCATCCAGAACATCTACAACCAGATGCCGGATCCGAAAGTTGTCGTTGCCGTTGGTATCTGCGCCTGCTCGGGGGGCGTCTTCCGGGAGTGTTACAATGTTGCCGGCGGGATTGACAAGCTCATCCCGGTTGATGTCTACGTGCCCGGCTGTGCTGCCCGCCCTGAATCCATCATAGACGGGATTGTCACCGCGCTGGGCGTCCTCGAGGAAAAACGGAGTAAGAATGTTCATTCCCCCGTGGTAACCGATCACGGCCATGCAGAACACCACAGGCACGCACAAGGAGGTGCACAATGATGGAACCACAGGTAATAACCCCGATCAATGTCGGGGATGTCGTGACGAAAGCGGAGCAGGCAAAGAAAGACGGTAACCGCCTTGTCCAGATCGGGTGCACGAAGATCGGGGATGATTTCGAGATCATCTACGTTTACGACAAGGATTACAAGCTCACCAGTTATCGCATTACGGTAAAACAGGATACTGAGATCCCGAGCATCAGCGGGGCGTATTTCGGCGCCTTCGTGTACGAAAACGAGATCCACGACCTGTACGGGATTCACGTCACGGGGATAAACATCGATTTCAAGGGCACGTTCTACAAGACTGCGATCAAATATCCGTTCAGCGTGACCATCACCAAGGAGGATGACTCATGTCAAAACAAATAACCGTCCCGTTCGGCCCGCAGCACCCGGTGCTCCCCGAGCCCCTTCACCTCGATCTCGTACTTGAGGACGAGAAGGTCGTGGATGTCATCCCGACGATAGGGTACGTCCACCGGGGTCTTGAGAAACTCGTGGAGAAGCGGGAGTACACCGAGTACGTCTTTATTGCGGAGCGGATCTGCGGTATCTGCAGTTTCATCCACAGCCAGACCTACGTGCAGGGCATCGAGCAGATCATGGGACTTGAGGTTCCCGAGAGGGCACAGTACCTCAGGACGATCTGGGGCGAGTACTCGCGTCTGCATTCCCACCTCCTCTGGCTCGGGCTTTTTGCCGACAGCATGGGCTTTGAGAGCGTCTTCATGAACGCCTGGCGCCTCCGGGAACACATTCTTGACGATCTGGAAGCGACCACGGGAGGCCGGGTCATCCAGGGCGTCTGCAAGGTGGGAGGTGTCCGGAAGGATATCACTCCGGAGAAGCTGGACGAAATGCTCAAGGGGCTCAAAAGCATGGAGCACGAGCTCACTGATCTCAACAACGTCTTCCTGCACGACAGCTCGATGAAACACCGCCTGAAAGGCGTCGGTGTGCTCAGCAAGGAGAACGCATACTATCTCGGTGCTGTAGGACCGACTGCCAGAGGCAGCGGTCTGGCCATCGATATCCGGGAGACCGGATATGGGGCACTCGGCAAGATCAACTTCAAACCCGTAGTGGAGCATGACGGCGACTGTTATGCCCGCTGTGCAATTCGTGCAAGAGAGATGTTCACGTCCATCGATATCATCGAGCAGTGCATCAAGAAGATCCCCGACGGCCCGGTTGAGATGAAAGTGACCGGTGCACCGGATGGTGAGTACTTCTCGCGGACCGAGCAGCCCCGGGGCGAGGTTATCCACTACATCAAGGGGAATGGTAAGAAGAACCTTGTCCGGCACCGGGTGCGGACCCCGACATTCACCAATATCCCGCCGCTCGTCACGCTCCTCAAAGGCTGCGAGCTTGCAGATGTACCGGTGATTGTCCTGAGCATTGATCCCTGTATCGGCTGTGCGGAGCGGTGAGCATCATGACACTGTTCCAGATGACAAAAACGGTCATAAAAAGCCTCTTCTCCCGCCCGGCAACCCTGATGTACCCGGCAAAACCTGCCAAGAAAACGTCCAATACCAGAGGCCACGTGAAGATCAACCCTGACGGTTGCATAACGTGCCGATCCTGCCAGCGCAAGTGCCCCACGCAGGCGATCTGTGTGGAGGTCAAGGAGAAGACCTGGCAGATCGACCAGATGCGCTGCGTGGTCTGTGCAGTCTGCGTTGATGCCTGCCCGACCAAGTGCCTCACCATGGACAACCAGTACCGCCCGGCCATGACCGCCCGGGGCGGTCTTGAGAAGTTCACGGTCGCCGGTCCAAAGAAGAAGGAACCGGCAGCGCCCGCACCCGTGGATGCAGCTAAGCCCGCTAAAGAATAATTTTTTTTAGGAATTCACAGGACCCTTTCTCTCTCGTTTCTCAGGGCTGCGTCATCCCATGCCGCCGTCTCAACTGCCCGGACAATCCACAGACGGTGATAACCACAAAAGAATGATAGAGATAGACTATTGAGCGGAAGTATCAGGCGAGAGTGGGCCGGTTCCCGTTCAAACCTTTCGGTCCTCCGCTCCTTCCGGTTGGTAATGTATTCAGGCCGGGTTTGGATTCCGTCTCATCGGGCGGACATTTGCCCCCTGCATCTCACCCTGGGCCCATGCGAACCGTTCACGGATGGTTGGCGGGAGTTCCTTCTCATCAATCGGGACGAAACCATAGTTGCCATAGAACCCGGCAAGGTCCCAGACCGAATGCATGTAGAGAGTCTCCTGCCCGCATGCATCGACCAGTGCCCAGACAACGGCATTTGCATACCCGTGGCCTCTCTGGCTGACCGGAGTGAAGACGCCGTCCACTTCAAAACCGTCCGGGTGCCGTTTGCATCGCGCAACCGAGACGGCCTGCCCGTCATGAAAAGCTGCAAAAATGCGGTCTGTTGTTTTATCTCCCTTTGTATTGTGGTAATCGGTCCAGAGCGTCTCCGCGATGGAAAACTCAGGGGAACCCAGTTCCTTAACGATTGCACCGGTGCTGTGTTTTACGGGATGCAGTACCGGCTCAGATGACAAGGGGAGCGGGGGGGCATCATCACCGGTGCCCTCGATACGGTACCCGCCGGGCGGAACATGGATAACAAACCGGGCACCCTGTCCTTCGGAACCGGTCTCCTGTATGGTCATATCGGTTACCTCGACGATCTGCCGGCAGATGAAGAGCCCGATCCCGGCATGTCCCCCGGCATCATACTCGAATATCTGCTGTTTCTTGCCGGGAGGGATACCCGCACCATCATCCCTGATACAGAGATCAAGCCCGTCAGGTGTCTCGTGATACGTGACAACGATGTTCTTTACCCGGCCCCCGCTGTGCCGCAGGGAATTCTCCAGGAGATGGGAGAGGACATCGGAAAAAAGCGGATCTGCATAGACTTCGAGGCGCCCTGTCCAGCACCGTATCGAGACGGTTCCGTCATCCGAAGGAAGACGGGTGGTCTCAAACAACCGCTGCACGCTTATCCAGACGGGGGGAACCGTCCCGAGATCCTTGTAGGACTCGGTGAGGAAGAGCTGGCGGGCCACGCTCCATGCGAGCGCCCGGATCTGTTCAAAATATGTGTGTATCCCGGTATCCCTGCAGCGGGTATCGGCTTCATCAACGGTCTCAATGATATCGTCAACCAGGTGGTGAAGGTGGTCTGATGAGAATTGGGAGAGGAGGCTGAGTTTGTCGTTTGCCATCTTCAGTGCATGCTCGGCATGGACACGACCGGTAATATCGAAGAAGGTGAGGATCGCCCGTTCACCGGGGAGCGAGGCAGCCGAAACAAGCACGATAAACGTGTTCTCATCCGGCAGGGTGAATTTCGTCTCAGTGGCATATACCGCCCCCTCACGGGAGAGCCGTCCGAAAAACTCCTGGTTATCCTCCCCGCTCCAGATGGTAGTAACTGAAGTGCCTTTCAGGTCAGCAGCTTTCCGGTGGAGAATGGTAGCAGCTTTCCAGTTGATCTCCTCGATTGTACGGTTCTTGCCGATATCGGCGATGAGGATACTGCCACCCTCCGAATGATCGAAGAGACCCTGGTAGAGATCTTCCTGCTCCCGGAGCCGGATGAGAAGTGTTGCGATCAGCCACCCGATAACGACGATGACAAGCGTGCGTACCAGAGCTTCGGCAAGAATAACCGGCGATGAACCTGCAAGGAGGATGACAATGAGGAGGTAGATACCACCAATGCACCCGGCGATGACGGCTCCCCGGCGCGGGTACTTGTATGCGGCGAGAACAACCGGAATATACAGGAGATGGGGAATGCCAGTCGAGATTCCAAAAAGGAGTCCGGCAAATGTTGCGAGAAGTGCAGCCGCCGCCGTTCCGGCAATTATCGCGTACCAGAAGAGATCGCCTTTCTCAAAAGCAGCGGGTAATTTCATCCATATGCCCCTCTTATCCCTGCACCGGTCTTCATGCATGGATATGGCAGACCCATCTACATGATGATTGCGATTTTAACGGGAAACTGATGCCCGCTATGCAAAACTGAACGTCTCCGGCACCAGCGTCTGGAGATCGACAACAACCGCAAGCGCCGGTGTCGGGTTGACATTCATCTGTTTCTGGAACTTGGTCTGGGACTGCCAGGTTCCCGCGTTGATGCCGAGCACTCCCCGGTAATTGGTGATCCCCTTGATATGGACATGGCCGGTATGCAGGATCTCCGGCAGGGGATCGATGATCAGCCGGTCGGTCTTCCCGGCAGCAATCGGTGTCCTCCGGCCATAGGCCGGGGCAAGATGGCGGCGAATGAGCATCTCCTCCATCATCTGCCCGCTCTTCTCGTACGAGGCGCCGGGGATGAGGCCGATCATGTCATCGATTGAGCGCCCGTGATACATGAGCACACGCACTCCCTGCAGGCGCACGAGCGCCGGGTTCTCAACAAGGATGCAGTTGTCGGGGAATTTTCTGGTGAACTGCTCCGGTAGTACCGGCTGGGGCTCGGCTCCCCGCACCACGTCGTGGTTGCCGGGCGAGATGATGATCTTCATGCGGGAGGGGAGTTTTTGCATCATCTCCCCGAAGGCATCGTACTGCTCGTAGATGTTCTTCATCGTCAGTTCGGCCTCCTGCCCCGGGTAGATGCCGATCCCGTCGACAAGGTCGCCCGCTATGAGCAGGTAAGAGAAGTCGTTGTCCGCGAGCCAGTCGGCAAAGCGGTTCCAGCATTCTCCGAGGAACGTGTCGCTCCCCACGTGAACATCGGAGATGAAGACCGCTTTTCCCGGCTGCTCGCTTTTGAACGGTGCATTGTCGATGCGGATATCCGGGCGGTAGAGCGTCTCGGCAAAGAAGAGTTTCCCGTCGCTTGAGAGTTTCCCCTTGATACCGATCACCTCGTCCGGGATGATCTTCTCGGCATCTTCATGGACCGGCCGGTCTTTCCGGAAGAGTACGGAAACCGACCCGGACGAGTCCTCGATCTCTGCAATGCGGTGGCCGTTTGTGGTTGTTTTCACCTCAACGACCATCCCGATCACGGTGCACTCTTCCTGCCGGTACCGGGAATTCTTGGTGAGCCCCTCGATAGGCATCGAGCCGGCTCTTGCCCGGATCATGCCGCCAAGCCTGCTGTACCGGTCCCGGAAATAGTGGAGATAGTCACCGGTTCCGGTTATTGCTCCGGAAGTCCCGGCGATACCTGAAACCACCTCAACGCTCGGTTCGACAAGGAACCTCGTCCCGTCGCGGGTGGGGGTTATCCCGGGGATGTGCTTTGCCGAGACGACGATTGTATCGCCGGGCACATTCTGGATGATGCGTTCGATCAGGTCCGGATCGTCCTGCTCCTGGATATAGCGCACCACGTCGGGGTGCACCTGAAGTTTTGTCTCAAGGAAGCGGAGTGCGATCTCCTGCACATCAAGCATGGTAGAATATCAGCTGCTAATAACATATAGGCTGGTATTTTCTCCCTTAATTCACGGCTGCCGGTCCCGTTGTACAGTCTTGATATGTCCTTCGTATACATGTACTACTGAGCATTAACAGGAATATCCATGTACGATATCATCTCCATGCTGGTCCTGGGATTCGTGATAGGCCTTACCGGCGCATTAGCCCCAGGGCCCACCCTTGTTGCAACCATCAACTCGTCCCTCTCCGGGTCCTGGACAGCAGGCCTGAAGATATCGCTTGGTCACATCCTTGCAGAACTCGTAATATTCCTGCTGATCGTCTTTGGCCTGGCCACCATTGCCCGTCCGTATACAACGGTTATCGCTCTCGTGGGCGGGTCGGCACTCATCGTATTCGGGCTCCTTACCATCCTTGGCAGCAGGACCGCTTCCCTTGATCAGAAGTGTGCATCCCCCCAGGGTAACCCGGTTGTTGCAGGTCTCGTTTCCAGTGCGGCAAACCCGTACTTCTGGATCTGGTGGCTCTCGGTCGGAAGTGCGATGGTTATCGCAGGTCTTGAGGGTGGTTTTTTACTTGCCGCAGTTTTCATGATCGGTCACTGGATGGCGGATACCGGGTGGTTCACCCTGGTAGCAGCATGTGTCTCAAAAGGTGTCTCGGTTCTCAATGACACGCTGTATCACCGTATCATGGCAGTATGCGGTCTCTTCCTCATCGCCTTTGGTCTCTATTACATAGTCCGTATCTTTTTCCCCGCATGATGCATCACACCGGGCCAATTCCACAGGGTTAATGTATAACGGGTCAAACATTATACGAAAATCCAGCAGGGCAGGGTTGCACGTGGCAGAGAAAATAACCAACCGGGATTTACGATCACTTCTCACCCAGTTCAGGACGAGCGACCATTGGGCAGTCTCGCTTGCCCGGGATCTCCTGTGGGTGGTGCTGGTTGTCGGGGCGATCGCTCTTGCACTTTACCTGATCTGCGGTACCTGGCCGGCGGTCGTGACGATCGAATCCAAGAGCATGGACCCCAACATGAAAGTCGGGGATCTCGTTGTCGTGGTCCAGAAAGACCGGTACGGGACATTCCAGACCTGGCTGGACGGAAAAGCGGCAGGTAACCCGAAGTTCGGGAGCTATGGGGACGTCATCATCTACAAGCCAAACGGCCTGACAACGGTTCACCCGATCATCCACCGCGCTGTTGCCTATGCTACCGACCAGCCCTTAACCGAGATCCGTGGCGTTACTCTCAAGACGAATTATACCGCTCCCCACCCAGGTTACATAACCTGGGGGGACAACAACCCTTACCCCGACCAGTTCGTCACCTTCCAGGGGATTGGCCAGCCGGAGCCGGTCAGAGAGGAGTGGATTGTCGGAAAATCCCTCTTCACCGTTCCCCTGGTGGGGTACCTCCCCCTCCACATCGTGGAAGTGGTGATCATCGTGATCGTCATTATGGTCCTTCACGAGATGTACCTGCGGTCCCGTGAAGAGAAAGGGGCAAAACCGGCAAAGAAGGCCGGCAAGAAACAACGGTAACCGGGACTGACGACCATGGCGCACATCACAACACTCCTCGACGATATACTATCAGGCCACCGGGTTACGGTAGATGAAGCTGCCGGCCTGCTCAGTACCCGGGACCGGGACGTCCTGAAGATAGTTGCCGCCGCCGATGAACTGCGGGAACGAAAAGTGGGCGATATTGTCACCTATGTGAAGAACCAGAACCTGCACGTCACCAACATCTGCAAGAACCTCTGCGGGTTCTGCGGCTTCGGCCGGAAGGCAACCGACGAGGGAGCGTACTGCAATGACAAGAGTGCGATCCAGGCCAAAGCCCGGCTCGCGATGGAACGGGAAGTCACGGAGATCTGTTTCCTCTCGGGAGTCCACCCGGGGTTCACGCTGGATACCTACTGCGAGCTGATGGACTGGGTGCACGAGGTTGGTCCCGGTGTCCACATCCATGCGTTCAGCCCGGACGAAGTGGCTTTTGCAGCAAAGAAAGGCGGGATTGCGACAACCGATGTGCTCGCCCGGCTTAAGGCGGAAGGGCTTGGGACGATCCAGGGAACTGCTGCTGAAATCCTCGTCGATTCTGTCCGGGAGGTGATCTGCCCCCGGAAAATCCCCACTGCAGACTGGATACGGATCATCAGGGAAGCGCACAGGACGGGCCTGCGCTCCACGGCAACAATCATGTACGGCTCGTACGAGACCCCGGTGGACCAGGCCGAGCATCTTGGTCTCCTGCGGGAAGTCCAGGACGAGACGCACGGGTTCACCGAACTGGTGACCCTCCCCTTTGTCCACACCAACACACCGCTGTACCAGCAGGGACTAGCCCGGGCCGGGCCTACCGGCCGCGAGGACCTCCTGATGATAGCGGTCTCCCGCCTCTTTCTGGATAACTTCGACAATATACAGGTCGCGTGGGGAAAAGTAGGCCTCAAGATGACCCAGCTGGCTCTCCTGTCAGGTGCCAACGATCTTGCCGGTACCATGTTCACGGACGACGTGACCGGCAATGCCGGCGCATCGGGGTCGGATTATCTTGACCCCAGGGACATGGATCGGATCGCGAGCGATCTCGGCCGGAAACTCCGGCAGCGGACAACGCTCTACGAGCTGGTGTAGGGCCGGGGACCCATCCTTCATTTGATCAGTACTGGAAAGAAAAGAGGATTTCAGAGCAGCTCAAGGGCCTCGCGGCCGGTCATACCGTTCTTGATCCCGCGTCCTATTGCCGAACGGTTTGCCTCCCTGATGATCCCGTTCAGCAAATCATCTATGGTGACGACAGACGGCCCGAACGCGGGGCGCACCTTCGCGGCCGGGTAACTGAATTTATCGAGTGCCGCCACGTCAAAGGCCCCGCATCCGACCATGCCCACATCCGTCCTGACCGCAACAAGGTTGGCCGGCCCAAGGGGGATGATGAATCCGTCTGCGACTTTCTTTGTCAGGTGAACATGTGTCTGGTGCATCGTCTTCTAGGAATGGTTGTCGTACCGGGTTATAATGCTGCGGCATGCGAATGCGATACTTTTACTTTTACGCGGGGCTACACTGCATACCGAACCTGGAGAGAGTATGAATAAGAACCTGAGAATATTACTCGATGATGTAATAGCCGGGCACCGCCTTGACACTGACGAGGCGCTCGCCCTCTTCCGGACCCGCGACCGGCAGGTCTGGGAGATCGCCGCCGCGGCCGACGAGGTGCGGGAACAGCGGGCAGGGAACGCGGTGACGTACGTCCGCAACCAGAATATCAACGTGACCAACCTGTGCGTCAATGCCTGCGGTTTCTGCGGGTACTCGAAGAAGCCGGGTGATCCCGGGATCTATTTCCATGACAAGGCGGAGATCCAGAAGAAAGCCACGCTTGCAAAGGAGCGCGGGGTATCGGAGATCTGCACAGTGAGTGGTCTCCACCCGGACTTTACCGCCAGGTCCTATACCGATGTATACCGCTGGATCTGCGAGGCGGCACCGGACGTCCACCTCCATGCAAGCAACCCGATGGAAGTGGCATATGCGGCAAAGAGAAGCCACCTGAGCACGGTTGAGGTGCTGGATATGATGAAAGAGGCCGGTCTCTGCTCCATGTGCGGAACAGCGGCGGAGATCCTCGTGGACTCGGTCCGGGAGAAGATCTGTAACCAGAAAATATCGACGAAAGAATGGATCCGCATTATTACCGAGGCCCACGGTCTTGGCATCAGGACCACCGCCACGATCATGTACGGCCACTGCGAGACGGACCGTGACCAGGTCCGGCACCTTGCCATCCTGCGGGATATCCAGGATGAGACGGGTGGGTTCACCGAACTGGTCCCGCTCTCGTTCATCCACATGAACACTCCGATCTTCCGCCAGGGGAAGGCCCGGGCCGGGGCAACGGGGAGGGAGGATCTCCTGATGGTGGCAGTCTCCCGCCTCTTCCTCGACAATTTCAAGAACATCCAGGTCTCGTGGGTGAAAGAGGGGATCAAGATGGCCCAGCTCGGCCTTATTGCCGGGGGCAATGATCTGGGCGGGACCATGTTCGAGGAGAGCATCTCCAAGGGGGCCGGTGCCACCAACACGGATTATCTCGACCCGGCCGAGATGCAGCGCGTTGCCGAGGATCTCGGGAGAACGCTTGCCCGGCGAACGACATTGTACGAACTGATCTCCTCCTGAGGTAAGCACGGGGAACCGGTATGCGGCGGAAAGATCGCGAGATTACAGACCCTGCCGGGATGGCGGCGATACTTGATTCTGCGCCTGTATGCCGGCTTGGTCTTGCTGACGGCAACGAGCCCTATGTAGTCCCGCTCTGTTTTGGCAGGGATGGAAGCTCAATCTACATTCATTCCTCCCCGGAAGGAAAGAAGATCGCGATCATCAGGCACAACCCGTGCTGTTGTGTTGAAGTGGATAATACTACGGGGCCTGTCCCGTCCGACAACCCCTGCTCATGGGAGATGCAGTACCAGAGCGTGATCTGCACCGGGACTGCCCATTTTGTAACCCGGGACGCGGAGAAGCAGCACGCGCTCACCTGCATCCTGAAACATTACGGCGGGGAAGAGCACACGTTCAGCGAAAAGGAGCTTGGCCGGGTCTGCGTGATCCGGATAGATATACGGGAGATGACCGGGAAAAAGCACGGGTGCTGAAGATCACCCGTGACGGGTCTTGACGAGGCGGATGATCTTATCGGCCGTCTTCTCGGCTTTCTGGATCGCTTCGGCATCGCCCAGCACATCGCCCTCGTGGAATCCGGTCCCCTTTACAGACCCGAGCGAGGAGAACTCGTGGGTACTGAGGAACCCCTCGATGGTCTGGATGGTCCTTGTGACTCCCTTGTTGGCGTGCACTGCGACAGCAACACCTTTCCTGCCGGCCAGCTTGCGGTCATGGTACAGGGAGTACGTGCGGTCGATGAAGTTCTTGGTGTGCCCGTTGACATCGAAATAATAGGTGGGGGAACCGATAACGAGGACATCGCAGTCAAGTACTTTTTTGATCACACCGTCCCAGTCATCGTTCTCGATGATGCACCATTTCTTCTCCCGGCACTTGTCACAGCCGAGGCAGGGCAGGATCTTCTTTCCCGCAAGGGAGACGAACTCGGTTTTTATCCCGGCCTCCTCGCACCTGTTCAGGATGACCTTCACGAGGCTTGCAGTGTTGCCTTCCTTTCGCATGCTTCCCGAGATACCCAGAACCTTCATACGTTACCGTTACTGCATTACGGGTTCTTGATGGTTGTGGTGACCGGTGCGAGCCCCAGCGACCGGAATGCAATTTCGATCTCGTGCACGGGATCGTGGGTGCGGTAAAAGAGGTGGGATTTGCAGGTGCAGTCACTGCACCCGAACCCGGGAATGCCCGGTTCTGCAAGGGTATCTGCGAGCCGGCACTCGAACCGGCCTTCCGTCACGGCGTGAACGGTATACCGGAGTGTAAAAGAGTGGCCGGTTGAGAGATAATCCACGTGCCACTTCGGGCGTTTGTTCCTGTCACGGGAGAGGGTGATATGGCGTTCGAGCCGGGTGAGTCCCCCGCTGCCGAGCGCAGAGCCCACATAGATGTGCCAGCCCTTCCGGAACGCAATCTCCCCGAGCGCCCCGACCATGATCGTGCAGCCGGGATTCCTGAACACGAGACAGTAGGTTCCCTTATCCATAGCCGCTCTTCATGAGCCCGAGGGCTGCTGCAATGCACCGGCTGCCGCCCTGGTCGGTAGGCTCTCCATGCCCGGCATACAATCCTTCGACATCGAGAAGCGAGAGCCGGTCAAGGGAGCGGGCGAGCTCAGCCCTGCTCCCGCCCGGGAAATCGTAACGCCCGAAGTAGCCGTCCGCAAATACCGTGTCTCCGCTGATGAGCACATGGTCCTTCTCAGACCAGAGGCAGATGCTCCCCTTCGTATGGCCCGGGGTATGTATGACAAGGAGGTCGCCTACCCGATCCCCGTCCTTAAGCTTGATGTCGGGGAGGATACCCGGCGAGCGGGCGCCAAAGTGCATGGAGAGGCTCTTTGTATCCTCCAGGAGACCAAGGGCATCCTCCGTGTGGATGGCAACTTTGGCCTTGCACATGTGCGCGATCTCTTTCACCCGGGCAGTATGATCGAAATGGCAGTGCGTGAGAACAATAGTCTCGATCTCCTCCTTATAGGGCTGGACTGCCATGGGCAGGACACCTGCGTCCACCAGGATATTTCCGAAGATATACGCATTGGCAAAGACCGATTCCCCGCAAATCCACCTGACCTGCATGCACAATAATAAGGAGCCGTAACAGATGTTTCTTATGGATTTGCTCATCCGCAGGTGCAGTCGCGGAGTCCAGCCGGAACTCGAAGCGGTTGCACGGGCGGAACAGATGGAGCCGGAACGGCTTGCCCGGGGAATAGCCCGGGGAAGGATCGTAGTCCCGGCGAACCCGGCCCGGGAGCACCCGTTGTGCGCCATCGGGAGCGGGTGCACGGTCAAGATCAATGTTAATGTCGGGACATCGGGCAGCCGGTGCGATCCTGCCCTTGAAGAGGAGAAAGCAAGGGCGGCGCTCGCCAATGGTGCCGATGCCCTCATGGATCTCTCCACGGGGGGCGATCTCGTTGCAATCCGCAGGAAGATGCTCGCGCTCGATACGACCGTCGGGACGGTGCCGGTGTACGAAGCGGTGCGCCGTGCGGGGAATGCCCGGGATGTCACGCCCGACCTGCTCTTTACGGTCATCCGGGAGCACTGTCGCCAGGGCGTTGATTTCCTCACCCTCCATTGCGGGGTGAACATGCAGGCGCTTTCAGCACTCCGGGCCGACCCCCGGAAGATGGGGGTCGTGAGCCGGGGCGGTTCGTTCCACTGCGCGATGATGATGCAGCGCGGCGAGGAGAACCCGCTCTATGCCGAGTACGACTACCTGCTCGAGATCCTTGCCGAATATGATGTTACGGTCAGCCTCGGGGACGGGATGCGCCCCGGTTGCCTGCAGGATGCCGGGAAGCTTGCGAAGTCCGTGGAATACGTAACGCTCGGCACCCTTGCGAAGCGGGCGCAGGAAGCCGGTGTCCAGCGGATGATCGAGGGACCGGGCCATATGCCGCTCGACCAGGTGGGCTACAATGTGCGGATGATAAAAGAGATCACCGACCATGCCCCGCTCTACCTGCTCGGCCCGATCGTCACCGATATCGCGCCGGGCTACGACCATGTCGTGGCAGCCATAGGAGGTGCAACGGCCTGCCTGAACGGCGCCGACTTCCTCTGCATGGTCTCGCCAAGCGAACATCTCGCGCTGCCGGATGTTGCGGACATCATCGAAGGGACGCGGGTGGCAAAGATAGCAGCCCACGTGGGAGACACCGTCCGGAAACACGATGGCTGGAAGATGGACCGGGAAGTGCAGATGGCCGAGGCCCGGCATACGCTTGACTGGGACGAGCAGTTCCGGCTCGCATTATACGGGGATCATGCAAAGAAGATCCACGAGCGGGACGGCGAGACCGAGACCTGCTCGATGTGCGGCGATCTGTGTGCCGTGAAGATGGTGAACGAGCTTTTCGGGACCGGGGAGAAGAAGGGGAAAGGAAAATAGAATTGATTCGCGCTCTAAAAAAATCTCCACTTTCCTGATCTATATAGTCCGTAGCGTAGCTGCATTCGACACCCGTAAGAACGATCGCAGCAATGCGAGTACCAGCAGCGAACCTTTTTTCCTATGTGATTGATCGGAAATAACGATTCGTTCATATGTACTGATTATCTCAAAGCGCAGTTAGAATGCGTAAGGATACCCGGGTTTAGTACAATTATTAAAGATATCCCAATAGTGAGCGTCAATTTCATTATTGCATGACAATTTAGTGATCCACAATCTCAAACAATCTCTCTTAAAAATTTAAACAGATCTTTGAGTATTATGACGTAATTTTTCATTCTGTGATCACATTAGAATAAAATGTATACCGTTTGTGGTTTGAGATCAGAAATATTTATAACAAAATACCGCTTTATATCTATTGTGAGTTGGTGATTAGGAATGGCAGAAGAAAAAAATGTTGAAACGTTGCCATACGGGCTTGCGGTGGATAATGTATTTTTAGTTCTTGATGAACTTAAGAAAAGACCTTCGAGTACAGACGATGAATTGGGACTGAGGGTCGGAAAATCGTATCAAAAAGCAAAAAACGCAGCTATTGAATTAAACTTAATTAGCATTGAAAATAATCAACCCATTCTCTCATCAACTGGAAAGCACATTGCATGGGAAATTAATGAGGTGGACAAGAAAAAGTTAATTCTTTCGTGCATTATCCAAAATTTCCGCCCTTATGAAATTGCCTTGAGTAGGATGGTAAGAGAAGAGAAAGACACAATACCTACTGAATTTGTCCAACAATTGTGGGCTCGCGAAATGAACTTTAAATTAAGTGAGGATAACCTTGCACGAGCAGTATCCTTTTTCTTCCAATTATTAGATCTTACCGGATTGGGGAATACATTCATTGGACGGCATGGACAAAAGACGAGATTTTCATTTATAATGGGAGCGAAAGACTTCGTTAATAATAATCTCCAAGAAACTCCGGAGCCTCAACGGAACAATGATCCTGAAGAAGCCCCTCCTGTAAAAGACATTATCAAATCGACAGAAACAGCCAAAAAATCTGAAAACAAAGCGACGGAAAAACCGACTCCAACTTCGACTCAAGGCAATGATGAGACTACATTAGAGTCCGATCCAAATTGGTCGATCTTAAAAACAGATTATTTTATTTTAAAGATACAGAATCGACCCGATGTATGGGATTTACTCTATGACATGATCCCTCTCTATCGAAAGACGTTGTCATTCTCAAAAAAACAAAATGTGGAAATTCAGTCGCAACCTAACGACACAAAGGTGGATGTGACCCCTGGTGAGTAGAACCCTCAAACAAACTTCAGGTGAAAAAGTCGTAAAAGTGTTATGCAATCACTTTGGCTTCAGCATTAGTGGTACGGCAGGAAGTCATGTTCGTCTCTCTAAAATTACTGCATCCGGAAAAGTCGGAACTGTAGTCCCATTACACGATGAATTAAAAATTGGGACACTGCATGGTGTTTTAAAGTTGGCAAAAATTGATCCGGAAGATTTCGCTCAATATCAATAATTGCCTAAAAATTGAATTAATAACCTCAGTACTTCACTAATTTTTAGTTACAGCTAAAGAAGACAGTAAGATCTAAATAGACGGCGGGCGCCGAATATGGTCAATAAACGGCAAATTGCCCGCCGAATAAAGAATGAGATCCGAGCAGAAGATTGTTCCGAAATAGCAGTGAATGCAATCAACCGGCACCTAACGATTTCCATCAATGGAACGCTAAAACAAAAGACACTCATCCAGTCACTCGTCGGGATGTCAGCGACCAAACTATCAGTGCATTCCCTCAATAAAGTCGTAGAAAAAGTTCCGTGTGAAACATCGGTCAGATACCATTTGTCGAAGGTGAATTTGGATTCACTTCTGGAATTACAATCAAAGATCCTCACTTACTCAAACGGTCAGATCCTTGTTCCCGGGAAATCGTATCATTTTGCCATAGATTTCACCGACGATCCGTATTATGGTGAAATTATCGAAGCGAACAAAGATTACGTCCTCAAGAGCAAAATGAAGAAATCAACAACGACATTTTACTCGTACGTTTCGCTCTATATCACAACAAAAGGTCAACGGCAGACCTTTGCAGTTTTCCCGGTAAAAAAGGGAGTATCAAAGGTCGAGTACATTCGGAAATTCCTAGCTATAATCAATAACGCGAAAGTGACTATCACCGTTCTCTGTCTCGATCGTGGTTTCTACTCGAACGAAGTGTTTTCGTTTCTCCAGAATGAGAACATCCCGCATATCGTGCCGGTGAGAAAATACGGCCTGGAACTCAAGAAAATTCTCCGGGGGAATCATTCCCGGTATGCCCAGTACACGATGATGGGGACAGGTAAACCTCTTGATCTTACTCTCGCAATTGATGTCCAGTACCTTCAGGGAAGGAATAAAAAATTCGGGAATGTGAATCTCGGTTATGTCGTATACGGCATTGACTGGAAACCCCGAAGAGTCTACCAGGTCTACAAGAACCGGTTCGCTATCGAATCTTCATACCGTATCCGAAACATCGTGAAAGCTAAAACATCTTCCCGGAATGTTGTGCTCCGCTATCTCTTGACGATAATCTCGTTCCTCCTCAAGAATATCTGGGTAACTCTTCAATGGATGTTCTTTTCAAAGGTTCAACGTGGGCCGAGAACGATTGACGAAGATTTGTTCCGGTTTGATCTCTTCCGGCTACTTGTTTGGGAAGGACTCCGGAGAAAACTCAAATTCGTTACGGTTGTTTCTGTTCTTCGATCTCTCAGTTGATCGGAGGTTGGTAAGCGTTGATGACTATCCAAAGTTCATGGAAGAAAATTTAGAGAAGTACTGAACCTTTTATCACCATAATGATTTTATTAACTTGAATCATCCAATATTACATATCAATTTCCTCTAAAAAGGGGTAATCATTTTCGATAAGACACCCGGTGATGTGGTTGAAAAAATATACAGCGGTCATTAACAAGGAAGAAGATATGTTTGTGGCTGAGTGTCCTGAAGTAGGGACCGTCAGTCAAGGTTATTCAATTGATGAAGCGATAAATAATCTCAAAGAAGCGACTGAATTGTATTTAGAAGAATTTCCCGACAAAGCAAGACGCAAGTCAATAATTATGGATTTCTCAATTCGAAAACAACCTAATAGCGTTGCGTAACACTTCAGCGTCTCCTTTTCTGATTGATTTTTTCTGTTCGTTAGAAATCATTTCCACGATATAGACAGAGAATCGAAACAATATTCTTGACATTCTTGGTAGCTAAGGCAAATTGTGCTTCTGTTCCCGGAACCTAGGCGTTCCCCGATAGCGATAATTCCCGAACAGGTAATTCCCGCAGCAAGACAATGCGCAGGGGCGGTGCGGGGGGACAGGCACTGTCCCCTCCGTTCACTGGTGCAGCACAAATCCTGTTTTCCATTATGTTCTCTTATTCTCCCTGTGGAAGGAGCGTGACCCCCTCTCTCCCCCAAAGGGGGAGGCAGCCCAAGGGGCGCATCCCCTTGACCCCCCGGTTTTGGATTTCAACAGATCCACAATTTTCAACCAAACCTTGCCCAAAAAATTTCAATCGCGATCACGATCGCGTTTGAAAACCGCTCGCAGATCAATCAAACCTTGATTGAAAAACCATATTTACGATCGAGTCTCCGTCGTGAACGGTCCGTGTGCACTTGTGTACAGGTACTTAACTTTTGATCATCAAACCTTGATTTTTATTTTTTCACCGGACTTTGATTGTAAAATTTTGCTCTGTAGAAATCATTTTCTTGATAATGAAAAAGAGTCAAAATCGACCGAAAGATCTAAGGTACGGTGTCTCCTCATATTGTTATGTTCAGTAACGATAAGGAGACAATAAAGAAATCGTCAGGCCGGTTTATCCGTTTTATCAAACATGCATTTTCAATAGTACAATCTTCCAGGATTTCCCCGTATTCCTGCAAATATTCGAGGAGAGATTACACCCAGCATCAACTTCTGACGTTACTTCTCTTCAAAGAATACCGGAAAGAAGATTATCGTACAGTCATATGGAACCTCGAAGAGATGGATCGTATCCGAGCAGTACTCGGGCTTACAACTATCCCTCACTTCACAACGCTCCAAAAATTTCTCTGTCGTATCAAATCCTTGTACTTCGATCTTCTCTTCAAAAATACTCTGAAATTATTCTACTCAGAGGACGGTACAATCTCTATCACAGCCATCGATTCGTCCGGGTTCACCAGCGGATATTCCAGTCACTATTACTCCGTAAGAACCGGAAAAATCCGGAAACATTTCCTAAAAACTTCGATTGCTGTCGATACTGATCAGCAGGTAATTACTGGATTCACGATATCGAAAAGCCGGGTCCACGATTCTCAACATGCTTTCATTCTTCTCAAGAGATGCCACAAATCTCGGAGATCGGAGTGTTATCTCATGGACAGAGGATACGATTCTGAAAAAATGCACCGAATGATCCGGGAATCTCTGAATGCTGATTCGGTTATTCCTACCAGAATCTGGAAAAATACCGAACATGTCTGGGGAAAATATCGTAAAGAAATGACCGACAATTTTGATTCAACCCGTTACCGAAAACGGTTCCTGGTTGAAACCAAGTTCTCGGTTCTCAAACGAAGGTTCGGGGCTGACCTGAAATCTCGATTATTTCAGATTCAGAAGAAGGAAATCTCTTGCAAAATCATTCTCGCTAACCTTGACAGGTTCATACAATTTGTTTGGATTGAGGTTTTCTACAGAGCATAAAATTTCAATCAAGCTTTGATTTTAAAATTTCAATCGCGATCGTGATCCTGATTGAAAACCTGATCCGGATCAACCGGACTTCGATTTTTATTTTTCATTCGAACCTTGATCAAAAGTTTTCAACCAGACTTTGATTGAAATTTTTTTAAGCGAGCCCTGACTGAAATCCTGTCATGAATCAATCAAATCCTGAATAGCTTTTGCGAACCCGGTTTTTATTTAAATATGTTTATAGTATTGTCCGGGAAATCTACCGGGAAGCATGACCGACTGGATTCCTGTCTGGGTTCTCATCCCCTGCGGTATTCTTTTTATCGGCCTGTATGCTTCAGGACTCTTTTTTCTTCTCAAAAAAATCACAAAAACGATCCCGGTCTATGTCCCTCCTCTCCTTGCCGGGCTGACCGCTGTTACTTACGCAGTTCTTGCGCCAAGCGGACCGGCCCCGGACTATTTTGTCGTCCCGATGCTTTTCCTCATGCTGACGTTTGTCATCATGGCGGTCCTCGGTGCTTTCTCGTTCTTCGAAGGAAAGGATCCCGGTGCCCGGCCGTGGGTAGCCGTTGCGCTCGTTTCGTACGTTGCCGTGCTCCTGCTCGGGGTGTTCTTCCTCGGGGGTAGCGTCGAGGCACGGGTGGGGCAGCCGGCCCCCGGCTTCTCATACCGTTTTCCCCTGCTGGGCCTGGTTATGGACGGTATCACATGGCTCCTGAATCTTTCTTCATTTGCCTATTTCCCGCCCTGGAACAGCATCCTTCTCATGATCGGGCTGTATATCGAAGTTTTCCTCTGTTCGGCGGTGATCTTTTATGTGATGACAGGTGGGAAAAAAAGTGCGGCCAAGCCTTGAAATGTTACCTGTTGGCCGGGTGGCACTTTGTTAAAACAGGAAAAAATGGATTATCAGGCCCTGGCTCTCCGTATCCGGAAAACATAGTTCATCTGCCCGAGAATCGCGCCCCTCACCCGCTCGCGGAATGCGAGGGTGACATCGTGGTCGCCCGTCTTTTTTGGGAACTTCACGACAAACCGGATGGTCGTGCGTTCGGCCCGGTCGAGCCGGAACCCCTCAAGGCGGAATACGCCAGGTTTCCGGATCTTTACCGGCTGGTATTTCCCGACTTCCCACGTAGCAAGGGTTGTTTTTACTTCAGGCGATACGGCAGCCGCACCGGCTATAAGGCCGAGGGGAATCTGCCTGATTGGCTCCTTTGCGGCAGTGCCATCTGGATCGTCAAGAGTGTCCGCCACTTTGGCCGGCTGGCCTGTAATACCCGCACTGCCCAATTCCGAGGCTTTCAGCCCGAAAAATTTTGCCTCGGGAATGAGGACGACGAGTTCCGTCCCTGCAGGCAGGTCCCGCGTGTCTATCTCAAGATTCCGGGGTTCAAACGGCCGGCCGAAACCCTGCATGCGAAAATCCCTGGTAAACGGCGGGATCTCCCCTCTGAGGCTGGGATGGACATTGTCCTCAATAACGCAGTTCCTCCATGCAAAATTGTTGCTCCTGATGATGAAATCATGGAACTCACCGGTATCGTTGATCAGGGTATAATCCGGAGCGGGATCGGCATCGCACTCGATGATGCCGATGAAGCAGAAGTGCCCCACGCCAAGACTGTCAATCAGCGCCGATGTGAGGGTGATGCACTGGTCTGCTGCACCAGGGACCCAGATTCCCCCGTTTTCAGGTACAGGACCGAAATCATAGTGTCCCACCTCGTGCCACGATCCCGGAACCGGGAAGGTGGAGACCGGCGAGATGAAGAGGCGCAGGGTCCCGGAAGCGGGAACAGAACCCCGGTTGAAGACCCGGAAGTAGACCGAATGATCCCTCCCGCCCAGTTCTATCTTCTCGCAGAGGGAGCTGTTCGTACTATCACCAATCTGGGCAAGGGTTGCAGCATCTGCGGGAAGCTGCCGTACGATGATGTCGGGGCTCATGCAGGAGAGGGTTCCCGGTTCCGCTCCCTGGTCGGAGAGCTGGTCGCGGATATAGAGGTCCGGGCCAATCCCGGCGGCAGCGAACGCACTTTTCACTGTGGCAAGGTAACCGAGGTTCTCCGGGTACAGGGACAGGCAGCTCTCGATCATCGCGATCCGGATATCGGCAAACGTTGAGGTCTGGGTCAGGAGTCCCGGAGTCGAGATGGCGGCATAGAGCATCTGTTCGACCGGCCCGGTGCCGATACCCGAGACCGTGATCCGGGAAAGTCGGTGGGTTCCGCCATTGATCATGAGATAGAAGGCATGCGTGAGGATCGGACAGTTGACATGAACCCCGTGGTGGTCATACTCTCCCGTGTACCGGATGCTGTAATGGTCAGGGTAATATCCTGCACCATACACACTGTCGATCTTGGTATCATCGTCCGTGGCATCATACAGGACCGTGCCTCCCGGGTCCCGGCTCGGATCGGCTATATTTCGTGAATAACCGCTGAAAAACATCCGGACTCCCAGATGCTCCGGATCAGGGCACTCGGCCGGGTAATCGAAAGCAATGAAGTACGAGAAGATATCTGCCAGGGCCTCATTGCCTGCCCCGATTTCGCCATCATTGATCGCGAAGATGCCGAAGCCATCGTTGACGCCATGGGTAAATTCATGTCCCAGGACGTCCAGGGGGCACACGAAGTCCATCCAGACGCCATTACCGTCGCCCACATAAATCTGCTTCCTATCGGTATCCCAGAATGCGTTGTTGGGCATGATCCACAGGGCATTGTTGTGGGCGTGGGCTTTGATATCCGTGCCGGCATTATCCCAGCTGTTGTGTCCGTGGGTCGTATAATAATACGAGAGGATGTAGCCCAGATACCGGTGGATATCCACCTCTTCTCTCTGGTCATTGCAGCGATTCTCTGGAACGACTCCGTCGTTGTCCCAGTTATCGTCGCTGTCCTCGGAATAGTCCGTGAGGACCAGGGCTCCCACGCCGGCATCATCGTAGGTATGGATGACGGGTTTTGTCTCTACCAGCCAGCCGGAGGAAGTGACGGTATCGCGGAGCCGGAATGTTCCGTCTGAGGGCTCGGAATTCAGTGTAGTTCCCTGTGAGTAGTAACCTGTGCCGATATTCCACACAGCCGGATACTTCATGAGTACCGTCCCGTCCGATGCATCGACAAGGTAGATCTGGTCGGGAATCCGGCTTGTCCTGGGCGGGATCACCCGCATCTTCCAGCAGAGATAGTACTCCCGCTCCTCCATTTCCCGGTGCACGATCGCGGCGCCCGCAACAAAGAGGACCGGCCTGACGCTCTCGAACAATTCAGATCCATCTCCTGCATCCTGTAAAGCGATCTCCGCCGCCTTTTCTGCTGTTACGGATGGCTTTTTCGGCGCATCGATGCCGTGCGCAAGGGTGGACCTGATGAGATAGACCGATCCATCTGCAGCATAGTGGACAGAGATGCCCCCGCCCAGTACGATCACATCGCCGTGCATCTGCTGGAACGACACGTGCGTCTGATCCTGCCGGTCGATCAGCACCCTGCCATTGGCAAGATTTTTCTTCTCGTCGATATCACCAAAAAGGGCACGGTATTCCCTGATGACTTTCCGGGCAATTGAATACGGGTTTTTTTTAAAATCCGGTACTTTCCCTGCTCTTCCCGGGAGTCGCCCCCTCATCAGGGAAATGGCTGACCGCTCCTTATTGAAGGCAATTCTGATATCAGGTGTCTCGGCCCGGAGTTTCCGGATCTGTTCTTCCATTGCTTTTCTGTTCATGGCATACCTCGTTTTCACTCCTGCAGGTCATGTTCCGCTGAGGGCTGGGTCGCAGGAGCGGACCCGCAATCCGGGCAACAGGTTCGAAGGAAGGAGGTGCTATCCTAAGAATGGAGAGTACTCGAATGCATGAATCAACGGAATTAAATCAGCATATTTTTTATAACATTATTAAAATATGCAAAAGCGTTCTGCGACATGCCATTGCCATGTAAATTCTGCCCCTTGTAACCAGTCAGTCTCGGACCCTGGCATCAATCCTGTCGATGAGCTGTATTTCTCACCGGTGTCATAACATTTCATCATGACAGGCCCGGAAGCCTGCACGATCCTTTCCGCTACCTGTATATTCCCAACCTGCCATGTTCTCATGATCCCGATGCAGAAGATACCAGCCTTCATCATCCTGTTCCTCGTCATTCTCGCGTGTCTTGGATTCCTTGCGGCCGAATCCGGATCAAACCCCGCGATCGCAGGTATCTTCTCACGCTCTCCCAAGGCGATAACCCCGGCCATATCATCACCGTCCCCGTACATTCTCTTCATCGAACCCGACAGCGGGCGGGCACCCATTATCGATGCCATTGATAGTGCAACCCGGTCGATCAATCTCACGATCTACAACCTGAATGACAAGAAGATCATGGCAGCGCTTGAAAATGCCTCGGCCCGGGGGATCGCGGTCCGGGTCATCTACGATGCAGGCAAGGATCCCGAATCAGAAGTCACCGACCGGAACCTGCCCCGGATGCAGGAACTGGAATCGCATGGTGTCCTCACCCGGCCCGGGCCAGCGGTCTTCGCCAAGACCCACCAGAAGACCTTCACCATCGATGGGAAGTATTCGCTAATCATGACCTGTAACCTGAAACCCGATACTTTCTCCTCGACCCGGGACTTCATCGTGAGAACCGACAATCTCACCGAGGTTCGTGAGATCGGGGAGGTTTTCGATGCCGACTGGAACAACCGGACTGCGACTTATCGAGTCCCGACCCTTGTCTGGAGTCCCGATCATGCCCGGGCAACGATCCTGTCCTTAATCGAAGGAGCACATTCGGACATCACCATTTACAACGAGAATCTTGAGGATCCGCTTGTCGTGGAGAACCTGAGCCAGGCAGCGAAACGGGGAGTGTTGGTCCGGGTTCTCATACCGGATCCTGCCGGGGGTGGGAAGAAACGGCTGAAGGCAGCTGAAAACCTGGCCGACAGCGGGGTTGCAATCCGTCAGGGAACCTCGTATTATATGCACGCAAAAGTGCTCATCGCCGATAACGGCACCGGCTCGCAGCGGGCGTTTGTCGGGTCCCAGAACTTCGAGACCCAGCACCTGGATAAGGACCGGGAACTTGGGCTCCTTCTCGTGGATCCCGCGATCATTTCAGGGATCCAGGCAACGTTTGAAGAAGACTGGAGCCTGCGCTCGGGACCAATCCCGTTCTCCCCGCAATAAGCAACCCGGGAATTTCCCGGACCAGTACTGCAAAAAGCTCCCGGCAACAAATTGCAGGTTACTTCCTGCTCCTCAGCTCCCGTTCCATCTCCGCGAGTCCTGATGTTACCTGCTCATCGCTCATGCCCGGGTCCCTGAAGCGGGTGAAGCGCTCGCACATAAGATCGGGACATTTCCCGCAATGCGGAAGCTTCCTCTCCGTAGTACAACAGGAATAGACCGGGCAGGAGTCAGCACCGACATACCCGGTCCAGAACGGCTTACCCTTCGTTGCCTCGCATCCCGGGCATTCCTTTTCGTGGTGCTCGCACCCGGTGCAGGAATAGCCGCAGACCGTTTCGATTTTCTTTGTCATAACCTGATCTTTTCCGTCCGGTTCAATAACCCTGAGGCATGGGCGCGGTGAAAGTATGGAGGACAGTCCCAGTCTGCAGAAGGATGTAACATCCCCGATCTCAGCGGGCTTCCCGCACTGTGCCCCGGGCATACGATGCGGCGATACCGACAAGACCGAGTATGAAAAAGACTCCGAACGCGATATTGACGCTCTGCTGCAGCTGGGGATAGAATTCCGGTGATATCTGGACGGTACCGATGACCGCGGAAAAGACGAGCATTGCGATGGCAAGGCTGAGCATCTGGCCGATAGCCCGCATCGTTGAAACCATCCCGGAGGCAAGGCCGAGATACCGCACGTCAACGGAACTCATGATGGCGTTGGTGTTCGGCGAGGAGAAGAGACCATAGCCGAGGCCGAGGATGGCGAGCCCCGCGATGATGACTGCCAGTGGTGTTGTGGGGGAGAGGAGCATCATGATCCCGAGACCGACAGTCGTGAGTGCCATGCCTGCCGTGGCAAGGATCCGGGGCTCGATCCTGTCTGAGAGGTGACCTGCGGCCGGCGATACTATCATCTGGACAACCGGCTGGGCGATGAGGATCAGGCCGGTGGTCTGGGGGTCGATCCCCCGGTTGTATTGCAGGTACAGGCTCATGAGGAACGCTACGGCAAAGACCACCGCATAATTGATCAGGGCCGCGATATTCGAGAAGAGGAAGACCGGGCTCTTCCTGAACAGTGCAATTTCGACCATCGGTGCCGGTTCACGCTGTTCCCACCAGATAAACAGGGCAAGGACTACGAGCCCGAGCAGCATCCAGAGAATCCCTGAACGGGAGGGCAGCAGGGTGAGACCATAGATGCAGCCAAACAGCATCACACCGTACAGTCCCGCGCCGGCCAGGTCGAAACGTTTCTTGCCTGAATCGGCCCATTCCCCGGGAATGTACCTCATAGTGAGCAGGATAACGAGGATGGCAAGGGGGATGTTGACGAGGAAGATGCTGGGCCACCCGATGTTATAAGTCAGAACCCCCCCGATGAACGGCCCAAGGGAAAGGCCGGCATACACGGTTGCCGTGATGATCCCGATGGCCCTCCCCCGCTCACCGGGTGGGAAGACCGAAGTGACGATGGCGATCGATGTCGAGAAGACCATCGCTCCCCCGAGCCCCTGGATGACCCGTGCCGCGATGATGACCGTGCCCGACCACGATACGGCAGCAAGGAGGGATCCTGCTGCAAACAGGACATTTCCCAGGATGAAAAAACGCTTTCTCCCGTACAGGTCGGCAAGTTTCCCGAACGGGACAATACAGATCGCGGCAGTGAGCATGTATGCCGAGGTGACCCAGCCGAGCATGACAGCGTCGATCCCAAACGACGTGCTGATTGCGGGAAGGGCGACATTCAGGGAAGAGACCGTATAAGGGACGAGGAAGGATGCAAGCGAAGCGACAATGAGCAGTACCCGCTTCTCACTATCCTCGTGCATGGGAGGAAAGATTGGGCCTGCGGGAAGATGAGGATTTTTGTCCGGAACTCAGGGCAGGTATGGCAGGGAGACCGGTTGCCTTTATACCCCTTGTCCGGCCCGGAATTCCGCAAAGCTGACCACAAAGAACTCAAATCCCTACCCCCCACGCTTTGGGATATTATGACTCTGGATGAATTTTTTTTCCAGGTTTTCGAGTACCTTCCACGCCAGGGGCCCGGATGCCCGGGTGCAACAGAGAAGGTCTTTTCCTGTCTGCCCGCCCTCCCAGGTAAGCCCTCCGTTCTTGATATAGGATGCGGGAGCGGCACGCAGACCCGGGATCTCGCCCGGCTGACTTCCGGTACGATCACGGCGGTTGATAACCACCAGCCGTTCCTTGATATGGTCAATAAAAAAGCAGAGGAGGAAGGCACAAACGTGCGAATCAAAACCGTGTGGGCATCGATGGACGCCCTTCCTTTTGAACCGGGACAATTCGATCTCATCTGGTCTGAAGGGGCCATCTTCATCATCGGGTTCGAAAAGGGTCTGGCGGCATGGAAACCTTTCCTGAAAAAAGGAGGTTACATGGTGGTCTCCGATGCTGCGTGGTTTGAGCCAAACCCTCCCCGGGAGCTCATGACGTGGTGGGAGAGCGAGGGGTATGTTCCCAAAACTGAGGACGAGCTCAAGGAGCAGATAAAGAACGCCGGGCTCAGTCTCATCAGAATATACCGGCTGCCTGAAGCCGGGTGGTGGGATAATTACTATGTCCCGATGCTGGCCAGGATTGCAGATTTGAAAAAGACCCATGGATCAGATCCTGCCTCTGCCGCCATCCTTGACTCTTTAGGGCACGAGGCGGAGATGTACCGGGAATACAAGCGGTATTACGGGTATACGTTCTTCGTGATGGAGAACCCCGGGAGCTGACCGCCATCCTGAAATGGATGGGCAGATCTCAGGTACATAACGATGTCAGAGGATATTGACGAACGGATCCGGAATCTTGCCCACACGCTCGATATGGATTATTTCGGCGTGGCTGACCTCCCGCCTGCCCGGGATTTCATCCATGCACAGGGAGGGGAACGGGTGAGCCGTTACCCGAGAGGCGTGGTTCTCGGCATGGCACTGCAGGACAGCCTTGTCGATCTCCTGCCGGAGCAGGACAAAGAAGGAGCAATCCTGTACAAACACAGTAGTTACGATGTGGTCAACCTGGCCCTTGACCAGGCAGCGCTCAGGGTCGCAAACCTGCTCCGGCGGGCAGGTTTTATGGCATTTCCGGTACCCGCTTCAAAGCGGACGGATGATGAACATATCTCCGCGGTATTCTCCCAGAAACTTACCCCGCACCTTGCCGGTCTTGGCTGGATCGGGAAGAGCTGCCTGCTCGTGACACCGGACCACGGCCCGAGGGTCCGCTGGGTTACGGTGCTTACCGATGCGCCGCTCAAACCGACCGGATCGCCGCTGAAACCCCGGTGCGGGGAGTGTACGCTGTGTGTTGATATCTGCCCGGTCCAGGCATTTACCGGAAGATCGTTCTTCCCGGATGAACCCCGGGAGACACGCTTCGATGCAGCCGCCTGCGACCGGTATTTCAAGGAAACAGAAAAGGAAAAGGGTGTTGCGGTCTGCGGGCTCTGCCTCTGGGTCTGCCCGCATGGCAGGAAGGGCAGAAAGCGGTCCGTAAAATAACCCGGGCAGTTGCCAGGTTAAAATTTACTTTTTTACCAGGTTCAGGATCCGGATCGCCAGCCACGCGGCATTATCCCCGTTGTCGACCCCGACGCAGGCAACCGGCACGCCTTTGGGCATCTGGGCGATCGCGAGGAGGGCATCAAGCCCGTTGAGTGTCCCGCTTACCGGCACACCGATGACCGGCTTATCCGTCTTTGAAGCGATAACGCCCGGCAGAGCTGCGGACAGGCCGGCGATCGCGATGTATATTTTCACGTTGCTGGTCCTGATGTACGCATCGAGCTTGTCCGGGTCACGGTGAGCAGAGATGATCTGGGCGTCATACGACACCTTGTTTTCACCAAGGACCCGTTTAACCTTGTCCGTAATTGCTGCATCCGAGGCGGAACCCGAGATGATAGCAACGTCTGCCATGTCAGCCATCCAAACATATATTGTTCTTATTTAGATATACTATGAGCAGATCCTTATGGAAAAAGAACTTCTCCTGATGATGCCAGGCCCGGTTCCGGTACCGGAACGTGTCAGGCTCGCGATGTCGCGTCAGGCAATAAATCACCGCAGTGCCGAGTTCGGTGCCGCGTATGCCGACTGTGTGCGTGTCCTCAAGACCGCGTTTGCAACGAAGAATGACCTCGTAATCATAAGCGGCTCCGGCACGGCCGGCATGGAAGCCGCAATTGCCAATGTCGGGCGTGACAAGGATATCGCATGTATCGTCAACGGCAAGTTCGGCGAGCGGCTTTTTAAGATCAGCCAGCGCTATGGGAAAGCCCACGAGATCAAGTCCGAGTGGGGTACACCGGTCAACCTCGAAGCTCTCAGGGCGCAGCTCGAAGCGGGGGCACAGGTCGTCACTCTCGTCCACAACGAGACCTCGGCGGGTATTAAGAACCCGGCAGAGGAGATCGGCCGGCTCTGCCGGAAGCACGACGCGCTCTTCATCATGGACGGCATCACCTCCATCGGTGGCGACACGGTCGAGGTTGACAAGTGGGGCGTTGATATTGCCATCACCGGTTCACAGAAGTGTTTCGCTGCTCCCGCGGGTCTTGCCATGGTCTCGGTGGGCAGCCGGGCATGGGAACGGCTCACGAAGAACCCGCCATACTATCTGGATCTTGCGGCCTACAGGAAGAGTGCGAACGGGACCCCCATGGAAACGCCCTACACCCCGGCTGTGCCCCTCTTCCTTGCCATGCGCGAGGCCTGCCTGATGATCGAAGAGGAGGGCCTTCCCGCACGAATTGCCCGGCACCAGAAGATGTCAAAGGCAGTCCAGGCAGCGGCAAATGCCTGGGGACTCCCGCTCTTCCCGAAGATTGACAAGCTGCACAATTATTCAAGTACTGTTACGGCCATCGAATACCCGGCCGGCGTCAAAGACGACGAGATGCGGGGCATTGTCAAGAAGATGGGGATCGTGATTGCCGGTGGCCAGGACCACCTGAAGGGGAAGATCTTCCGCATTGGCAGCATGGGCGCAGTAGGCGCACTGGAGATCCTCGCTACCCTCGCTGCCACCCAGCATGCGCTGAGGAAGTGCGGCTATAAGCCAAAGGGCGACGGTGTCGAAGCCGCAGCCGAGGTGCTTGGATGAGAGTGGGCGTTGCCGACACCACTTTCTCGCGCGTCAACATGGGAGCCATCGCCATCGACGAACTCAAAAAACACGCCAGTGTGGCGGTTGAGCGGACAACGGTGCCGGGGATCAAGGATCTTCCCGTTGCCTGCAAGAAACTGATAGAAGAACGCCGGTGCGATATCGTCATGGCGCTTGGGATGCCCGGGGGCAAGGAGAAAGATAAAATGTGTGCCCACGAGGCATCGCAGGGCCTCATCATGTGCCAGCTCATGACGAACAAGCATATCATCGAGGTCTTCGTTCACGAGGATGAAGCCAAGGATGGTACGGAACTCGCATGGCTTGCCGAGCAGCGCACCCGCGAGCATGCGGTCAATGCTGTGAAACTTGTGCTGCACCCCAAAGATCTCGAACGCGAGGCAGGGACCGGACAGCGGCAGGGATTTGCCGATGCCGGTCCTGCACGACGGTAAGATCCACCGTAAGCCTTTATGACCCTTTACAGAGATGATCTACTATGTGTGATACCAACCCGATAAAACTCGGATTCGTGGTTGCCGAGTTCAACCGCGACATTACCTATATGATGGAAATCGAAGGCCGCGAACACGCCGCATTCCTTGGCGCAGAAGTGACTGAATGCATCTATGTGCCCGGCGCGTACGACATGCCGCTTGCAATCAAGAAGCTGCTCGTTGCCGGCAAGGTTGACGCAGTCGTCACCATCGGCTGCGTTATCGAGGGCTCTACCCAGCACGACGAGATCGTGGTGCAGCACGCTGCCCGGAAGATCATCGACCTCTCCCTTGAATTCGGGAAACCCGTATCCCTCGGTATCTCCGGGCCCGGCATGACGAGGCTTGAAGCGAACGAGCGGATCGATTACGCGAAGCGGGCCGTTGAGTCAGCCATCAAGATGGTCAAACGGTTGAGATGAAACCCCTCTCGGCGAAGATCGCCGGCGTCACTGAATCGGCCACGATCGCCATCTCCAACAAGGCAAAGGAGATGCAGCGGCAGGGGACCGATGTCATCAGCCTGTCGATCGGCGAGCCGGACTTCGCCACCCCGCAGCATATCACGGATGCATGCATTGACGCGCTCAGGCGTGGTGAGACCCACTATGCGCCAAGCAACGGGATTCCCGAGCTGACGGCGGCCATCAGCGAAAAGATCACAAAAGAGAACCATTTTCCCTGCACCTCCCAGCAGGTGATCGTTGCCTGCGGGGCAAAGGATGCCATCTACGAGGCTATGGAGGCGGTCCTGAACCCCGGCGACGAGACGATCATCCTCACCCCGGCCTGGGTCTCGTACGAGCCCTGTGTCCAGATCGCCGGCGGGAAGGCCGTGAAGCACGCGGTCAACCAGAAGACATTCCAGATCGACGACTCCGTGCTCGAACGGGTGAATAAAAAGACCAAGATGATCGTGGTCAACTCCCCGTCCAATCCATCAGGTGTGGTCCTGGATAAAAAATCAATGCAGCTCGTTGCAGACATCTGCCAGGACAACGATATCTACGCCATGTCGGACGAGATCTACGAGAAGATGGTCTATGGCAGGGAGCATATCTCGCTCGCATCCCTTGGCGACATGGCCCGGCGGACCATCACCATCAACGGGTTCTCGAAGGCTTATGCCATGACCGGCTGGCGGCTCGGGTACGCGGTCGCCCCTCTGGAGATCATCAAGGCAATGTCCAAGGTGCAGCAGCACTCCATAAGCCAGGCCACCACGTTTGCGATGTGGGGCGGGGTTGCGGCTCTGAACGGCGACCAGTCATGTGTCGAGGAGATGCGAAAGGAGTTCGACCGCCGGCGCAAATACATCATTGCCGAACTGAAGAAGATGGGGTACGAGACTGCCCCGGCAGACGGGGCGTTCTATGCCTTCGTGAAGATTGAGGGCGATGATATGGAAGTGGCCTCCCGCTGGCTCGATAAAGGGCATGTGGCGGCAACACCCGGTTCTGCTTTCGACGCCCCGGGATGGATCCGGCTGTCGTACGCTACGTCCATGGACCGGCTGAAGGAAGCGATGGGGCGGATCAAGCGGGTTGGGTAGAAGAGGCCGGGTTAATTCTTTTGGTGACTAGACAAAATTCACTAAAACACGATCTAATGTAACATAAAATCAACAAAATTTTACCAGAAATTATCGTTAATTCTCACAGTGAGCAAAAAAGGAGTTATCAGTTTCATGGATTTTATTGAATCCGATAGTTGGTCATGAAGAGAAAAAATATTACAGATACGTATTAGTCCTTTTGAAAAAGAGGTTGTTTGACTTTTATGGGACTCGGCCTTTTATTTATCAATAACGGTCATCAGGATATGTATCTCCCAATTTTTCAGGATGACCGGGTGTTTGTCTTCTCCGTTCTCACCGACGCAATGAAAAAATGGGGCGAAATCGAAAAGAAATCCCAGAGACGTGATCCAACCGTTTTTTATGAGATAGCAGATACTCTCGGCAAGGAAAGAAGTCGCTCTCATATTTTCCTCGGCCCGGAGGCAGTATCGGAGCAGTGTCTCGGGGGAAAGGAGTATGCGTGTAAAAATGCGCTGTATTTTTTCGCGGTCGATTTTAAGGAGAAAAAGATCATTCCGCTGAAATAATTCCTGGGAACGTATCGCTATGAATAATCAAACCGACGCAAAAGAAATTTTGAAAAAATCGTGGCCGTATATAGTCCGTGAATGCCGACAGGTTCTGGGATCTGAACTTCATTACCAAGCAATGATCTATCACTGCCTGCGACAGACCGGGAAAGTCCCGATTGATCAAATCGGGATGAATGTGAAGATGTGGATAGATCATCCGAAAACAAAACTATTCCGTATGTATGACGGGGAAAAACATCCCGATTTTCAGGGAGGATTTGAACCGATCCCGGATGTTGTTCTTTTCAAACCCTCAATCAATCGAGACTGGCGGAGACGGAACCATGAAAATACGCTCCGGAAAATGCTCATGACCATTGAAGTCAAGGCATCGGAACGGAATGAGGGCCGGATGATGTGGTGTAAAATGACATCGTGTCCGTGTGTTTATCAAAAATTTTTGATATTTATTATTATTTTAACATCGTCAATACTTGGGATTGGGGATGCATTAATTTGGAATTTTGCTGGGGTTCATTTATTCTCTCGAATTACTATTATCATGACTATTGGTTTTCTCTTACTCTCGTTTGCATTATCAATTATTATTTATTTTAATTATTTCCAAGACAAAATAGGATGATTTATGCTATCACGTTTTGATCTTAATGTAAAATGCCCCATAAAAAAACGAAAAAGACAGAGCAAAATAACACTCCTTTTAGAGAACAACACAAATACATTTATGATATAGGCTTACTGTTTTTGGGTGCGATAATTGGGTTATTATTTTCTTTAGGATGGGCATATTTTCAAGATTCTCAAACGGATCGATATACTGCACAAGGGCTTTATAACGAACTAAACAATCCTGACAACGAAATTCCAGGTTTGGCAATGGGTTACGAACAAGGAATTTATATGGACACCATTCATATAGAATCTCGGATTTTATCTGGACGCTCATATTTTTCGTTATCTTCTATGTATCCATCAATAAAAGACAAACTTCAAAGATTTGATAGTAGCCTGTCTAAAAACATAACCTTATATTATGAAAACTTGTCTGTAGCAGAAAATGAACGTAAACAATTAGAAGATGTAGTTAAAATTTCCCCCAATCAAGGACTTAGTTTATATAATGTTGCGGGATTATATTTTTATAATAATACATTATCAGACATGAAAAATCGAATAATTTATTGCGCACATCAAATGCCAGTAATCAAAAAACAACTACAAGAAAATTACGGAGTGAAATAATAATTATTCTTCTTCATCGACTTCTTCAAGCAACAGAACCTTTACTCTTCTTCCAACCCACTTTTTTGGTACGAGAATCCCCCCAGAGTTCCCGATAGATTTCACGGTCTTATCCAGTACCTGATACGCTTCTGTATGGACATCCATTTTTCCAGTCATGAAAAGTATGTTTGTTAGGTTTGTATTTAAACTTATGTAACATTGTTAACGCATTGTTACAACAAAACAATAACAAATAAATACTTGTTAGAACAATGTATATACATGGTTACAACAATAGCATACAACCCTAACTTTGGAACAGGCTTTGGTGGATCACAGAATCCTATTGATGCACTGTTTAGTTACAACACGATCTACCAGAACACCAACAATGGTTTCGCAATTGAATTCCGAAAGCAGATGATCGGACTTCGTGCGCAGGGATTAAAATTACAAGAGATTGCAGAAAAACTCAACTGCTCTGTATCTGTCGTTAAGAAATGGTTACGCAGGTACCGCGAGGGAGAAATCATATCTGACAAATCCCGCGCTCCGCACAACAGAGAAGTCAAGAACACTCAATTCAATCAGCATTTAGTAAAAGAGATCAAAGAGAAGTTCCCATTCTTTGGTTCCCGCAGGATTGCGCACGAGATCGAGAAAGAAACTGGTATCCAGGTTTCTCATGTAACCGTTTCACAGATGATCAAGGATATCGAACCAAAGAAAGAGCCGGTAGTAGCAGAGAGGATTGAGATTGATGAGCCGGACAAAATCTGGCACATGGATATGACACCCGTCCGGTTACAGGGTGGAAAAACTCAGTACATCTTTGCGATCATCGATGCTTGCACGCGCAGGGTAATGGCAATCAAGAATTACAGTGGTGCAACCTCTGTTGAGGTAATCGATTGCTTGTATTCTGCGATCATCAACAACGGTGGAAAGAAACCCCGCATACTCTACACTGACAATGGCGGTCAGTTTGTATCAAAAATCTTTGAGGACTGCTTAAAGGTTCAGAACATCTTCCACCATAAGACCGACAAAGGCAAGCCGTGGCAGAATGGGAAGATCGAGAGACTGTTTAAGACGCTGTTCGATGAGTGGATCGCATACAACAGATACGGCAATGAGAAGTCACTTGCAGAAAGCCTTGTGAAGTTCCGCGAATGGTTCAACAATGAGAGGGAGATTCAGAAGTTGGATTACAAAACTCCGATGCAGATTATGAAAGAAAAAACAGTATAACTTATTTTTAATTATCTCCATTTTAGATCGTTTATTTCAAAATTCCGGAATTTTACGAGCTCAGAAAGCATATATCCTCAAATGAGAAATATCAGAGATTAAGCGAGGTGAAAACTGTAAGTCCCTCCCGCATTTTTTGCGTGGGGCATGTTAGTTGTTATGTTCACCAATAAAAATGAAGGCGGGGTTGCGAAACTTCGATCCTGAAAAAAGGCTAACGGACAACACGAAGGTTGCCATTAGGTTAAACCAACAAACTCCTTTTGGCATGTATTAGATAAATACCTTCTGGTATCGACGTAAAAACAATAGCGTAAGCTATGCAAAGTTAAACGGGAGGATACCCATGTTTACTAGAATCGCTGATGCTTGCAAGGCAATCGTTCTGATAATTGTCACAGTGATTGTTATCATTGCAATTCTAAAAGCATCATCTGGGATTGTATAATCCCAAAATATTTTTTTTTATTTTTTTTAACGCAACTCCCGATTTTTGATAGCAATTTGAGGAAGATATAACTCCAAAATTTCAATCGGGTTCTTCTATATCTCGTTTACCAACGATTTTTGTGTAAATCCAATAAAAAAATACACCCACCAAATTAAATAAAATCCCAATGAGAAATGCCCAATTTTGACTACGTCCATATCTCTTTGCTAATTTTACGCATTGGGGGCCAGAAAAAAACCACGCTATTGCCAATACAACAATCCCAATAAGTACATTCCCAGAAAGTAAATTTCCAATAAGTGCCAGAACAATTAAAATTGCTAATCCGTACTTTAACCAAGGATGAACACCAGAAATATCAAAATTTTCTTCGCTTTCATCATCTGCCATGTTTAGAAATCCTTTCTCTCATATGATAATCATGTTGGGGGAAATAGACACGATGTGACTTTACACTACAGGATGAGGCCCGGGGAACTCATCAGCGATATTGAAAAGTTGGAAGCACTTCGTCAGGAAATCCGATTACGTGACGCGAGTGTTGTGCCGGTTATGCTTATCATTGATACGGCACCTGACGAAGAGGAGAGAATGGTCCCCGAATCTCTGGATCAAGTATGTGATTTTGCAAAGAGTGTCGATGTTGGATTGTTTTACCTGTCTCCTAGCGAAACCCGGGAAGAAAAGTGGTAATTTCACGTCACCTCTCACTCGAAGTTCAGATTTTTTAGAAAACCAAATACGAAGCTGCATTACTTAACTTGGCACAATAAAAATCAGAATGAATTGATGGGCTAAATGGCATCTAAAACGGATAAAACAGATAAATTTTTGTTAGAATTGAGTTTAGTTTTAATAACTGGAAGGATTCTGACGAAGATGCAATAAAAAAATTCTCCGGTGCAGTGTACAAATCTCAATATAGAAAGGGAAATTATTAGAAATTAAGTTTTTCCGGCACGATTGCAGAACAACCATCGATCCGGCTGAAGTGATCGCAGTTCCTTGTAACAATCTCATCAAATCCGAGCGATAGTGCAGTGGCTGCAATCAGGCAGTCATTGAACTCGATTTTCTTTCCGGTTTTTGAAAGGTCAGCATAGATCTTTCCGCCAGCCAGAGCAACCGACTCGTTGAGTTCAACAATCGTGACATAGGCAAGTAACTCGTCGGTCTTTTTCTGTGCATCTTTTAATGAAGAAAGTGCCGCCCCGGCGCTCAGCTCTGCAACCGTGATGACGGAAATGATCCCGGTATTTTGGTCCGACGAAAAACTTTCAAAGAGATCCAAGGACTTCTGGGGGCCTTTTATCCGGAGCACATCTACGCAGATACTGGTATCGAGAAAAAAATTCATAATGGCTGGATTGTTCTGGATTTCCTGAGCGTGTCGACAAAGTCCGCACTATCAACATCATAACCCCATGCCCCCCGGAGTGATGCGACCGGTTTTTTCTCAATAATTTTTATGAAAACTTCATCACCGGTTTTCGTCTGGATCCCCTTCTCCAGCTCGAGATGAAAACCATCGATGACTTTTGCCTTAATCGTTGTCATACCGTACACTACGTATCACGCCCGTTGCCATTAAAGTTTGTGCGAACATAAGGGCGACGATCAACATCGTTCTGTGAGTCCGGTGTCCCGGACGGTTACGAGAAACTTGACGGCAAACTACCGGCGTTTGTGAAGTACCGGCCCGGGGCTGTTCCATTCAATCCCGATACCAATGGCAACGGATTGGAGATCCCCATCATGCCGGGACCCCTCGGATCCCCCCTCCTTTTACCCCCACCCCCCTGATAAAAATCCCGCCCCGTATCGGGCCCCGTTGTACGAGTTTTACCTCAACCCCCTTTTTCGCAGAGGCAATAATTCGGGAAAATGCGGTAATTCTTCCGGAACAATTCGGGGTTTTCCGGCGGGAATCATTGAGGTAATATGTAGCAACGTTACAATCGATTCCGCCAGGGGCAACCAGGCATCGGCAAAGCCTCAGGGTCCGGGAGCGTGTGCCCGGAAAAAAGGGGGTCAGGAGAACCTGACAATCTCGTTATTGTCCGGCAGCATGTTCTGCCGGGGGACCGGCGTTTTTAAAAACTCCGCAAAGTTCCCCATCTCCGACCAGAGCCGGTCCATGGTATATCCCGGGGTGATCTGCCGTTCTGTAGCTTTGGTCTGGTTGACCCCGCCCAGGGAATCGAACGAGCGGTACACGTGGGGATACCCCTCCGCTCCTAAAAATGACGGCGTATCGGTCACGACCTGGAAATGGAGGTGCGGGATATCAGAGTTCCCGCTGTTGCCCACAAGGCCGATCACCCGGCTTTCCTTCACGACATCACCGGCTTTCACCCGGACGGAACCGTTGACTAAGGGGGCAGGGGAGCCTGAACACAACCGGCGAACAGAATGGCCAGGATGGCGAGGGTGATGATACAAGCCGAAAGTACGCATTCTTTTCTCATGAGGTTTACCGCACATGCAGGATTCGTGCGGAGGGTTTAAGGATTGTTCTTCGCCGGTCCGGCCGGCAGACGGTCCCCATTCTTTGTGAGTGTTACATTGATCCCCTCCATGCCACCTTTCACGACCGTAACAGGATAATCGACCGTTTCGTAGCCGTTCATGCGGAACTCGATGGTGTGGCGGCCGGGCGGGATGATATAGGAGAGGGCGCAATCGCCCCGGCACCAGTGTTCGTTATCGACATAAATATCCGCGCCCGGGGGGTTTGACGCGATAAAGAGGGTGCCGTTCAGCTGCTGGAGCGTACCGTTGACATTGAAGGTGCCGTTTCCAAAGTAGTAGAAGGAGGTCTGGGTCGGTTTGGGAGCAGCGGCTGACTGCTGCGGCGCAGGACTGCTGCATCCTGCAGTAATGATACCGAGAATGAGAATGGCGAGTGCGAGTATCTTAATCATACTAGTTTTCATATTTTATTCAAATTATATATGCCCTCGTAACCGTGTGCGGGAGATGGGGCGGGCAGGGATGGTTTAATCCGGATTTTTTGTGCTGAACAATTTTAAGAACGCAAACGCACTGTCAGCCTCCGCAACTTCCTTTTTTGTTTTCCTCCAGCACAGAGAGTCGATGTACCCGAGATCACAACCCCCGTGCCCTCGGCATGTATCACCTGGCATCACATCCCGTAACTGATTTCTTGGTTACCGTCTCACTCTTATGCATTCCGGGCTGGAACGGCGATTCTCCTGCCAGTGAAACGCTGCCCATGCTCCCGCAGGGATGGATACGAATGGAGAAGCGAGAAGAAACAAACCGGGAAGAGACGCTGGACCCCGGGGACTGGGCCTCCATGCGGGCGCTGGGTCACCGTATCGTGGATGACACGATGGACTATATCGAGACAATCCGGGACCACCCGGTCTGGCAGCATGCACCGCCGCAGGTCAAAGCGCACTTCGAAGGGCCGCCACCATCCGGGCCCGCAACACCAGGAGCGGTCTACCGGGAGTATATCGATTATATTCTCCCGTACCAGGTGGGCAACAGCCACCCGCGTTTCTGGGGCTGGGTGGCGGGCTCGGGGACCGTGATGGGGGCGTATGCCGAGCTGCTGGCAGCGTCGACGGACGCGGTCAGCGGATCTTTCTCCTACGTGAGCAACAACTACGTGGAGATGCAGGTCGTGGAGTGGTGCAGGGCGCTCCTCGGTTTCCCGCCCGGCACAAGCGGACTTATCACGAGCGGGTGCTCGTCCTCGACCCTGATCGGCCTCGCGGTTGCCCGGAACACGATGGCCGGGCACGACGTGCGGGCACAGGGGATGCATGGCGCGGGAAAGCAGATGACCCTGTACTGCTCTGAAGAAGCCCACTCCTCGATCCAGAAAGCGGTCGAGCTGCTCGGGTTCGGCAATGATTCACTCCGCCGTGTCCCTGTGAACGAATCCCTGCAGATCGACATTCCATCCCTGCGGGAGATGATCGCGACTGACCGGGCACGCGACTTTTGCCCGATCTGCGTTATCGGGGCTGCCGGTACGACGAATACCGGGGCGATCGATGATCTCAATGCTATTGCTGACATCTGTGCGGAAGAGCGGTGCTGGTTCCACGTGGACGGTGCGTTCGGTGCCTGGGCGGCCATCGCCCCGGAGTACCGGCATCTTGTAGCAGGGATGGAACGGGCGGACTCGCTCGCGTTCGACCTGCACAAGTGGATGTACCTTGCCTACCCTATCGCCTGCGTCCTTGTCCGGGATGCCCGGGCCCATCGCAATGCCTTCTCCCTCACCCCGACCTACCTTGCCCATGGCGAAGGCGACCGCGGCCTGACCGGTGTTGACGTGCCGTGGCTCTCCGACTATGGTTTCGAGCTCTCCCGGGGATTCCTCGCACTCAAGGCCTGGATGACCATAAAAGAGCAGGGCACCGACAAGTACGGGCGGCTGATCCAGCAGAACATCGACCAGGCGCACTACCTGGAAGGGTTGGTGCGGGATGCATCGGAACTCGAACTGGCGCTGCCGGTCTCGCTGAACATCGTGAATTTCCGTTATCTGCAGCCCGGTCTTTCCGATGCCCGGCTCAATGATCTGAACAAGCAGATCGAAACCGGACTCCAGGAGCAGGGAATCGCCGTCCCCTCCACCGTAAGCATTCGGGGCCGGAAGTACCTGCACGTAGCCATCACCAACCACCGCAGCCGGAGGGATGACTTCGACCTGCTGGTGCGGGAAGTGATCCGGATCGGGAACGATCTGGCCTGATCACCGGCAGAATGCTGCCCGCGATTCCTTATAACCATGAAGATCTTTTTGACCGGCAATCCTGTATCTCATCTGTCCTTAAGAACGAGATACATGCCACCAAGGGCTGCGAGAACTGCAATCAGGTTGACGATCTCGAGAGTATCCTCTCCTATCCCAATCTGGTAGAAGTAATCATAGAGCGTAAACAGGAGGAATGTTGCTGCAAAGAGGTACCCATAGACCTTCTTCTTCACGTACCCTGTGTAGATACCTAAGATACAGATAACCAGCTCGAGGAGCATGGATACCGGGGCTAATATCGGTGCGAGTGCCATAAAAAAATTGATCTGTTTTCCGGAATTAAAGGGCTCCGCCGGGACGGCCCCTCCCCCCACCGTTAACCCGGTGCTCCTTTCTCCACCATATATGGGCAAAGGTCGAATCGCCGGAGATGACAATCCCGTCACCCTCATGCCGGATAAGCGGTGCAAGGTACTCCTCCACAATCCGCACCTGCTCCGGAATCGTTGCACCGAACCGTTTCACAAAGAAGGAAAGCGTCTCTTCCCGGCTCGTGAAGCGGTACTCCTTTGAGAGCGGGAGCATCTGCACATCGGCATAGATCCCCATCTGGTACAGGACGCCAAAGAGGCAGTCGGCTTTCGGCCCGGAATAATATGGCGTGCCATGCAGGGGCTCCCAGAGATCGGCATACATCTTCTCCCAGAAAGGCATATCGACGAACCAGAAGAGGTGGACGGAGCCCGAAGCAGCATCATTCATCTTAACGAGAGCCTCGCGGATGTCATGCATGGTGAGGGAAAGCGACGCGATCACGATATCATACGGAATGTTCAGGTCGCCGGAGAGATCCACATCCTCCCACCGTTTCTGCACAACGGTGATATTCCGGATCCCCTTCGTATCTGCATGCTTCATTAGGATCTCCAGCATCCCGGCACCGGGCTCCACGGCAGTGATCTCTTTCACGAGCGGAGCCAGGGGGATGGCGAGCGTCCCGGGCCCGGCACCGATATCCAGCACTCTTGCATTTTTTGTGACATCCAGCGCCGCGATGGTTGTTCTTACCCGGTCATCGTACCCGCTTTGGGCATTTGCATCGTAACGTTCCGCGTTCTCCTTTTTGTTCCAGTCATGGGAATGATCGCAGGCGGTTTTTGAGGACTCCTGCTGCGCGTGCCGCATCTTCCAGATCCCGTTCCAGTCAGGATCGGTCCCTGCCGGTGCCGAAGGGGTCATACCAGTGGGTATGCATGCGGCGGTAATAAGGTTCCCCGTAAAAAAAGATTGAAGAGATCACTCGTGCCTGAGGGCATCGATGGGGTTCATATTCGCCGCCTGCCAGGCCGGGTAAATACCGCAGGCAAGACAGATCACGATCCCGAACGCGACACCTTCCGTGACTGAGACTGCCGTCGCGATGGTGAACAGGTACTTGGTCGACTGGAGCATCAGGGCGCTGATGGCATATCCCGCAACAAGGCTCAGGATGCCCCCGACGGCACTCCCGATGATACCAATAATCGCAGCTTCATAGATGAACATGCTCATCACCTCTTTTTTCTGGGTGCCGATGCTGCGCATGATCCCGATCTCCTTGATCCGCTCGTTGACCGACATCATCATGATGTTGAAGATCGAGACACCGGCAACAATCATCGAGATCCCGCCGATTGCCGTGACGAATGTTGTAACCATGCCAAACGTCTGGTAGATCGTGGCCAGGGTTGCCTTGCTGTCCATCACGCTGACGATCTTGTTGTCCTTGTGCTTGTTGAGCTGTTTCTCAATATCGGTTTTGACCGTTGCCGTGTCCCCGTCCTTGACTTTCACGACAACCTCATCGTAATCCTTGTTGCGGTTGTAGGTATTCTCGAACCATTCCGGGGTAACAATGAGCGCACTGTCGGTACTGATATCAAAACTCATGCCCCGCTCCTCGATGATACCCGTTACCCGCAGCGTTCCTTTTTCGCCGCTGGTCCCGATCGAGATCCGGGATCCGACCTTGAGGTCATGATCCTTGGCAAACGTGGACCCGACAAGACACCCGGAATTCCCGTTGTTGTAATCCCCTGCCTTGAGTTTCATGATATCCGGGACATCGGCCGATGGCAGGGCGTATATGGGTGCTACGATGTCGTCGCTGCCGACCCCGATCTTCATGTGATCGGATGTCGAGTATACGGGAGTGGCCTTATTCGGCGCAGATACCCGTTTTATCTGCTGGAAATTCTGCTCGGTGATCTTCAGGCTCGCCGAGCTGCTCCCGCCCCCGCCCCCGCCTCTCATCATGCCGCCCCCGCCACTATATGGTGTGACGATCACGCTGTCGCCAACAGATTTGAGGTTGTCTGAGACGGTTGCAACAAGGCTGTTTCCCAAAATCCCCATCGATGCGATGGCAATAACCCCGATCACGATGCCGAGCATCGCGAGGGTTGACCGGAGGAAGTGCAGTCGTATATTGCGCTTGGCAATCTCCCAGAAGATCATGAAACGATCCTCCCGTCCGCAATCCGGATTGTCCGGCGGGAATATTCGGCGATGTGGGGGTCGTGGGTTACCATGATGATGGTTGTACCTTTCCGGTTGAGCTCGGACATGAGCTCCATGATACCCGCCCCGGTCTTCGAATCGAGATTACCGGTTGGTTCGTCGCAGAGGAGGATATCGGGATTATTTACAAGCGCTCTCGCGACGGCCACCCGCTGCTGCTGCCCCCCGGAGAGTTCTGTTGGGGTATGGGTGAAGAGTTTCTCGTCCAGCTGGACTGCCCTGAGTACCTCTTTTCCCCGCTCCGGATCAACGGATTTCTGGGATTTGAGCATCATGGGGAAAGTAACGTTCTCGATGATGTTGAGAAGGGGGAAGAGGTTGAAGTACTGGAATATGAATCCAATCCGGTCTCTCCTCAGGCTCGTCAGTTCAATATCGGTCATATCCCTGATGCGGGTGCCGCTGATGTAAATATCGCCGGATGTCGGGGTATCCAGGCACCCCATGAGATTGAGGAGGGTGGATTTTCCCGACCCGGAAGGCCCCATGACCGAGATGAATTCTCCCCGGTCTACCCGGAACGAGATCCCCTCCAGTGCTGTCACATCCCCGGCGGGGAGCGGGTATACCTTGACCACATCCTCAAATGACATTACGGGTATTTCTGCCATGAGGGGTGTCACTTCTTTTTCCTGAGATAGAAGTACCATCCGCCTACGAACGCCCCGATTATGATCACAGCGGCAGCAATGGGAAGCAGCGGCAGATCGTTCTTCTGTGCGGAGGACAGGGAAACGCCCGAGATCTTTACGTCCTGGATAGACGTGTAGATGTTCCCGTCGGCATCCTTGTAGGACATCTGGAGAGGTACACTTGTCGCGTTTGCAGCAGTGAATGTAACTTCAAAACTGCCGAAATCATCGGGCTTGAGGATACCGACGACATAAGAGCGGTACGGATCCTGGGGAACTGCCGGGGAGAGGGAGGTTACGGTCACCGAGTTGGCATTCTCCAGCCCGGCATTCGTCACGTCCCCGGTAACGCGGTAGAAACCAACATCCGGCTTGACCTGGACATTGCTGATTACCGGGTTTGCCTGTTTTTTATCCAGACCAAACGTGACAGGGAGATCCATCTGGACGGTATGGGTATCATCCCCGTTATCGTATTTCAGCGTGAGGGTTGCCGTGGTCGGCTGTTCGGAAGATATGGTGAAATTCAGGGGAATTTTTGCCCCGGGCGCCACATCCCCGATAAACGTCTTCGAAGGCGTTGTGGAAATTCCCGGCCCGGTTACTTCAAGGATAACATTATTCACGGTATCGTCCCGCGGGTTTGCAACCTGGACGTACACGGTTTTCTTCTTGCCGGCAGAGTAGGCATCGGGTTTGTCAACAATCGTCAGTTCGAGAGGGGTGTTATCCACTTTTACGACCGCCCTGTAGTATAGGCTGTCGGCATCCCGGAAATTCAGGGTGAATGTGGGATAATACGTTCCTTCCTTTGCAGAAGTCTCAACGGAAAAGACAAATGGCTGTGCCTGGAGGGGTCCGATATTGGTTGTGCTGTCATACGGGCGACTGGTCAGTTTGATATTTTCATCTCCATAGGAGACGTGATTGACCACAACGCTCTGGTTGGAGTTGGCGTTGGTCACATAAATGGTGACTGTTCCCGAGTCCCCGGTGAAAAACGTGCCGGGGTCGTAGACAACCTTCGATACATAGACTTTGCTTGCTGAGACTATCGATTCCGGTGTTTCAAAAGCCTGGACCACACCGGCCATGGTGGTCAGGATCAGCAGTGCCAGGATGACGGAAATACAGAGTGATTTTCTCATTTACACAGCTCCAAGCGTGTAGACAATGTACGCTACATAGATGATCACGGGAATACCGACAGAGAGTGCGGCATCCCGTATGGTTATTCCCCGGGCATGCCGGACTCCGAATATCCAGATATTGGCGCTCCAGAGGAAGAATACAATGGTGATGACCGATGTGATCTGCGTCAGTTCCAGCATGGCAGGATCGTGCATCAGGGCCTTTGTTACCTCCTGCATCACGACCGGGTCCTGCATCATTGCCACAGTTATCTGGGGCACTACGATGCGGGGAATGTATTCGATTGCAACAATCAGGCTGAGGAGCGATCCAAATACCTGGGGAAGGTACCCGTATCCTGTAACCTGCAGGGTTCGTCTGAAGCTGCCCTTGCCTTTGAACGCCGCTGAGATGAGATAGATTATGCCGGTCCAGATGAACCAGAAGACAAAAACCCCAAAGAGGGCGCCAAGAGCAGATACCAGCGTCATGATCATATCGATACCGGGGATCGCCCCGGACATCATCCGTGCTGTTAGCCCGCCGATCATGTACCCGTACCCGGCACCAATAATCCCGCCGGCAAGCAGGATGATAAGCGGCAATTTGAAATTTTCATTCTCCCCCATTACGTCGGTAAAGAACGCATCGGGTTTTATAAGGATATCAGTAAAGGAACGATTCATTGGTTTCACCTTTTTTTGTTAATGGCAACTCACGTCTTGTCTTGAGGATATATTTCCCCTGAAGGAAAGAATAATTGTCAACATTTTGATGTTGACTTAAATAAATGTTCTGGTATTTTCCTCCTTAAGTCTCATGATAGATCTCTTTTTGCGATCATGTCGACGATCAGAAAAAATGTTCTGTCTCATGGTTTTTAATCCCTGTCAGCTGATCTGGAACTGCAGAATACTAGTCTTGCATCAGTGTTACATGCCGGGAAATAATATGCTTTTGCGAAAAACCACTAAAATCAGGGAAATTCGCCCCCCCTGTTTCTCCTTCCCGGGAAGCTGCGGGTACTAAAAACAGGATTTTGTCTGTGAGTTATCGTGGAATTATCTCTTACGGATGTTCCCCCGGCTGAAGATGAAACAGGCCCTTATCTCCCTTGCAGGCACTCCCCTTAATCATTGAATCACTCTGCACTTGCCCCACAAAACGCTCAATAAAACACATCGCTAAGCATCTTTGTTCCACAATGTATATATTTGTACAAACCAAGTACTTGGTATGCAGACAAAAATCCTCCTCGATGAGGAGCAGATGCCAAGGAAATGGTACAATGTCCAGGCAGATCTGCCCTCTCCGCTCGATCCCCCGCTTCATCCCCAGACCCAGAAGCCGGTTGGACCGGATGATCTTGCCGCCATCTTCCCGATGGAACTGATCCGGCAGGAAGTTACAACGGATCGCCATATCAGTATTCCTGAAGAAGTGCAGGAGGTCCTGCACCTCTGGAGACCAAGCCCCCTGTACCGGGCCCACCGGCTCGAGAAGTTCCTGAAAACTCCTGCGAAGATTTACTACAAATGGGAGGGAGTCAGCCCGGCCGGGAGCCACAAGACGAATACCTCGATCCCCCAGGCATATTACAACATGAAGGCCGGGATCGAGCGGATCGCAACGGAGACCGGAGCAGGGCAGTGGGGATCTGCACTTGCATTCGCGACAATGCTGTACGATCTTGAATGCACTATCTACATGGTCCGGTCAAGTTACACCCAGAAACCCTACCGGAAATCCATGATGCATGTCTGGGGGGCGGAGTGTATCCCGAGTCCCAGCACCAAGACAAACTCAGGACGTGCGGTTCTTGAAAAAGACCCGGAGACCCCGGGTGCCCTCGGAATTGCAATATCCGAAGCAGTCGAAGATGCGGCTACCCATGCCAATACCAACTATGCGCTGGGTTCGGTGCTGAACCATGTCTGCCTCCACCAGACGGTTATCGGCCTCGAGTGCCGTGAACAGCTGGCCATGGTCGATGATTATCCTGACGTTGTCATCGGATGCGTGGGTGGAGGATCCAACTTCGCCGGGATCTCGTTCCCCTTCGCGGGTGACAAGATGACCGGGAAGCACAAGGATGTGGACATCATCGGCGCTGAACCGGCATCGTGCCCGACACTTACCAAGGGTCTCTATACCTACGACTTCGGTGACGTGGCCGGTCTTACCCCGCTCATGAAGATGTTCACTCTTGGGCATGATTTCGTCCCGCCCTCCATGCATGCCGGAGGCCTCCGCTATCATGGGGACTCGCCGATCGTCTCCCGTCTCGTGCACGACGGGGTCATGCGGGCGGTGGCCTACCACCAGAGCGAAGTCTTTGAAGCAGCCCAGACGTTCGCCCGTACTGAAGGCATCATCGTTGCTCCCGAAACATCCCATGCAGTGAAGTCGGCAATCGACGAAGCGCTCAAATGCAGGAAATCCGGCGAGGCAAAGACCATCCTCTTCAACTGCTCGGGCCACGGCAATTTCGATATGAGTGCCTACGATGACTTTTACTCGGGAAAGCTTGTGGATTACGAGTACCCGGATGCGCTGATCAAAGAAGCCATCGGCCGGATACCCAAGATACAATAATTCCGCCCCCCATCTCTTTTTATGAAAAAAATAGGTCTCATCGTCAACCCGGTTGCCGGGATGGGCGGATCGGTGGGGCTGAAAGGGACCGATGGCAATGTGGATGAAGCCCGTCGTCGCGGGGCATCCCCCCGGGCAAAAGACCGGGCACGCATTACTCTTGAACTTCTTGCACGGGAGAAGGATCTGCATTTCGCCACGTGTTCCGGTGCCATGGGAGCGGATATCCTGCGGGATGCAGGCTGCCAGAATTATGAGATTGTTTACACGTACTCCGGGGAGAGCAGCGCCCGCGATACAAGGGCCGCAGTCATAAGGATCATGGAAGACGGGACGGACCTGATCCTGTTCTGCGGTGGCGACGGCACGGCACGGGATATCTTCGACGTTACCGGCAGGAACGTGCCGATTCTCGGGATCCCAGCAGGTGTCAAGATGTACTCCGCGGTTTTTGCCGTTGATCCGGCAACTGCTGCAGAGCTTGTACGGGAATCTGACAAAAAACAGCTCCGGGATTCGGAACTTCTTGATGTGGATGAAGAGGCGTACCGGGCAGGAGTACTAAAAACGCGGATCTTCGGGATTGCCCGGACACCCACAATCCCCGGTAAAGTGCAGGTCTCAAAGCAGGTGTACGAGGAACCTGACGAGGAGCGTGCCAAGCAGGAGATCGCCCGGTTTATGGAAGAAGTGATCCTGCCGGATACGCTCTATATCCTGGGGGCGGGAACGACTACAGAAGCGATTGCACGCAAAATCGGTGTGAAAAAGACGCTTCTCGGAGTCGATGTCATCAGGAACGGGAGGCTGGTTGCGGCAGACGTGGACGAGAGGACCCTGATCGATCTTGTGTCCCAGGAAAAAGAGGTCAGGATCATTATCAGTCCTATCGGTGCCCAGGGATTCATCCTTGGCAGGGGAAACCAGCAGATCAGCGTCCGCGTTGTCAGGAAGGTGGGGATAACAAAAATCATTGTGGTTGCCACGCCCCACAAGCTCGCGGTGCTCCCTGAATTATATATCGATTCCGGGGATGCGGAGCTTGACCGGGAATTCAAAAACTCCATCCAGGTAATCTCCGGGTACCGGATCGCCCAGCGGAAACGAATCCACCAGTCCTCCAAAATCAATAATCCTGACAACAACTGCTGAATGAATATATCTGACAAGACCAAAAGGGAAAAAGTGTTTATGATGACGGCTATTCGCCAGTGGGTTATCCGAGCGGTGCCACCGTCCGCTTGTACATCTCGTTGAGCACCTGCGCCAGACCCGCGTAGATTGCGGAGAATCCACAGATGATCCCTTCATACCCGGCGATTACCGTGATTGTTCCGTTGCCGGTGAAGTCACCGAGGGCAAGCAGGAAGAACAGAATTGCAAGCGACGCGAACACGAACTGGAGTGCTTTGTTTGCCTTGAGCGTCCCGATAAACATCACTGCGGTGAACAAACCCCACATGAAGAGGTATGCTGACATGGCGGTTTTATCAGATGCATCCGCGAGGCCAAGCTTGGGCAGGATGAGCAGAGCGACCAGCGTCATCCAGAAGAGCCCGTACGAGGTAAAGGCGGTTGCCCCGAATGTATTGTTCTTCTTCCACTCCTCGATACCTGCAATGATCTGGGCAAGCCCGCCATAGAAAATTCCCATGGCAAGGATCATCGATCCCAGTGCAAAGAACCCGGCATTGTGCAGGTTCAGCAGCACGGTCGTCATCCCGAATCCAATCAGCCCGAGGGGGGCCGGGTTTGCGGTTATGTCAAGGTTTTTTACCTGGATACTGTCGGTCTTTGTTTCCTGTGTCATAATTCCCTTCCTTGTTTTGTAAAATATTGATGAGTCCGAATTCTTTTCTCACTATAAAATTCTTTTGGGGGTTATTCCTCCAGCGTTGAGACATCACCCGGATCGATACCCATCTCCTTTGCTTTCAATACCCTGCGCATGATCTTACCGCTGCGGGTCTTGGGAAGCTTGTCCACGAAGTCGATCTCATGGGGCATGGCAATCGGTCCGAGTGTGGTCCGGACATGGTGGAGGAGATCCTGCTTGAGTCTCTCGCTCGGTTCGTTCCCCACCCTGAGGATGACGAATGCCTTGATGGAATTGCCTTTGACAACATCCGGCTTGCCAATGACCGCTGCTTCGGCAACTGCATGGTGTGAGACGAGCGCACTCTCGACCTCTGCGGTCCCGATGTTGTGCCCGGCAACGATGATGATGTCATCCGCCCTACCCAGGATCATGATGTATCCATCCTTACCCTTGACGGCAAGGTCACCAACCGTGTAAACCCCGTCGATAGTATACCAGTACTTGCGGTACCGCTCATCATCCTTGTATACGGTGCGCAGCATGGCCGGCCATGGGGATTTGATAACGAGCAGCCCGCCAGTCCCGGGCTTTACGGAATTGCCGTCTTTGTCAACGACATCCGCTTCGATACCCGGTATGGGTTTTCCGGCAAAACCGGGACGCATCGGTTCCCCGATCATCGTGGTGATCATGTGCATGCCGGTCTCGGTCTGCCACCAGGTGTCAAGGATGGGGCACCTCTTTTTACCGATGATCTTGTAATACCATTCGAATGCCTCGGGGTTCAGGGGTTCACCGACCGATCCGATGATACGCAGGGAATCCAGGTTGTACTTGTTAGGCCAGACCTCGCCCATCTTCATGAACATCCGGATTGCTGTCGGGGCTGTATAGAAGATAGTGATCTTCTGTTCCTCGATCAGGCTCCAGAAGCTGCCGGCATCCGGGTAATCCGGGGTCAGTTCTGAGATGAAGATGGTTGCACCGACTGCAAGCGGACCGTACACTATGTAACTGTGACCGGTGATCCAGCCCGGGTCAGCAGTACACCAGAAAATGTCGTTGTCCTTGAGATCGAAGACATATTTACTGGTGTAATATGTTCCCACCATGTAACCGCCGCACGTGTGGACGATTCCCTTGGGCTTCCCGGTCGATCCGCTGGTGTACAGGATAAAGAAAGGGTCTTCGGCATCCATGACTTCGGGAGGACAGATATCGGACATCCCCGCCATCATCTCGTGGAAATCCAGTTCGCGTTCGTTGAGAGCCACAGGTGGATCTCTTCGTCTCAGGACAACAACGTGCTCCACGGTTGGAGCATTGATGATCGCTTCATCGACGATTGCCTTGAGCTGGATTGCCTTTCCCCTCCGGATCGAGATATCTGCTGTGATCACGACCTTTGCTTCGGCATCCTGGATCCGCATGTTCAGTGCCCCCGCACCAAAACCTCCGAAAACGACGCTATGAACGGCCCCGATCCGGGCACAGGCAAGCATTGCGATGAGCTGTTCGGGAACCAGTGGCATGTAAATACAGACGCAGTCACCTTTCTTTACGCCGATCTTTTTTAAGGCATTGGCAAAACGTGCCACCATGGAGAGGAGTTTCTGGTATGTGAAGATCCGCTCCCGCCCCTCCTCGCCCCTCCAGATAAGAGCAACCTTGTTGCGGCGGTTATCGTTGACATGTCGGTCAAGACAGTTTGCCGAGATGTTCAGCTTGGCATTGGAAAACCATTTGACATAGGGATAATTCCACTCCTTCACGGCGTCCCAGGGTTTAATCCACTCCAGCTCGTTTGCCATTTTTTCCCAGAATGCGTCAGGATTTGCCAGAAACTCTCTGTACGCTTTCTGGTAATCTCCCATCCATGCGTTTTTTCTGTACTGGGGGTCGGGTGTGTACGATCTCACATTCTCGACGAGTTTGACATCGAAGTCCTCTGTCATACGCGCTCCAATTCTACATTATTAATCATGTTAGAAGTGATATTTATAATTTATTATTGATAATGGGAAATAGCCTTTTTAATACATATAGCTTCTGATATCGTGTATAATCGTTATAAATCCTCCAGAAAAATGTGTTACATCACGGTAAAGCGGCAGACATACGAAGGGTTATCTATCCGGGTTTTTCAATATAAGATCGATGCTCAATAAATTCAAGGGATGCCTGCTTGGTGCTGCGATTGGGGATGCCCTCGGAATGCCCAACGAGAGTAATGCACCCAACCTTAACAAGATGAAATACGGATATCGCCGCCCGTACAAAGGCCATCCCAATGAAGCGCTCAATCCTGGGCAGTATACGGATGACACGCAGCTGATGCTCCTTACCGGGACTCTCCTTGCGGATGGAAAGTACAATGAAGAACGGTACGCGTCTGCTCTCAGGGAGCTCTATTCCCGGGGAGCCCTCAGGTTTCCCGATGGTTCCATTTCCGCAGTATGTGAGCATCTGGATAAAGGGAGCAGTCAGCCCGGGGGAGTCAAATCCACAACTTCCGGCTGCCTTGCCGGTTCTGTTCCATTTGCACTTGCGTTCCCGGGTCTGAGTGAGGGATCGGAACGGGCAGTCCGGGCCTGCAATGTCACCCATACCCACCCGGCAGCCCATGCCGCGATTTCCACATTTGTTACCCTTATTTACCATACCCTGCACGAAACCCCTGACCCGATCGGGCAGGCTGCTGAACAGGCCAGGGCCGAAGATGAAGTCCTGGGCGGAAAAATCCGGAATGCCCTGAAACTGGAAAAAGACGGGATGGATACAGAAACCGCGTTACTCAAGATCGGAAACGATGTATCCGTATTCCAGACTCTCCCCATCGCCTTCTTCCTCATAAGCAGGTACTCCCACCCCCCGGATCTCCTCACGGTTTCAGCTAACACGGGAGGAAATACCGATACGATCGCCCTACTCTGCGGTGCATATCTCGGTGCATCCAGAGGTATGGATGCGCTTCCGGGAGATCTTCTGGAAGGCCTTGAAGACCGGGAGCGGATAGAACTGCTCGGCCAGCGGCTGTTTAACATTTATTCCCGCAAACTTGAGCAGATGTAATCGGGCCGGTTATTTTCCAAATCGGGCTGAACGCTCTCCCGTCTAAAAAGCATTAAATTTTCACAACCGGATACTACTCTTATGAAAATTGCGATTGTCGGGGCCTCCGGTTATGCCGGTGGTGAGCTGATTCGCCTCCTTGTTCACCACTCCACTGCAAAAGTTGTCTGCGCCACTTCGCGCAAACTTGCGGGAACCCCTCTGGATCAGGTACATCCCCAGTTGAAGGGTTTTACCGGGCTCAAATTCGAGAATCCCGAAATGGATGCCATTGATGCGGATGTGGCATTTCTTGCCGTTCCCCATACTGCAGCAATGACGTACGCCGGCAAATTACTCTCCCGCGGGATCAAAGTCGTCGACCTGAGTGCGGATTACCGGTTACCTAAGGATATTTATGAAAAAACGTATGGTGTGTCCCACACGGATTATTTCCCCGCACCATACGGCATCCCCGAGATACACCGTAAGGATTGTATGGGTGCAAAATTTGTTGCAAACCCCGGCTGCTTCCCCACCGGCGCAACTCTTGCCGCCGCGCCACTCGCCCGGTACGCGCATACGGTAATCTATGACTCCAAGACCGGTGTGAGCGGAGCCGGTGACAACCCGTCTGCAACAACGCATTATCCCAATGTAGGAGATAATGTCGGGCCCTACAAGCTGACTACCCACCGGCACCTGGCCGAGATGAAACAGGAGCTTTCGCATCTCGGATCAAAAGCGAAATGCTACTTTACCCCTCATCTCGTCCCGGTCAACCGCGGAATCCTGACTACTGCTCATATCCTGCTCAACGAACCCCTTGACCAGAAAGAGGTTGAGAAGATCTACCAGGATTACTACAAGGGAGAATACTTTGTCCGGCTCCAGAAACCCACCCTTGCAGCAGTCCGGGGGAGCAACTTCTGCGATATCATGGTCGAGAGCGAGGGCCTGCGCGTAGTGGCCATATCCGCCATCGACAATCTCGTGAAAGGAGCAAGCGGCCAGGCCATCCAGAACATGAACCTGATGTGCGGCCTCGCGGAACAGGATGGCCTCATGCACGCGGGCATGTTGCCCTAGGGAGACATGATGCTCGTCAAAGAAGCCATGACAAAAACCCCGGTTACCTGCCGGACGGATACCCCACTTCGTGAAGTTGTCGCGCTGTTCCGCAAGCACCATATCGGCGGCCTGCCCGTTCTGGATGGAACTGAACTTGTCGGGATGGTCACCGAATCTGACCTCATCTCCCTCCTGGAGACCGAGCGGACAAGCGATGATCTCTGGCTTCCCTCTCCGTTTGAAGTTATTGAGATCCCCATCCGCGAGTACATCAACTGGGAAAAGACCAGGCACTCACTTCAGAATATTGGCGATATGCCGGCAAAAAAAATAATGACCCGGCGGATCATTACGGCAGCTGAGAATATGGATGTTGAGGCTGCAGCCTCTCTCATGCTCAGGGAGGGGATATCGCGCCTGCCGGTCCTTCGTGGCAAAATAATTGTGGGTATTATTACCCGGGCAGATATCATCAACGCAATTGGATCATCGTATACCCAGAATACAGGAACTGATCAGCAATGAAAAAACGAAGTATCTGCGCAGTCAGCGGTGTGACTGCCTGTGGAATGAAGGAAGGAAAGTTCGGCCTGGCTCTGATCCGCGCAAGCGGGACCGCGGCAGGAGTGTTCACAGAAAATCTGGTCAAGGCAGCCCCAATCCAGCTCATGCGCTCCCAGATCCGTAAAGGCAGGCTGGATGCGGTGATCGTGAACAGCGGGTGTGCGAATGCTTACACCGGGCAGAAAGGGTACGAAGACGCTGTTGTGATGACCGGGTATGCAGGCTCAGCTCTCGGTGTTGAACCGGACCGGGTCGGTGTTGCCAGTACCGGTGTTATCGGCAGGTACCTGGACCTGCCCTTAATCCGCCGGCAATGCATGGAGATCGCACCCGGCCTTGCATCCAGTGTACAGGCCGAGACTCTTGCAGCTAACGCAATAATGACTACAGACCTGTACCCAAAACATGCCCTGGTAGAAAAAGAAACGTTCACCGTTGCGGGAATTACCAAAGGCAGCGGTATGATCGCCCCGAACATGGGAACCATGCTCGCGTTCATCTATACGGATGCGGAGATCGGAGCAAAACCCCTTAAGGAAGCCCTTAAGCTTGCAACCAGGCGGTCGTTCAACCGGGTCGTTGTTGACGGGGATACAAGCACCAACGACATCGCGCTCTGCACGGCGACCGGAGAATCCGGCAAAGTCCGCGACGCGGAGTTTTCTGCTGCCCTTGAGGAGTGCTGCCGCATGCTTGCAAAGCAGATAGCCGCTGATGGCGAAGGGGCAACAAAACTTCTCGAAGTCCGGGTTACAGGAGCCGCAAAGGAAGAATATGCGGCAAAGGTAGCCCGGACTGTTATTGAGTCTCCCCTGGTGAAGACAGCCGTATATGGGGAAGATCCCAACTGGGGCCGCGTGGTGGCGGCAGCAGGGCGGGCCGGAGTGAAGTTTGACCCGAATGCGGTCTCCCTCTGGATAAGTGACGGGAAGAACCGCTATCCCCTGGTCAGATCCGGTGAGATCATTGCGGATCTGAAGAAAGCCAAGGAAGCGATGAACAGCAAGACGGTGATCTTCATACTCGATCTCGCTGCAGGCAAAGAAGAGGCAACTGCGTGGGGCTGCGACTTGACCGAGCGCTACGTTGAGATCAACGGGAGGTACACCACATGATGAAACGTGAAGATGTTCTCATGGAAGCCCTCCCTTACATCCAGCAGTTCCACGGTAAGACAATCGTGATCAAACTTGGCGGCCATGCCATGGTCGATCCGGTCGTGCTGGAGAATGCTATCCGCGACGCGGTTCTTTTGCACTACGTGGGGATCCGGGTTGTACTGGTCCATGGAGGCGGCCCTGAGATCAGCGAGAAGATGAAACAGATGGGGAAAGAATCGGTCTTCGTCGGAGGCCTGCGTGTGACCGACCAGGAAACGCTTGAGATTGCCCAGATGGTTCTCGTAGGAAAGATCAACAAGGGGATCGTTTCACTGATTGCCAAGTGCGGTGCCCGGGGGGTCGGCCTCTCCGGCAGCGACGGGAACCTGATCCTTGCAAAGAAGATGGAGCTCCAGAAAGTCGAGATTGGCGGAGTGCAGAAAGAAGTCGATCTCGGACACGTCGGGGAGATCGAATGGATCGATCCAACCCTCCTTAACACCCTGCTCGACAGGAATTATATCCCGGTGGTCTCGCCCATTGCCATCGATAAATCCGGCGGGAGCCTCAATATCAATGCCGATACTGCGGCGGGAGATATCGCCATCGCACTCAAGGCTTACAAACTGGTTAACATGACGGATGTGGACGGAGTTATGGACAAGGGCCGGACCAAAGTCTTCCGGAAACTCACGGTGGCAGAAGCAGCAGCTCTGCAGAAATCCGGGGCGATAGGTGAAGGAATGATCCCTAAGGTAAACTCCGTGATAAAAGCGGTACAAAGCGGGGTCTGCTACTCCCATGTCATCAATGGCAATACCGAGCACAACCTTATCCTGGAACTCTTCACCCGCGAGGGTGTGGGGACCATGATCTCGCTCAAATAATTTTTACCTATAAAGGAATTTTATTAATCACGGACCGGCACATAGGTACTGGGATTAGCACTCATGGATAAAATAATAAAAATCGCCGCATGTCTGACTGCGGTTATTGTTCTCTGTGTTGCACTCTTCTTTTTCTTCCCAGGCTCATTGTCGAGCGGGATATCCCCGGAAAGTGCCGGCTCGATCTCCAGTGGCAATGCAACCGTGTATTTTTTTTACGGTGAAGAATGCCCCCATTGCCATAATGTTATGCCTTTTGTGAAGTCGCTCCAGCAGAAATACCCCAATGTTGACTTCCAGTTCCTGGAAACATGGCATAATGAAACCAATTACAACTTCTACTCCCGTATCAACCAGGAACTCAAAACCAGGTACTCCGGTGTCCCCCAGGCAATTGTTGGCGATACCGTCCTGAACGGGGAGCGGGACATTCCTGCCGGCCTTGAGCAGGCAATTCTCGACCAGATTAAAAAAAAACCCTGAGCGAACCTGAACCCCCCGCTCCCGGGGTATCCCGGATTGGCGGTCCAGCCACCAATTTTACTATTTCTGCAGTCTATTTTTATGGCGACGGCTGCAGCCATTGCGAGAATGTGAAGCCGGTGCTTTCATCCCTTCTTGCCAGGTACCCGGAACTCCGGGTTGAGATGCTGGAAGTAAACTCGAATGCCACAAACCAGCAGACTTTTTCTGCAACGGTGGGGCAGTATAATCTCGGGAATGCCGGAATCCCCCTCATCATCATCGGGAACCACGCTTTCAGTGGGGATGTCGAGATCAGGGACCACCTGGAGGAAGCAGTTCTTGCCGAGAGAGAACGGCTCGCTGCCTGCAATGGCACGACCACTACCCGGCCTCAGTCGCCGGTCTCTGACTGTCCGACAGGAGTGACATCGCTGACCATCCCCGTGGTAGTCTTATCAGCTCTCATCGACAGCATCAACCCCTGTGCCTTTGCCATCCTGATTTTCCTTTTGGTCTCGCTGGTTGCCGCAGGGAACCGGCAGAGAATTTTACTGGTCGGTGGATCGTATGTGGCAGCGATGTTCCTCTTCCATCTCCTTGTCGGGATAGGACTCTTCTCGGTATTTTCCACATCCGGGTTTTCCCGGGCATTCTCACTTATCGGTGCCGCCGTTGCGGTTGCTCTTGGACTGATAACGATTTTTGATGTGATCAGGAACAACGACCGCTTCCTGCTCTCGGTTCCCGATTCGAAAAAGGGAATAATCGGACGCTATCTGGAAAAAGTGTCCATGCCGGCTGCGTTTGTCCTGGGCATTCTCGCCGGTGTGTTCGGGTTCTCCTGCACCGGCGGGATCTATATCGGGATTCTCGGCCTCATGGGCCGCAGTTTCACACTCGTATCCGGACTTCCCTATCTTATTCTCTATAATGTGATCTTTGTCCTGCCTCTTGCCCTTGTCGTCCTGCTCGTGGCATACGGGGTCCCGCTTGGGAATGCGGACACCTGGCGGACCACGAATCGCCGGCTCATCAGGCTTATCATCGGCCTCGCGATGGTGGGAATCGGCTTCGTTATCGTATCCGGGTGGATCGGATAACCATTTTTAAAAAAGTTACAACGCGATCCGGACTTCCTTTGCCGCGTCGCACATATTCTTGAGTTTCCAGTACGCGGATTCCCGGCTCCGCATCCGCATACCGCAGTCGGGGTCAATCAAGAGGATCTTCGGGTCGAAGTATTCCACACCTTTCTCGATCCGTTTTTTGATCTCATGCACGGTCTCGACCTCCTCGGATGAAGAATCCACGCAGCCGTACCCGAGCATCCTGCCGGCAAGATCCCTGCGGGAGAGGATATCGAGATTTGCCTGGTTCTTCGAGAACTCGAAATCCAGTACATTTACGTTGAATTTCAGGATCTCGTCGAGAACATTCCCGAGGTTGCCGCAGACATGCATGCAGGTGGGAATGCGGACCGAGGCAGTAATCATCTCCACTGCCTGCTTCCCGATGGCAAGATCGGCGATGCCGGTCGAGAGGATCGGTTCATCGATCTGGAGCAGGGTCACGCCGGCCGATTCGAGGCTCTTCGCCTCCACAATCAGGGCTGCGGCGAGGTCAAGGGCCAGCTCTTCCTTGTTCCGGTACATGGGAGTATTCAGGTGAAGCCCGTGGGCAAGGGTGGAAGGACCGGTGATGATCCCTTTCACCTTGGGGGCTTTCGAGATGGCATACTTTGTGTCAGCTGCGGTTATCGGACCTGCAGCCGGCTGGATTTTGCCGGTAACTTCCTGTCCCTTGACACCGGGAAGCTGGGCAGTGAAGGCCCCGATCATGTCTCCCCGGACCTGCCCGTCCGAGATGATATCGATGCCCGCCCCGATCTGGTCGGCGACGGCCGTCTCCACTGCCGCATGGAGCGGGTCGAAGAGACTTTTGAGTCCGCTCCCCTTTACCACGGGGTAGCTGCCCACAACGGTTGTCGCCAGCACTTTGTTGATGAAATAACTCTTGGACATAGGTTTTTCCGGGCTATGGATTTGTTACAACCACATCGACGCCCGCGTAAAAATAGTTCGTGGTCAGGGAACCAGCCGGTGCAGGTCCCGCGGGAACAGAACAGCCTCGCGGACGTTGGAGAGGCCGAGCATGGTCATGACGAGCCGGTCAGCACCGAGCCCCCAGCCTGCGTGGGGCGGCATACCAAACCGGAACGGGCGGAGGTAGAATTCGAAACTTTCGGGATTGAGCCCTTTCTTCGAGATCTGCTGCACGAGCCGGTCATACCGGTGCTCCCGCTGGGCGCCGCTCGAAAGTTCCATACGGGGATGCATCAGGTCGAACGCCTTGCATATTGAGGGATCGTTCTCGTACTGCATAGCATAGTAAGGCCGGATCTCTGATGGCCAGTCCACGATAAAGTAATGACCCCCCATCTCGGCCCCGATCGCCCGCTCCGCTGCCGGACTGACATCGTCGCCGTACTTGATCGGGTCCTCGATCCTCTTTGCCGCGATCTCGATCGCCTCGGCATACGGGAGCCGGGGGAATGGAGCTTTCGGAACCGTGAAGTTTTCAACCTCAATGTTCGCGAGCTGCGTGCTGCACGTCTTGTTCACGTACTCGTATGTCCTGACGATAAGATCCTCAAGGATGCGCATGACTTCGTGATGATCGGCAAACGATACTTCGATATCGATACTGGTAGCCTCGTTGAGGTGCTTGGTCGTATTATGCTCTTCGGCACGGAAGATCGGTCCTATCTCATAGACTTTCTCGCAGCCAGCGGCCATCATCATCTGTTTGTAGAGCTGCGGGCTCTGGTTGAGGAAGGCCTCCTTGTCGAAGTAGGCGATGGGGAAGAGTTCGGTACCGCCCTCGGTAGCGGCAGCAACGATCTTCGGGGTGGTGATTGCGGTGAATCCCTCGTTGTGCAGGTACTGGTTGATAGCATAGGTTGCAGCACTCCGAATCTCGAAGACGGCGGCAACACGGGGCCGCCGTACATCGAGGAAGCGGGCATCGAGCCGGGTGTCGAGCTCAGCGGAAACCTTCTCGGAAACATCAAGGGGAAGCGGGGTCTCGGCAAGGCTTATGATCTCGATGGATTCGGGCACGAGTTCACGGCCGCCGGGGGCCTTGTCGATTGCCTTGACCGGACCACAGACCCGGACAACGGATTCACGGGAGACTGCTTTCACAGCGGCAAGGACCGCTTCGGAGACTTTCTTTTTCGGGATGGTCACCTGGATGATGCCGGTCCGGTCGCGGATGAGCATGAAGGCGAGTCCTCCGAGATCCCTGACCTCGTGGACCCAGCCGGCGATCTCCGCACTGCCGGATTCAGGTGTGACATTTGCTATGGGTATGCGCATCAAAATCCTATAACAATGGGTGTTGAGGGATAATGGACTTTATGGGGATCCCGGGACCTGTCCGGGAGGCAGGTATGACGGGTTTCGTGTCCCACGGCCACAATTCGTATATATTTTCCCGCCGTTCGTGTACATCGGGAGATTATGTCGGATACACTCAGCCAGATGGAATCGAAAGATAAAAAGGGCTGGAGCACGGGCACAAAAGTCCTCCTTGGGATAATTGTTGTCGTGGCACTCATTGCCATTGTTGCAGTTTTCACCCTGACGATTGCGGTCCTCGATACCAAAGCAGGGACACAGTTCCCGTACGTCACCTCGTACCGGGTAACCCTGCCGGATGGCGAACCGGTGATGATCGGGACCAGCCGGATCGTCACGATGTCCTATAACGACGAGATGGTCGCTGATGTTGACGGCACCAAGGAGAAACTTGTCATTGGCCAGGAACGGGTGATCAGCCCGCGGCATGCGCAGATAACCGTGCTCGGCGTCCCCCTGATCGATACGGATTTCCAGATCACGCTCACGTACCGGGGCACCAGCGGCAAGAACACGCTTTTCGATATGACCGTCAGGACCTCGAGCCAGATACCCGAGATCGTGCTCCGGCGCCTGATACCGGCGAACATGAATGCGCAGCCGTTATAATTACTAACCTTTTTTATGGCGGAAATAGTGGTCCGCTGATAATTACATCGTCAGCATGATCGTATTCCCGGGTGGCTGAACACCAACCTCCGCCATACCTTGATGTGAACGGACCGAGAATAGTAATGCGAACGATATGAGTCCTCCCCCTGTGGATAAACAGACCCTCGATAAACTCAAGGAAAAAACCGCCCATATCTCTGTCATCTCCAACGCAGGCCTTGTGCTGATGAAATTCGTTGTCGGGTTTGCGATTGGCTCTGTCAGTATCATGTCGGAAGCGATCCATTCCTCGATGGATCTCATTGCGGCCGTGATCGCGTTCTTCTCGGTCCGGAAATCCGCAGAACCCCCGGATGCCGCCCACTCTTTCGGGCACGGCAAGTTCGAGGATGTATCCGGGCTCATCGAAGCCCTGCTGATCTTTGTTGCGGCCATCCTGATCATCCGGGAGGCGGTCATAAAACTGCTGGGTCATTCACCGGAGGAACTCAAACCCGAACTCCTGTTTGCAGGTATTGCAGTTATGGGGATCTCCGCCATTGTGAACTGGTATGTCTCCCGGCGGCTCATGAAGGTGGCAAAACAGACCGAGTCCATTGCTCTCGAGAGCGATGCCTGGCACCTGCGCACGGACGTGTACACATCCCTTGGCGTCTTCCTTGGTCTTATCCTCATACGACTCACCGGAATCACCCTCTTCGATCCGATCTTTGCCATCGGGGTTGCCATTGTCATCATGAAAGCCGCGTACGATCTCACCGTGCGGTCATTTGCCGATCTCATCGATCACAGCATCCCCGAGGAGGATGAAGAACGGATAAAAAAGATCATCTGCGAACATTCGAATGACTATGCGGGGTTCCACGATCTCAAGACCCGGCGCTCAGGTCCCGAGATCTTCATCGAGTTCCATCTCGTAATGCCCGGGGAGATCACCGTGTTACAGTCCCATGATTTCGCTGATCATCTGGAAGCAGATCTCATGCTGGAATACCCGAGAGCCAACGTCACTATCCATATCGAGCCCTGCAACGAGGGCTGTACCCGGTGCGGATCTTTCTGTACATTCTATAAAAAACAGGAAAAGAAATAACCCGATGGATTTCCGGCCCGTTCCGGCTCACGAATCTGGTGCGTGGACGATTACTGCCTGAAACCCGTAAAAAGATAAATACTATTTTATGTGCATACAATATGAAATAAAGGTGTAACCATGAAAAACGCTCATGAACCTACCTATTCCTTTGTGATACTCACACTCGTCTTAATCGCAATTGATACTATTTTTGCCTGGTTTTGCTCTCTTTTTTTATCCTCCGGGCAGAGCGGAGTCTCCTGGCTGTATATCGCCGTTGCGTTCATGATTCTCTTCACGCTCTGGTTTGGTGCATATGGTGCCATCGCCGCATATGTCGGTACGTTCATCGGATCCGGTCTCCTCTCTTCTGGGGGTCTCTCGAACCACCCAGAAGTTGCTGTCTACTGGGCCATCGGCGGGCTCCTTCAGGTGCTCATCCCGCTCGTTGCCCTCAGATCGCTTGATGCAGACCTGTGCCTTGAAAATCTGCGGGATGTGAACATTCTTGTCGTATTCGGGGTGCTTATCAACAATGTTATCGGGGCTGCCTGGTTTGCATGGACCCTGGGTCTTGGGAATATCATCACCCCCGACAAGATCGGGAGTGTCTTCTCCACGTTGCTTATCGGCAATATCATCGTTACGATCCTGATCGTACCGCTGGCCCTCCGGTTCCTGAGCCCGAGGATCCAGAGATCCAGACTCTTTGTTAAAAATTTCTGGGATTAAAATCCCGTTTCTTTTTTCCTTCTTTCTGAAAAGTTCTAAAACCTAAAAATACACCTCGTGACTCTCAGAACAGGCTCTTTGGATTCAGGAGAAGAATTATCACCGGGATGACGAGATAGACGAGTAACGAAGCCGGGGAACTGACCATGGATATCAGTATCGCAACAACGGCTACGATAGGTATCAGGGTAGTATCTATGAACCGGGCCCGTATCACGGAATCATCCGGCGGGGCATTACAGAGGTGCTCTGAGCGGCAGATATGTCTCCAGTGAACGGCAAAGATGAGTCCTACTATCAGGATATTCACATGGAAGAACAGAACTGCGATCGGTACCTCCGGGTAGTCGCCGGCCATGTCTGTGGAGAATGGGATGAGGACAATAAAAATGAGGAGGAAGACGTTGATCCAGAGGAGTCGCGGATCGACAATCCTGATAAAATGGAACTGCCGGTGGTGGATCAGCCAGAAGATTGCCAGGACCAGAAAGGCGATCACGAAGATAAAAAACTGCGGGAAGAGATGGAAGATCTCCCTGGGAAGGAGTTCCGGTGCCTGGGATGCCGTAGGTTTTGGTGCGGCTATGCCCAGAACAAGCAACGTCATCGCGATGGCGAAGATTCCATCGATAAGTGTCTCCAGTCTGTTTTTTGCTATGTGATACTCGGTTTCTTCTATCATCGCTCTCAAAAGATGGTTTGCTCTCCTGCAGTATCAATATCCCGATATCTGATTCAGGTATCCACGATGGGCACTCCTCTCTTTTTTAACATAATGTATGACCGGGATTCTTGTGGGGATGGTGATGAGGAGCCGGGTTTTCCGAGGAGGTATTCTGTTTTTAGGGAGAGCCATTTCTCGAGTCCTGCAGAAGGTACGAGAAGATGGGGAAGATCCGCGTGAGGTGGACCCGTCTGTGGTTATTTGTGTTCGCAGTTCCTGGAGGCAATATTATCGATAAAACAGGTTCATGAGATAGCGACAGGGTTTTTCGTATTGTCAGCTGACCAGACTCTCGTCATCTGCATGCCATTTCGGGGCCACAATACAGAGAAATACAAGATCCCACGGCCCGGTATTACGGATATACTGGCGTGCCTCTGGTGGGATAAGGATGATCTGGCCACCATGGACCTGCTCGTGTTCAGGACCGATGTGCATCTCGCCAACTCCGCTCAGGATATAGTAGATCTCTGCGGAGGTGTTCAGGATGTGAGGGAGGGTGGATTCTCCTGGAGGAACGATTGCATGGGCTACACTGCATCCAAGCCCTTCTGCACCGGTCGTCTTGTCGGGGTGAAGAATCTCGCAGAGGAGCGATCGGTCAATAACGCGTTCATGGCGACATTTGGCAGTGTCCTTTATAATCATCTGAACTCATCCCTTGCTGATAGGTACTCTCCGGTTCTTTGTATATCCCTCTTGTGTGAACCGTACCTGCCGGGTTACTGAGCATGTGATTTCATCGCACATCTTTATGGGTCCGCGGGCGCACCACTACTTGGTGAACTTTTTGAAGATCCTTGGAATCAATGCAAGCCCAAAAGGCGAGAAGAGTCAGACCCGCCGTCTGGTCATGGGAGTTCTCGAAGGCGCCCGTCAGTCGGGAGCCGATGTCACGTTCATCGACATCTGCAGCCTTGATATCGGGTACTGCACAGCCTGCGGCACCTGCTATGCAAAAGGTGAGTGCGTTATTGATGATGATTATGCCATGCTCCTTGAAAAGATGCTGGACGCGGACGGGATAGTTCTTGGCTCGCCGAATTATATCGATGCCGTAACTGCGCAGCTCAAGACGATGCTTGACCGGATGGCGGACGTGGTCCACTGCCAGCAGCTCGCAGGGAAGTACGGGTGTTCTGTCTGCACGGCCGGCGGCGCGTATGCTGACGAGGTTGCAGATTATATGAACATGGCTCTCCTGAACTTCGGGGCAACCACGGTTGGTAAAGTCGGGGGGCTCGTTGGCGCTGATCCGAACGCGATCACTGTTGCCGAGAAGGGGGCAAAGGAGCTTGGTAAAAAACTGGCCGGGGCGATAAAAACGAGATGGGAAGATCCGGTTCAGCAGAAACACCACAACGAGCGCAAGGAGTATTTCAAGCGCCTTGTCATGTTCAACAAGGACCTCTGGAAGCACGAATATGATTACTGGAAGGGTCTTGGTGAACTGAAATAATTGTAACAATGATCTTTTCTCTCTTTTTACCTGAAAAGCCCGGATAAAAGAAATTACCGGAAAACGAGCATCGTGGAGGTCTGGTTGATGTGCCCGATGAACTCCTCCCCATAGGTAGAGAAACCGATAGTCGGGATACCGGAGAAGATTCTGCCGTATTCTTCTGTCTGGTGCTTCTGTTCGAGCTCCAGGGTCCGCAGTATGCAGTGGAAGTTGATGATAGCCGAGATCCGGCCAAGTTCCAGTTTTTTACGTTCGAGGGCTACCTTGGTATCGACAATGATATTGGTGGATTCGAGGAGAGCGAGGTCCATGCCGGCCTTCACGTGGCAGAAGAGATAGAGGCTGTCCCCCTCTGCACGGAACGGGCTGCGCACGTAGATATCATCGTGTCCCACGACAAGACCCAGCGGGTTGACCATGAAGTGTTCTGAGACCTCCTCCCGCGGGCACCCTACCGCTTCTGCATATGCATCAACAGCGGGTTTTCCATCAAATTCACAGACCTCCCGGGTCTTCTCGTTGATCTTAGTGGGAACCAGATGTTTTTCCAGGGGCCTGAAACTCTGGGTCTTGATAAAGTCGAATTTCACCGCTGGTTTGATCAAGGCGAGAACGGCGGCGTTGGAGTACGCCTTCCCATTGGCAGCTACCTGGGTTGAAACAAATTTCTGATCATCACCGGCAGATCCGCCAATGAATAACACGCGGGTTAAGTCCCCGATAGTTTCCATGGTCTGTTCTTCAGCACCTGCAAGCCCGTCGAAAAGGATAATCCCCACGTATTTCTGGAAATCCAGATCCCGCATGGGGGTTCTGAAATGCTGCTCAAATTCCGAAAAAGCGTGACTGACCCCGTCAGCATGCCGGACGTCCCGGATGGTTGCAACCCTGACATCTTCGATGAGGTTTGCATTCATCGCCATTGCAACAACAGAATTTTTGAGCATCCGGGTGTTTGCCAGTTCACCAGCGGTCGAACAGCCAAAAACACATGCCTGAGGGAAGTTCTCCTTCATGCGTTGTGCAAGATCCTGGGCATTATAACTTGAAGAGGCAAAGTACAAAATCATCTTCGGCTGGACAACCCGGATTGCGTTTTTAATCTCTGAAACGGCCTCTTTTACTGATTCTGCCTGGGAAACAGCCACTGCCACATTGGAAATTCCCGTCAACCGGATCATCTTTTCGAGTTGCCGGATGATGATGGGATCATCCTCTGAATGGGCGGAATATTTGTCCGGATGAATCCCCCTCACGATGAGTTTTGTCCGGGTGATATTGATCAACCTCGGATCTCCTTTTGCCTCCTGCTCAACGATGGTATCAATCATCTGCTTGATTCTGCCTGCCATTCTACACACCCCTGATTATTTTATCATACAATCCTGCAATTACCCCTTTCCCTTCACGACATGGTCTGCCGGCCGGGCATCTGTCCATCCGCTGCTCTCTCATGTTACCCGCTCCAGCATAGTGCGGAAACCTTTTCTTGGAATCCTCATCCGGAACAGGGCACCCTTACCGGGTTCCCCGATTTCATTGATGGCGATTTCAGTGATAGAGAGGATCTCCCGGGCAAGGTAAAGGCCAAAACCGGTATGTTTACCGTACCCCAGGTTGAAGATGCGTTCTTTTTCACCCGGAAGAATCCCCTGTCCGTCATCTTCACAGAATATCAGGAGTTCCCCGTTATCCACCCTTGAATAAAACCTCACACGGGATGTCCCCCCGCCGTGCCTTACCGCATTATCAACCAGGTTCAGAAAAACCTTTTCCAGGAGGGGATCGGCATAGATCTCAAGATTTGCGAGATCTGATTCCAGCCTTATGTCCGCAAGGGGGATAGCTGCCCTCACATTGGTGAGAATGGCCACGGGATTCTGCCAGTGTGGCGTGTGGATGTCTATGTCCTGGTAGTCGCTCATGAAGGCAATCTGGCGCTCGATAACATCGACCGAGTTTTCAGCCCGCACAAGCAGTTCATTGATGTGGTTACTGACATCCTTATGATGGGCCAGCTGGAGCATGGACGAGATTGCGGTCAGCTGGTTTAAGACATCGTGACGGGTGACGGTATTTAAAAGATAGAGTTTCTTGTTTGCCTCCATGAGCACTTTTTCTGCCCGTATGCGTTCGGTGATGTCGAGGAACGACCAGACTCTTCCTCTCGGCTCACGGGCAACGAGCATCGGCTTTGAATTGTGTTCGAACACTCGCCCGTCGTTAAAATAGAGCAGGTCGTGACTCTCCTCTTCAGGCTTGCTATAAACTTCCCTGATCCTGGCAATTATCGTATCAGGGTCCGATAGCTGATTCAGAATCTCGTCCTGCAGTTTTTTATCATTACCCTCTGCAAGGAGATCGACGGGAATATGCCACATCTCGGCAAATCTGCCGTTCATTTTGATGACTTTTCCCTCGCGGTTGACTACAAGAATGCCATTATCCGTTGATTCGAGCGTTGCCTCTATGAGAGATAGGGTGTTTTTGAGCTCATCCTCCGTCTGTTTCTTATCGGTAATATCCCGCCCCACCGACTGGAATTCGAGCACCTCGCCCCGCTCACCAAAAATGGCGGTATCACTCCATTGCTGCCACCGCGTACCGCTATGGGGGCAGATGATCCGGTGTTCCATGGTGCCTGTAGGGTTCTCCGGTGTAAGAGAGGAAAAATGGTGATCGATCAGTAACCGATCCTCCGGAGAAGTTTTCGGATGATAGCGGTGTCCGACCAGTTCATCGATTGTCTTGCTATAGTAACGGCAGAACGCACCATTCACAAAAAGATATGTCCCATCCGGCCGGAACCGGCAGATCAGCTCCATCTGGCTTTCCACAACTGCGCGGTACCGTTCCTCGCTTGTAAGGAGGGCCTGTTCTGACTGCCTGCGCTGGACTGCCTGGTGGATCATATTCCGCAGTTCGGCATACTGGGTGGTGACATCACCCCCTTTCTGGAGGTAAAAGGCTGCGCCGTTGTTCAGGGCATCAATGGCAACATATTCGCGCCCGCGGCCGGTAAAAATGATGAATGGTGTGTCATCCCCTCGTGATTTGACGGCTTTTAAAAAATCGATGCCATTCATGAGTGGCATCTCATAATCCGATACTACTGCCTGAAATGTGGCAGATTCCATGAGGGTGAGGGCATCAAATGCTGATAAGGTTGCGGTGACTTCGATATCCTTTGCTTTTTCCAGGAATGTTTTCGTGAGATCGAGAAGCGCATCCTCATCATCAACCAGCAGGACTGAAATCATGGTGCATCGATTGAATTCCGGTTAATCCCCTCTCTACTATGATGAATAAAATCGTTTCCATAATAGTGTATCTCTTTTTATAATCGCTGGATGTCCCGGATACTGCGGGATGGAAACAGGTGGGCAGCCAATGACCGGTCTGCCCGGAGATCCAGTCGCCAATTTGGTCTCTCTGGAGAACCGGGTGGTTGTTACCCGAAGACAGAACGCTGTTGACGGCGGGAAAGAGTGTATCAGTGGATATGAGTGTTCCGCGCTCCATTCAGAGCTCCCCGATGTCCTCGTTCCAGAGCCGGGGATTCTTCCGTATGAACTCCTGCATCATCGCAGTGCACTCAGGAAGTTCAAGATCGATTACCTCAATACTATGCTCCTCCATGAACGCCCGGGCACCGGCAAAGGTTTTCGATTCGCCGGCAACTACTTTCCTGATCCCGAACTGGACGGCAGCGCCGGCACAGAGATAGCAGGGCATGAGAGTGGAATAGAGAACGCAGTCGCGATAGGTCCCGATCCGCCCGGCGGAACGGAGACAGTCGATCTCTGCGTGGATGACCGGGTCTTCCTCCTGAACGCGGCGGTTATGGCCTCTCCCGAGGATAGTTTTTCCCCGGACCAGCACCGAACCAATGGGAATACCTCCCTCAGAAAGCCCTTTCTTTGCCTCTGCGATTGCCTCCTGCATATACGGGTCCATGGCTGAGGGTTCTGCCATCATTGCATTTGAAGGTTTCACCGGAATGACTGCACCCGCAGGAAGCGGTTTTTCAGAATCGATCGGGCATCCCGTCAATCAGCGGTGTGCCGAAGATATAGATTGGCAGTACGATAGAAGCTGCGATCTGGTTGTACCATGGGAGTTCCGATACCGGGATCACCCCGAGGGCAAACACCCATGCAACAAACCCGATCGCAGAGACTAACAGCTGAACTGCGTCAGAAACCCCCTCGGCTTTCCAGAGGTACAGCAGGGTACCGGCTATGCCCGCCATGAGTATCCAGCGGCCCACAAAGGAAAAATAAGGTGTTGTACCCATGACTGCATAGCCAATTCCGTACACACATACGTATAAGGCGATAATCTCTACCGGTGCATATTTGATCAGCCGTTCGCGGTACGTATCACAGGAAACCGGTTCAGCCGTGTTTCTGGCAGAGCGGGCAAGTACTGTCTCATAATTCCGTTTTGTAACCACCAGACGCATGGATCACCACACTGTCCCTGTTTCTTCGGGCAGTATATAGGTTGTTGCAGGCTGTAAAATCAGGGAACCGGATAACGGGGAAAAAAGTGTTGATGGAGAATATTATGAGGATCTCTTCTTGATCATCTCGAGCGCTTCGAATGCCTCGCGCCGGACTGCGACATTATCATCCGAGAGGAGGCCGGTCAAATGATCGACAGCCTTCTGATCGCCGATCTCGCCCAGCAGGAGTGCAGCACGTTTACGCACATCGCTCTGATCATCCTTGAGGACCATGATGAGCGGAGTTGTCGCAGGCTGCCCAAGCATCCAGAGTGCCTCCATTGCACCCGTCCGCATCCGGGTATCCCCTTCCCGGAATACCTGCATGAGCGGGGCTATTGCCGGGACACCCAGTGCCGCGAGGGCTTTTATCGCCTCGATCCGGACCAGTCGTTCCGGGTCGTCAAGCGTATCGATGATCGGTGTGATGGCCCGGGTATTTCCGATCTGGCCGAGCACGTCAACAGCACCCCTGCGGATACCGGGGTTCTGGTCGCCAAGAGCCCGGATAAGGGGTTCAACGGAGGCCTCTCCTATTGTGACAATAGAGAGTCCTGCCCTGCGGCAGACATCCTCGTTTGTGTCAACCAGTGCACGGATCAGCGGCTCAATGGCGGGTTCTCCCAGGGTGCAGAGTGTCGCCATCGCGGACAGCCGGACCTGCTCTTTTGGATCATTGAGACATTCGATCAGGGGGGCTACTGCCTTGGGGTCCCCGATCCGCCCTAATGCCACCGCACTTTCGTGCCGGACACCTGCATCGGCATCTTTGAGGGCTTCGATGATGGTCGCGACGGCCCGCTCTTCACCCATGATTCCCAGTGCCTGTACGGCTCCCCTGCGTATGACCGGGTGGCTGTTCTTCGTTGCATGGACCAGCGGGGCAACCGATGGTTCGCCAATGAGCTGGAGAGCCCGGATGGTCTCCTGCTGGACATCCTCACCAGGATTGTCCAGGGCATTGATGAGCGGTGCAACGGCCGGCGCCCCGATCTTGCCCAGGGTGTCGGCAGATCCGCGCCGGATGATCCAGTATTCATCCTTCAGTCCCTGGATCAGCGGTTCGATAAACGGCTCGCCAAGATCCCCCACAGATCTGACTGCCGCCCACCGGGCATCGAGATCCCCTTCGGTGAGAGCCCGAAGGAAGTTCTCGTACCGCTCCTTCTGTGCACGGAGACGTGCCTCCTCCTCCTCCCCACTCCCCGATTTGAACATGTTGAGGAATTTCTTGATGATACTCATGGTAATTCTCTGGACGAGTATTTGTATAAATCATTCAAATAGGTATCGTATAAGCATTTTAACGGGATTACAGGTCGCTGCATCCCCAATCAGGGAAAAATAAAGAAGAACCGGGAGATTAAACGTGAAAAAAACCTCACGCATAACCTACGGAAAACTGGACTGAACTTGTGGCAGTCTTGGGAACATCATACACGTACATCGTATAATACCCGGTAGGCGTGCTTAAATCGATGGTGAATGGGAAATTCCAGTTCTTGTCGGCAAGGACAGAGACCGTTCCCAACGCTACCCCTCCTGTATACTGTCCGGGCCCATACAAAACCAGCTGGACATTCTGGGATCCTGTTGTGCATAAGCCGGAGAACCAGACCGTGTTTCCCTGGACGGCAGCAAAGTTGTTCGCGGTGATGGAAAGCTGCCCGTTGCCGGTAACCTTCACTGACGCGCTGTCGGATGTCGTCTTATACGGATCACTCACCGTCATGGTATAGGTTCCCGGCATGAGTCCCGATCCCGGGTTCCAGTAATAACTCCATTCCCCTGCGGAATTGACGTTCGGGACGGATGCGAAAGGCACACCTTTTACATAGGCACCCGGCCCGGACATTGTCAGCTGTACCTGGTTACACCCTATGGCGGTGCCGGAAAACATGACAGAGTCGCCGGTGACTATGCTGTCCCTGCTTGCCTTAATCGTCACGAATGGCTGGGCTCCGCCCGTCGGCGAAGTGGTTACCAGGATAACCGGAATCGGGGTGGTGCTTGCGGGTGTGGGCTGCAGTGCCGCAAATACATTGTTTGAACCCGATGAAACCGCCATGACAGTCGACCAGCTCTCGTAACCGGGGTACCGGAATTCAAGGGTATGGTTACCGGGTTCGATACCGGTCACGGTACAGGGAGCGCTTCCCCGGAACTGGTCGTCGAGGTAAACCTGTGCACCGGATGGCGATGAGGTGAACTGGAGGGTTCCCTTCTCAGGAGATTTCTCTACAATACAACCCGATAATAAAACAAAAAAAATTACCAGTATTAAGATAGTTTTCCGGATCATTGTCTGGCTCTTCCTCTCACGATAACCGTTATTGCGTGGCAATATATAGATTTGCAAAACCATTGCCGTAGCAAAGGTATTCTCCCTGCGGATTTATGGTCTGTTCCTGAAAAGGGGATCAGGGGTTTTTGATTAGCCGCAGGACTTCCTTTGCCAGTTCCACGCTCTTGTCTTCATCGACCATCAGCGTGTCGAACCTGACCGAACGGGGGACCTCTGCCGGATCGCGGACATCCTGGACGAACACATCAGTAATCCCGTCGTAGCAGTTGAAGGTTCCTATCGAACTCGGCTCAAAACCCGCCGCGGTCATGAGTGCCCCGGCGGGACCGCTTACCGGTGCGTTTCCTATGAACGGGCTGACCGCGAGCACAAACTTTCCCCTGAGTGCCGGCCTGATCCCTTCGCAGGAGAGAATAGGCAGGATACTGGTGATCGGGTTTGAAGGGCCTATCACAACGGCATCGCTGGCCTCGATCGCTGCGAGTACCTCCTCCGTTGCAACGGGAGGCTCGCGATAACTCCTCAGGACTTCCTGGATCGCAATCCTGCCTTTTGCCCTCACCCAGTATTCCTGGAAGTGGATCAGGCCAAGCTCGGTCCTGACCTGGGTTGTGACTTCGGTGTCGGTCATGGGCAGCACGTTCTCCCGGACCCCGAAACGATCGCAGAGGGTTCTCGTGACATTCGTGAGGCGCATGCCGTTTCTGAGCATCTCGCCCCGCGCAATCTGAACGGCCCGGTCCTTGTCGCCTATCGCGATGAACTCGTCAATGCCAAGGCGCATCAGTTCCTCATGAGCTATGAACGTATCGCTCCGGATCCCCCACCAGGTATCCGTGTTGAGCACACCGGCAAACAGGTACATTACGGTGTCGACATCCGGTGAGATGTGGTTGCCCGAGATCCAGATATCCTCGGCGGTGTTGACTACAACCGAGATTTCGTGCCGATCCATGACTTTCTGCATGCCCCGCAGGAGTTTCGGGGTTCCGGTCCCGCCCGAAAGAAAGGTGATCATTACTCAATACTTTTATGCGATGTATATGAAGATTCTTTAGTGAACCAGAAGATCATCAAGGACCCGGTCCACGGATATGTTGAACTCGAGGATTTTGCGCTCTCCCTCCTCGATTCCCCGGCTCTCCAGCGCCTTCGCTACGTCAAGCAGCTGGGCTTCTCGTATCTCGTTTACCCGGGCGCGAACCATACCCGGTTCGAGCACTCGCTGGGCACCATGTTTCTCGCTGATCTGGCAAGCCGCCGTTTCGGTCTCGATGAGGACGAGCGCCGGCTCATCCTCGCCTCCGCGCTCCTTCATGATATCGGTCACGGCCCATTCTCCCATGCGAGCGAGCCCCTCATGGAAGAGTTCCTTAACCGCACGCATGACGATATCGATGGGATCGTGGAAGACCGGGTAGGGGTGCAGCTCAGGTCTTCAGGTATTGATCCCGGGGAGCTCTGCGATGTGGTTAAAGGAAAGCATCCGCTCTCGGGAATCATCCACGGCGATCTCGATGTGGACCGGATGGATTACCTCCTCCGGGATGCCTATTATACCGGCGCCCCTTACGGAACGGTGGATGCCCAGCGGCTGATCCGGCATCTTGTCCGGACCCCGGAAGGCACGGTCCTCGATGAGAACGGCATCAATGCAGCCGAATCGCTCCTGATTGCCCGGACCCTCATGCGCCCTTCGGTGTATTTCCACCATGTGAGCCGGATCGGGGAGAGCATGTTCCAGCTTGCCGTACTCGCGCATGCGAAAGAGAATCTGAAAGATACCGTGAGCGTTCTCCTGCAGATGGATGATGCCTCCTGCCTGCATACTCTCATGACATCAAAAGAACCGGTTGCACGGGAACTTGCAGGCAGCCTGTACGGACGCCGGTTGTATAAACGGGCCATCTATGCGGGAAGCGACCAGGTGAATACCTCTGTATTTCATGCCGGGATCCCAATAGAGAAGAGCCGGGAGCTGGCAGCCGAGATTGCTGATTATGCCGGGGTCCTGCCCCAGGAAGTTCTGGTTGACATCCCCACCATTCCCCGGGAGATTTCGCTTGGGGTCCGGGTGCAGAACCAGCACGCGGTGGTCAGTCTCGAAGAGATCTCTCCCCGGGCCCGGATCCTGAATGAAACACGGAGGGAACAGTGGCGCCTCGGGGTCTATACCCTTCCCCGGCACCGGGAGAAGGTATCCGAGGCAGGGATCGAGGTTCTCCACCTCAAAAAGCCAACCCGGCAGGACACCCTTTTTTAAGACGGTGCATTTATGCAGGATCTCCGGATTCAGAAACAGGGCCCTGTTCCCCTTCGGTACCGGAACCTGCTTACGGCACGATAAATACCATAAAAAAATATAATCCTGCGCCCAAACACTCTCACATGAAGAGTTGTGGACTTGTCATCGTCATGCTGGTTCTTGCGGGGGTTCTCATTTCCGGCTGTACACAAAGCCCGATACCCCTTGTTACCCCGCCCGCAACTCAGGTAACAACGCCGGTGACTACAACCACGGTCTCTCAACAACCCTCCTTCACGCTGGGGGATGTTTATTTCAATGAGCCTTATGGGTATATCTTCAGCAACCAGACAGCAAGTATAGAACGATCCTTCATTGTGGACAACCCTGCCTGGGGAATCGATCTGAAAGTGCTGTCCCTGAACAACGAGAGCGTAAACAACTCCTGGTTCACGATGGATGTGACCAACACAAACACAAAAAAGACAGATTCTTTTGGGTATGGAAGAAATTTCTCTTTTACCCAGAAACAGATGATCCCGATGTATAACCAGGGACCCTATAAGATTACTATGAAAGGAAATGAAGTAAAAGTATGGTTTACCGTGGCAAAGCGGAACCCGTAATGACTGAGGTGAAATGATATGACGGAAGACTGGATTGTAGTGACCTGCGGTGTAGTAGTGGTGATTCTCATTGTTGCAGTCACACTCCTGAACCTTCGGGGTGCAGAGCGGAGGATGCATGAGAATACCCACAAGCTCAAGGTCTACACCGACCTGCTGAATGCGATCACCGAGCTCAACCTTGCCGGCGGAGACCCGTACAAGATGGACATCGCCAAGAAGAATCTGGCGCTCACGCTCAACCGCCTCAATCTCGTAGGAAGCACAGGTGTCCTCAAGAGCACCAACGATCTCCTGGACTTCTTAAATGAACACAAGGACAAGGATTACGACACCCTCCGGCTCCACAATATCCTCAATACCCTCGTGATTGAAGCGCGCCGCGATCTCAACCCAACGCATGCAAAGAAAGTCGAGGACGCGCAGGTCAGGTACCGTTTTTTTGCCCCGATGAAAAACAAGTAATCCCCCGTTTGCCGGAGAGCCCGGCACAAACTCTTTTTGCCCCCGCTCCGACATTGGTATCACAGGAGAGCGCGAGCAAACCATGAAAAAGGAATATGTTGTCGGGGTGACGGGGGCAAGCGGGGCATGCTATGCCCGCCGCCTGCTGGAGGTGCTGTGCAGGGATGCAGACGTCCATGTCATCATCTCGGATGTTGCAGCGAAGATCGCAACCCACGAGGATGTATCGCTGGAAGGCTTCAATGCAACGTATCACCACAACGACAAGCTTTTCGCGTCCATCGCGAGCGGATCCCACCGGTATGACGGCATGGTGGTAATCCCCTGCAGTGCCAAGACGCTGGCGGCGATTGCCACCGGCTATGCGGACAACCTGATAACCCGGACCGCGGATGTCTGTCTCAAGGAAAACCGGAAATGCATTCTCGTCACCCGGGAGATGCCGCTCTCGAAAATCCATCTCAAAAACATGCTTGCCGCCGAAGAAGCCGGTGCAACTATCATGCCGGCGAGTCCCGGCTTTTACCATAAGCCAAAGACCATCGATGATCTCGTGGACATGGTGGTAGCCCGCGTCCTGGATCATCTCGACGTGGAACATGATCTCATACAGCGCTGGAGTGGTTACGATGCGTAAATTCATTGAAACAATGCGAAAGGCCGGTCTTGTTATCGATATCAAAGAGCCGGTATCGGCGGATATGCAGGCTGCGAAGATGGCGGCCGGAACAGACAAACTCCTCTTCTTCCACAACATCGGCGGTCACCGTGCCGTTATGAACCTCACGGCGAACCGGACCTCGCTTTCCCTTGCGCTCGGGATTGACGAGGCGAAGATCGTAAAGACGCTCGCGGATGCAAAGTTCGATGGCACCGTAACCGAAGACGGGATCCTCCCGATGAAGAAACCCGATCTCTCGAAGATCCCGATCATGCACCACTTCCCGAAAGATGCCGGGAAGTACCTCACCTCCGGGATCGTCTTCTCCCGCTGGGACGGCGTGGAGAACGCCTCGATCCACCGGATGCAGGTGCTTGACGACCACCGTGTGGCAGCCCGGCTGGTTGAGGGTCGTCACACCCACGTGATGCTCAGGAATGCCATTGCAAAGGGCGAGAAGCTGCCCATCGCGGTGACGATCGGAACCCACCCGGCGGTTACTTTTGCGAGCTGCACGCGGGTCCCGACGGGAATGGAGCTCGCGTTCGCTGCTGAACTGATGGGCGGGGAGCTGAAGGTAAAACGGTGCAGCAACGGGGTGCTCGTTCCCGATGCGGAGATCGTGCTCGAAGGGTTCATCACGGCCGAACTCACCGAGGAAGGGCCGTTTGTCGACATCACCGGGACCTATGACCCGGTCCGCATGCAGCATGTCATCGAGTTTACCGGCATGTACACAAAACCGGACTTCATATATCACGGGATCCTGCCCGGCGGCGATGAGCACAAGGTGCTGATGGGCTGCCCCTATGAGCCGAAGATCTACAAGGCGGTGGCCGGTGTCACGGTAGTGAAAAACGTAATCCTGACAAAAGGCGGCTGCGGCTACCTCCACGCGGTCATCCAGATCAAGAAGAGCACGCAGGGTGATGGAAAGAATGCGATCATGGCAGCCTTTGCAGCCCACACCTCGCTCAAGCACGTTGTCGTGGTGGACGAGGATATCGATCCATGCAATCCCCACGAGGTAGAGTACGCGATCGCGACCCGGGTGACCGGTGACCGGGACATCCTGGTCATTACCGGCGTCCGCGGGTCTTCGCTCGACCCGTGCCAGCTCGAGGACGGCACGAACGTCAAAGTCGGGGTCGATGCAACCATGGTGCTCGGGCGCGAGGCGGAATTCTCGCGGGCCACGTGGTGAGAACGATGTATCTCGATCCACAGGATGAAAAAATCCTTGCCGGAGAAGGGGGTGAAACCCGGCAGAAGATGCTTGAACTCCTGGTTGCGCTCGGCAAGGTGTTCGGGGCTGAAAAACTCGTCCCGATCCGGAGTGCCCAGGTGAGCGGCGCTTCGTACAAGACGATCGGTGAATACGGGCTTGCATGGCTCTCCACGCTCGATGCAAAAGCCGTTGTGCCGGCGGTGCTGAACCCTATCGGCATGCCCCGGGAGCGGTGGCAGGAGATGGGTGTCAGCGAGGATTTTGCCGTAAAACAACAGGCCGTGGTTGCTGCCTACGAGCGGCTGGGTATCGGCCTCGAATGCACCTGCACACCGTATTACCTGCGCGAGACATCGTACGGGGACCATCTCGCATGGTCGGAGTCTTCTGCGGTCAGCTATGCGAACTCGGTGATTGGTGCCCGGACAAACCGCGAAGGCGGGCCGGGTGCCCTTGCCGCAGCGATTATCGGAAAGACGCCCTGTTACGGGTTCCATCTTGAAGAGAACCGCCGGCCCCAGGTGATCGTCCGCGTGCAGGCCGACACCCGCAACTGGAGCATCGCCCACTATGGTGCGCTCGGGTATCATACCGGTAAACTGGTGGGAAACCGCATCCCGTTCTTCACCGGGCTTGAATCCGCTGACCGTGACCGGCTCAAGGGACTCGGGGCAGCAATGGCGGCAACCGGTGCCGTGGCGCTTTATCATGTTGAGGGCATCACGCCCGAGGCCGTGAAGGTCCCGTTCGACCTCTCCGGCCTTGAAATCATCACCGTGGAATCAGCTGAGATCGAAGCGCTGTTCCGGCACATGCCGGTCGATGCTGTCGCGGTGGGGTGTCCGCACTGCTCCCCCGGGGAACTCGAGGAGATCGCCCGCCTCCTGAAGGGAAAACTCGTGATGAAGCCCTTCTACGTCTTTGCTGCGCAGGGAGTGATCGACAGGAACCAGCGCACGGCAGATGCGATCGAGAAGAGCGGGGCCCGGGTCTTTGCCGATACCTGCATGGTGGTCTCGCCCGTGATGGAGCAGTACTCCGCGATCATGGTGAACAGCGGGAAAGCTCTCGCTTACGTACCGGATATGTGCGCCGCGGTTGCCCGGATCGGGACGATCGAAGACTGTGTTACCGAGGCAACGGAATAACGGCAGACCGGGAAAACCTCTCGTGGCCGTTCTCGTTTCGGAACGTTCATGACCCGGCGAAGATAAGATGCGATGCGGGAATACCATGCCCGGTGCTGCAGCTCTTCTTGAATCGCCATCGCATCAGCGCCTTTTTGTCATACTCATCTCCATTGCCTCGTTCATGGGAACGCTGGATTCCACGATTGTCAATATCTCCCTCCCGACGATCGCGGACTATTACCATACCAGTGTCACCCTTGTTTCCTGGATCCCGGTTGCCTACCTGCTTACCCTTGCAGCGGCACTCATCGCCTTTGGGCGTTTTGCCGATCTCCACGGGTACCGGAATGTCTACCTCTCGGGATTTGCTATTTTCACCGTGGCCTCTTTCCTGTGCGCATTCTCCCCCTCGATCGAGGTTCTCATCGGGTGCCGGATCCTCCAGGGACTCGGGGCAGCGATGCTCCAGGCGATCGGCGGGGCCATGATCGCCCTGTACCTCCCCAGGGACCGCCGGGGGTGGGCGCTTGGCATGCTCTCGACGTTCGCGGCGATCGGCATCGCAGTCGGGCCGGTTATGGGTGGATACCTGACCGAGTACCTGAGCTGGCACTGGATCTTCCTCGTGAATATCCCGGTCGGTATTTTGGCGATCCTTCTCGGCCGGATGGTCATGCCGGAAGACCATCCGGTGACATCGTCCCGGTCGGCATTCGATCTCGCCGGGGCCGGCCTTTTGTTCCTCGCACTGGCCTCCTTTATCTTCACGATATCCATGGGAAGGACATTTGGGTACGGCTCCCCGGTCATTCTCACGACAGCGATCCTTTTCATTGTCGGGACCTCTGCGTTCCTGTACCGCGAGTCGCATGTGCCGGACCCGCTTATACGCCTCTCGCTTTTTAAGAACCGCGATTACACGCTGGGCAATGCCGGGCTTCTCTGTGTCTTTACCCTGTATCTCGGGAGCAGTTTCCTGCTGCCGTTCTACCTGGAGCAGGGACGGGGACTTACAACGGACATAGCCGGGCTCTTCATGCTGGTCCCTGCGCTTGCCCTGATAGTAACCTCCTCTGTTGCCGGCAGGGTATCTGACCGGATCGGTTCACGGATCCTCTGCATAGCTTCAGGATTCTGTTTTATCGGTGCCATGCTCCTCTTCACTACCCTCAGTACAGCAACGCCCTTCCCCCTCCTGATCCTCAACCTCCTCCTGTTCGGGTGTTCCATCGGCCTCTTTGTCGCGCCGAACTTCCGGCTTCTCATGAGTCATGCACCGCCGGGGGAGGAGGGGGTCATATCCAGCCTTGCGATGACGGTGAGGAACACCGGGTCCTCGATAGGCGTGGCGGTCTTCTCCATGCTCTTTGTGTTCGCTGCCGGCATAACTTCCGGGAGTGCCGGCATGACCGCAGCCCAGCGGGATGCCGGGCTCCATACGGCATTCATTTTCGGGTTTGCCGTTGCGTTCATTGTCCTTGTTACGGCATACTTCTCCCACGAACGGGAAGACCCGGAAGGACATTCTCCGGAAGCATAGAGGAAGGAACCGCGGTTGCCTTCAGATTATCCTGACCTTTTAAAGATCCGACTGACGTGAAATACACATTTCTTTCGTGGTCTCTCTCCAGAGACTATCTCGAAATGTTATTATATCGTTCCCCCTCCATGCAATTCTATGGTTCATACCTTACAGAAAACCTCCCTGCTTGTACTGGCAGGATTGCTCCTGGCAGGTCTTGCACTGCTCACACCGGCAGCTGCATCTCCTGCAGGTATGCAGGTCTATTCAACCCCGACGGGTGCCAATGCCTGCCTTGATGGCTGGTGGTGGCAGACAACCCCGGCAACATTCGACAATATCGGCAATGGCTGGCACACGGTTGTGGTTTACATGGACGGGTACCAGTCCTTTTCGGAAACAGATTATGTTGAGGATGGGACGCAGGTTGTGAATGCAAACCTGATCCGGCTTGGTCCCACGGTCGGTTTCCTGGACATCACGTCGGAGCCGAACAGTGCTGACGTCTATTTCGACGGCACGTATTACGGGAATGCCCCGATGGTCATCGGGAACCTCTGGGTCGGGAACCACAAGCTGGTTGTCCGGAAAGCCGGGTATTATGATGTTACGGATAGCATTCCCATCTCCTCCGGCCAGACGTATTATTACAACGCAGTTCTGAGCGCGTACCCCCAGCAGCCCGCGACCGGCTCCCTCCAGATCGATTCGACCCCCGGGGGAGCGGCGATTTTCCTGAATGGTAACTACAAGGGCAACACTCCTGCAAGCGGAGTGATGTACATCACCGAACTTGCCCCGGGTACCTATAACCTGCGTATCGTGATGCAGGATTACCAGCCTTATGTCCAGTCCGCCCCGGTGACCGCCGGCATCATCAATGACATACACGCCACACTGGTCCCGGTTGTGCAGGGCACGGTTCGCGATACCACCGGCCAGATCCTTGTCTCCTCCTCCCCATCAGGTGCGAACATCTACCTCGATAATGCCTACAAGGGCATCTCCCCGCTGACTCTCACGAATATTCCTGAGGGGAGCCACACGGTGACGCTGCGCGTGAATGGGTACCAGGATTTCGCAAAACCCGTGAATGTTGTCGGTGGCAGCACCGTTGATGTATCGGGCACGCTCTCTTCTGGTTCACCGGCGAACCCGACCACCCCGGCCCCCAAGCCGACAAAATCCGCAACAGGCTGGATCCCTGTCGTGCTGGCACTGGGAATCTGCGGTGTACTCTTCCTTGCAAGAAAGAAAGCATAATCCTTTTTTGTCTTCTCTTTTTCAGGATTGTAATCCGGGGGCTGAAGCCGGAAAAAGGTAGCAGGGGCACGTCCGACAGATTTTCAGGGATGGCGGTGCTTCTTTTGGGAATTTTCCGGGTACGGATATGAGATCAGAATCCTGTTTCAATTCAATGTCGGTCCCTGAATATCACTTGGTTGCGGGATCTGGAAAAGAACCGGAGCCGGGCGTGTACCCTGCCGAATAATTCTCAAGTCTGATTTTTGTTGAGGTGTTCCACTCATTTAATAATATTTTTATTATATGAGGTATCCATTCCACATGGAACATATTCGATCATGACATCTAATTTCAGGATATTTTGTGTGGAGGATGATACGATACTATCCGAGCTGGAAAAAATATTACTGGAAAAACTTGGATACCATGTGTGCGGGCATGCAGACAACGCGCGGGACGCAATAACAGGGATCCAGAAAAAAAATCCGGACCTCGTCCTTCTTGACATCGAATTACACGAGAATTATGAAGGAATTCTCGTGGGAGATTTTCTCAATTCAAAGACCAATATCCCGTTTATTTACGTTAGCGGACATGATGACAAACTGACCATTGAGAAGGCAAGAAAGACCGTCCCGGATGGTTTTCTTTTAAAGCCGTTCAATGACAGCCAGCTCCGGGTTGCTATCGAAATGGCGGTACGGTGATAAGCGAAGTATTGTTTGAGAAGATGCAACTGGTAAAAAAAATTCCCCCGGTTACAGTTTTACCATCTGATAATTAACCATCGCTTGAGTATTTTTTCAAATCCCGGAAATTATTTTCACATTTTTCCGGAAAAATTCCGGAAAGAATTTAAAAAAAACGTTGTAGCGGTCCCTGCCACAAAAAGAGAACGATCAGGCCTTTTTGAGCAGGATCTTCCTGATCTCCGCAACCGCTGCCGGTTCCGGGTTTATACCCGGCTGAACTCCTTCACCATGCGACAGGATCTGCCGGATCTCGTCTGCCGTTATTTTCGAAAACGGGATCTTGTCCCAGACCTTCTGGTCGATGGTATTCCATGTGCACTGGAGCAGGTGCAACAGGAGCTCAATATCTGCCTCTGAGAACGACTTCCACTCCGCACCTATTCCCTGTTGCATCAGTTTCATCGAACCTTCCACGGTCTTTTCACGGTGGACATGGTATAACCGCCTGCCTATTTCGGCCTGAGTTACGTCCGGCATGTATCTTCCTCCCCTTTTCTTGGGATGATGAGAGAATTCCGCTGTGCACCCATATACTTTGTGGCGGTTCTTTCAGGAATCCGAAGGAAAATCCCATAGTGTTCTTCCCGGCCCGCGTGGAAGGGAAAATACTATTACCCGGAACAGAATAATTCCGATACACTGCAGTATGCCCCACACCAGTGATGACACGCTCGGGAGGCGGCGGTTCCAGATCTCCCGGGACCAGGCGGTTGAAGCGGCAATAGAGAAGATACGGTACGCCCCGGATGCCGACTGGCACTCTTTTTCCGGCACGGACTATGCGTGCCTCCGGGCAATTCTTGGCGAACTCTGGAGCAGCCTCGATCACCAGAAATGGGAGCAGTACGCATTCTCCGCGCTCACCCGGCAGGACATCCGGGCCCTCCTTGTCCTTGGTGCCGGCCTGCCGGGCCACTGCCTCTCCTGTGCAACCGTGAACGAGATGGATGTCATCCTCTCCCGCACCCTGCGCAACCCGGAAAAACCGTGACCATTTGTGCCGCCGCTGGACATCTCACATTGAGGCAACCGGCCGTTCGGATGGGTATTATTGCGGAATTTCAGGACCCGGTATGTATGCCGGGCTCCGGAATAGTGCAGAAATGACTGTTTTCACTCCCCTCCACTACAATACTTTAATATATCTGCACTCTGTAGGTTGTATCATTGGGAGGAATGAATATGGTTGGATGGGAAGTCCCGATTGGAGCTGCAATTGCATTTTCCTTCGGTGCTATCGGCACCGGATGGGCACAGTCACGTATCGGCGCCGCTGGCGCAGGAGCTATAGCCGAACGACCGGAGACCGTGGGATCGATCATTATTCTCGAAGCAATCCCGGAAACGCTGGTCATCCTCGGGTTCGTCGTTGCTGCGATGATCATCCTGATGGTGAAGTGAACCGGGTGGCACGACAGGCTGCCCGCGAAAAGCATCGCGTTCCCCGGATCTAATACACATTTACCCTCCCGGACCGGGAACACCGGGAGCTGCAAGGCAGCAGTGCCGCCTCATGGGAGATGAGCTACGGGACGGTGATACTATGGCCTATGAGAATCTTTTAAACTCCGTGGATGAGAGTGCACAGGAACGGGAACGGGAGCTCCGGGAACGGGGAAAAACCCTCGCAGAAGAGATCCGTACCAACGCAAAGAGGGAGGCTGAGGAACTGCAGAGCCGCGCCATACGGGAAGCGGAACGATCTGCTGCCATCGAGCGGAACAAGCAGCTTTACCTCACGAAAGGGGGGATCAAGGAGAAATCCCTCCGGAGCAGGGAGCAGGTCTTTCTTGCGGCTTTCAATGAAGCAGAAAAGCAGCTTGCAGGGATCCGCGGGGACAGCAAATACCCGGCAGTATTTGAACGGCTCGCCCGCGAGGCGGTCGGCACCATGGAAAACACTCCGTTCCGGATCCATGTCGACAGACGCGATCTTGAGATCTGCAACAAGACCCTGGCGACACTTGGAGTACGATGTGAAGTCCTCACCGATATTACCTGTGCCGGCGGGCTCGTGGCCAGTTCTCCGGACGGCCTTGTGGTGATCTCCAACACGGTCGGGTCCCGGCTCGAACGGATCAGGGAGCTCAAGCGACGCGAGATCTACGCCATTCTATCAGGAGGCTGAGATGGACTGGGGGTATATCAACGCCCGGATGCGGGGGATGAAGAGCCGGCTCCTTGATCACCGTTCGCTCGACAACCTGGTCCTCCAGCCGGACCTTGAGTCTCTCGTAAACGAGCTGGAAAAGACCCCCTACCACGAGGACATTGTCGAGGCGCGGGGCAGGTACTCCGGCATGCCCTGCATAGAGCATGCCCTGCGCAGCAATTTTGTCCGGACGTTCCGGAAGATCCTTGATTTTGCAAAAAAAGAGGAAGCGGAACAGTATATCAGTATCTTTCTCCACCGCTGGGATATCCAGAACATCAAGACCATTCTCCGCGGGAAGAACATCCATGTAACGAACGACGAGATCCTTGACTGCATCGTTCCTGCTGGCGAGATGGACGAGGCGACCTTAACCGAGCTCGTGCGCCAGCTGGACACAAAGGCAGTGATCGATCTGCTTGCCACATGGCGTATCTCCTGGGCAAAACCCCTCACTACGGCATTTCCGGAGTTCGCACGGAGCGGGGATCTTGGCATGCTCGAATGTGCTCTTGACCGGTATTATTACGAGGATGCTCTTCGTGCAGTCAGCAAACCCGGGAAGAACAACGGGATGATCAAAAATCTCCTCTCGCTGGAGATCGATGTAGTGAACATCAAGACGGTGTTGCGGATGATTCGTGACCGTGTCACCCCCGAAGAAGCAACAAAATTTCTGCTCGAAGGAGGGCAGGAGTTCGATCTCAAGAAGCTGGGCCACCTGCTCACGCTGCATACGATCGAGGATGTCCTGCCGGAACTGGCACAGACCCGGTACCGTTTCCTTTCGGATATACCTGAATCCGCCCTGCGGGCCCAGAAGATCTCGGTCATCGAGAAAGAACTGGAACGATACCTGGTCAGGCAGGGAACCAAATCCTTCCTTTCGGATCCCCTGAGTGTTGCCTCGCTTATCGGATACTTCTGGGCGAAATACAACGAGATCACCAATATCCGGGTAATTTCACGCTGCAAGACCGCGGATTTTCCCGTGGAGAGCCTGAAAGAGGAGCTCGTGTATGTATAAGTTCGTTATCGTCACGGATCCTGACCGGGCTTCCGGCTTCCGGCTTGCCGGGGCGGAGGTCTACGAGGCAGGGGATGTGGCGGAGGCACGGGTCGTTATTCCTCCCCTGCTCCACCAGGATGATATCGGCATCGTGGCGGTGAATGAGGAGTACATGCTCTCGCTTGACGAGAAACTGATGGACCGGATCGAGAAGATGCACCGCCCGCTCATCATCCCGATCCCATCGAAATCAAAGGAACTGGACCGGCGGACCTACATTGAGCGCCTCCTCCGGAAGGCGATCGGGTACAACATCGTTCTGAAGAGGTGATGGTATGATTACAGGAACAATTTCACGGATCTCGGGCCCGGTGATTATCGCAAAGGGCATGAAAGGGTCCAAGATGTACGATGTGGTGAAAGTCGGGGCCGAGGCACTCCGCGGCGAGATCATCCGGCTCGAGGGAGATGAAGTGGTCATCCAGGTATACGAGGATACGACCGGTCTCACGCTTGGCGAGAGCGTTGAGAATACGGAGACCCCGCTCTCTGTTGAACTTGGCCCGGGTCTCCTCGCCTCAATCTACGATGGCGTGCAGCGCCCGCTGCCGGTACTTCTGGAGAAGAGCGGCGACTTTATCGGCCGCGGTATCTTTGCGCCGGGACTTGAGCGGTCGAAGAAGTGGGATTTTGTCCCGAAGGTGAAGACCGGGGACAGGCTCGGGCCCGGGGATGTCATCGGCACGGTTGCAGAGTTCCAGTTCGAGCACCGGGTACTGGTTCCCCCGAAGGTTTCCGGCACGGTAACGGAGATCCGGACCGGTGCGTTCACGGTCGAGGAGATTGTCTGCGTGCTCGATAACAAGATCAGGCTCCCGATGATGCAGTCCTGGCCGGTCCGGATCCCACGGCCCCATACCAAGAAGCTCGATCCGCTCCTGCCCCTCATCACCGGGCAGCGGGTCTTTGACTGCATGTTCCCGGTCACGAAAGGAGGAACGGCGATGATCCCGGGCGGCTTTGGGACCGGTAAGACTGTCTCCGAACAGACGCTTGCCAAGTGGTCGGACACCCAGATCGTCGTCTATATCGGATGCGGGGAGCGGGGCAACGAGATGACGGACGTGCTCGCAGAGTTCCCCGAGCTGGTTGATCCCCGGACAAAGCTCCCGCTGATCCAGCGGACGATCCTCATTGCCAACACCTCGAACATGCCGGTTGCCGCCCGCGAGGCCTCGATTTACACCGGGATTACCATTGCAGAGTATTTCCGGGACATGGGGTACGATGTGGCGCTCTTGGCGGACTCGACCTCCCGCTGGGGCGAAGCGCTGCGGGAAGTCTCCGGCCGGCTCGAGGAGATGCCGGGCGAGGAAGGCTACCCGGCATACCTTGCGACCCGGCTCTCGGCCTTCTACGAGCGGGCAGGCCGGGTTGTCTGCCTCGGTACCGGAGAACGGAACGGCTCGATCACGGTTGTCGGGGCGGTCTCGCCTCCGGGCGGGGACTTCTCGGAGCCGATTACCCAGAACACGCTCCGGGTGGTCGGGACATTCTGGGCCCTTGATACAAATCTCGCCTACCGCAGGCACTTCCCCTCGGTGAACTGGATCAAGAGTTACTCGCTCTACCTCGACTGCATTGCGGAATGGTACAGCAAGACGATTGCCCACGACTGGCGGGAACTACGGGAGAAAGCGATGTACCTGCTCCAGAAAGAGGTGGAGCTGCAGGAGATCGTCCAGCTGGTGGGCCCGGACGCCCTGCCTGACAGCGAGAAGGCGATCCTCGAAGTGACCCGGATGATCCGCGAGGACTTCCTCCAGCAGAGCGCCTACAGCGACACCGACTCGTTCTGCCCCATCGAGAAACAGTACCTGATGCTCAAGGTTATCATGACCTTCTACGAGCAGGCAAACCTCGCGATGAACCGGGGTATCAGCCTGCGGCAGATCCAGGCTCTCCCGTTGAAGGTAACTATCGGGAGGATGAAGGAGGCCGGTGACGCGGAAGCGGTCCGTAAGATGATCGATGAAGTCAGTTCCGCGATCTCACGGCTGGTGGTGGAGAAATGAAAGAGACATCGCTTCTGACCAAGGAGTACCGGACGATCGATTACGTCTCGGGTCCGCTCATCTTCGTATCCGGTGTCCTCGGGGCATCGTACGGAGAGATCGTGAAGATCACCCTCAAAGACGGCGAGGTGCGGACCGGGCAGGTGCTCGATATCTCGGAGGAGCACGCGGTTGTGCAGGTTTTCGAGGGAACGCGGGGAATTGATCTCGTCGGGACAACAGCCCGGTTCATCGGTGAGCCGGCGCGGATCAATGTCTCCAAGGATATGCTGGGCCGCATATTCACCGGTGTCGGGACGGCACGCGATGGCGGCCCCGATATTATCCCCGAGGCAGTGCTCGACATTGCCGGCTCGCCCATCAACCCGTCCGCCCGGGACAAGCCTGCAGATTTCATCCAGACCGGCATGTCGGCAATTGATGGTCTCAACACGCTGGTGCGGGGACAGAAGCTGCCGATCTTCTCCGGCTCGGGTCTCCCGGCAAGCAAGCTGGCTGCCCAGATCGCCCGTCAGGCAAAGGTCCGGGGCGAGGGGGAGGAATTTGCCGTGGTTTTCGTTGCAATGGGCATCACGCACAAGGAAGCCTCGTTCTTCATGCAGGACTTCGAGCGCACGGGAGCACTCGACCGCGTGGTCTTCTTCATGAACCTCGCTGACGACCCGACGGTTGAACGGCTCGCGGCTCCCCGCTGCGGCCTTACGGTCGCGGAATATCTCGCTTTCCACCACAATCTCCACGTCCTCGTGATCTTGACGGACATGATCAACTACTGCGAAGCGCTCCGCGAGATCTCGACTGCCCGGGAAGAGGTGCCAGGTCGGAGGGGATACCCGGGATACATGTACACCGATCTCGCCTCAATCTATGAACGTGCCGGCAGGCTGAAAGGCAAGCCGGGTTCCATCACCCAGATCCCGATCCTGACAATGCCGGACGACGACATCACCCACCCGGTGCCCGATCTCACGGGATATATCACCGAGGGCCAGATCGTGCTCTCGCGGGATATCTTCCGGCGCGGCGGCGATCCGCCGGTCGATGCCCTGCCCTGCCTCTCCCGGCTCATGAACCTTGGTATCGGACCGGGGAAGACCCGGGAGGATCACCGGGGTGTAGCCGACCAGCTCTATGCCAGTTACGCTTACGGCCGCGATCTCCGCCGGCTCGTTGCGATTGTCGGGGAAGAGGCCCTGACGGATCTTGACCGGAAGTACCTGAAGTTCGCGGACGGGTTCGAACGGCAGTTCATCACGCAGGGCGACGAGGACCGGCCCATCGAGAAAACCCTCTCGATCGCGTGGGACCTTTTCTCCACCCTGCCCGAGGACGAACTCAAAAGGATAAAACGGGAGCATATCCGGAAATACCACCCGTCGGCACAGGAGCCTGCCGGAAAACCCGCGGAGAGCTGATCAGGATGGAGCAGGTCAAGCCCACCCGGATGGAACTGATGAAGAAGAAGGCCCAGATCCGGCTCGCCGAGCAGGGCCGCGATCTCCTGCGGGAGAAGATGGATGCCCTGATCCAGGAATTTTTTAAGATCTTAAGCACCGTCTCGGACTCCCGCGACGAACTGGAGCAGGTCTCCCGGGCAGCGGATCTTGCCCTTATGATTGCGCAGGCTGTTGACGACCCGGTGACGCTGAAGTCCGCCTCGTTTGCCACCCGGCGTTCGATCACGGTCGATATCAGCGGCAAGAACATCATGGGTGTCCCCGTCCCCGTTATCGAGAAGAAACGTGTCTCGAAGAATATGCTTGAGAGGGGCTACGGGATCATTTCTACGAGTGCCCGGATCGACGAGACGGCCGAGCGGTACGAGGTGGAGCTGGACCTCTTGATCAAGCTTGCCGAGACCGAGACGGCGATGCGGCGTCTCGGGACCGAGATCCAGATGAACCGCCGGAGGGTCAATGCCCTCGAGCAGATCCTGATCCCGGAGCTGAAAAGCCAGGCCAAGTACATCAAGAATGCCATCGAGGAGAGGGAGCGCGAGGATCTTTTCCGCCTTAAAAAAGTCAAGAGTATTTTAGAGAAGAAGAAAAAGAAAGCGAAGGAAAAGAAACGGGCACAGGTTTAGGACGCGTATGCTTCACGGGCGGACTCACCTGTTCTTTTTTTATCGCAACCTGTTTCGCCGTATCCCCGGTTCGGGCGTTTCCCTATCGTCCCTGCGTGTTTTTACGTATGATACATCGTTCCAATTTCCTTTGTTACGTGCACCCTTACCCTCTTATACCCGATCGGTAATCCCGATTGAGAGGCGGTCAGGCAGCTTAAGACAAAAAGATATGGAATCAGGGAGTACTATGATGAACCGCACCTGCAGGGCAGGGCACTCATTCGCAACCTCGCCACCATGGCAACTGGCAATGGATAGCTATGACTGACACTGGCTCCGGTAATACCATGAAATCTCTTCCCCACGATTCATGCCATTTTGATGATTCGGTCCGGTTTATTACAGCACTCATCAAGGCTATCGAATTGTACGGCGGCCATTCCCATGATATCTGCAAAACCGTAGAGCGTATCATCGGGGTGCTGGGACTGCACGGAGAGATCCTTGCAACGCCCAATTCCCTCATCATCGCTCTCTGGCTGGACGAAATGCACCGGCAGACCGTCCACATTGCCACGATGCCGGAAACCCGCTATGATATGGCACGGCTTGGAAAATTGCGGGATCTTATCGAGGAGATAGAATGTGGGCGGATCAGTCCTGCTGACGGGCTCACGCGGATCAGGGAGATTGAACGCACCCCGTCCATCTATGGTAATCGTCTCAAAGCGTTTGCATACCTTCTCGCTGGCTTGAGTTTCGGGGTACTCTTGGGCTTATCATGGCTGGATGTACTTGTCGGAGGTACGCTTGGAATCATTGCATTCGGCGTCGAACTGTACGTTTCCCGGTTTTCCCGGGTGGATTATGCCCGGGAATTGTTCATCGCTGCGTTTGTGACATTTCTCGCAGGTATCTTTGACGTACTGTTGCCGGGAATAAACCCGATGGCCGTGACCGTCTGCGCTCTCTCCATCTACATCCCGGGTTTTGGTCTCACCATCGCGCCCCGGGAGATCGTCCTCGGGGATACCATTTCTGGCATCATTTATTTCATGAAAGCACTCTTTGTCTCCGTGAAACTGTTGCTCGGGACCTTTCTTGGCCTTGACATCGCCCACTATTTATTTCCCGTGGCTATTGCAGATCCCATCCCAAAAATCGATCCAATTTTTGTCTGGGTCTTCATCCCACTCCTGCTGGTAAGTATGGGAATCCTGTATGGCGTTTTACCTGAAGATCTCTGGCTGGTCATCGGATGCGGTCTCCTTGTATGGGCCGGAGTGCAGGCTGGCAACACATTCGGGTTCTGGCAGGGAACGTTCCTTGGGGCGATTGTCCTTACTCTCTATGCCCGGATTGCCGCCCGCAGGTGCAAAATTCCCATCTCGACGGTCCTGCTCCCCGTAATTCTCATACTGGTTCCCGGCTTAGGATTCATCCAGGCGCTGTATATGTTCAACACTGGCGAGGTTATTGCAGGAATCAGCGGCGTATTCCATGAGTTTGTAATCGTCTTTGCCATCATCTGCGGCGTATTTGTCGGGGAGATCCTGGGTTCATGGGATGGGATAAAAAAACAGGATGACGGGGTAAAAGAGAGCTGATCCGGGATCTCCTGGCAATCCCCCAACCATTCTCATTTTTACTTTCGGGAATAATGCCCTGGTGCTGTCCTGACCTCCTGATCGTGCCCCTGCAGGGCCGGCATACCCTCAGAATCCCGATGCAACATATCCTTAAACTCTTCCGGGTCGCAACATACTGTGGATTAAGCCGACCTGTAACTGTCAAAGGAGGACTGTTTATGACATTACCATCAGAAATCACGGAATCGCGGTATCAGCACGTCATGACAAAGAACCCTGCAGGACGTGAAATCCGGGAGGATGCCTGATGCCGGTCACCCTGATCCATGCAGGAACGTTCTGGGATGGTGTATCCGATGCCCCTCTCGGACCCCGCGATATCCGCATCGAAGATGGTGTGATCAAAGAGATTATAGAAAATATCCCGGTGTCCAAAGGTGCAGAGGAAATCGATCTCCGGGACCGGATGGTGATGCCGGGCCTCATCGACTGCCACGTCCACATCACCCTGCGGCCGGAAATGACTGGCAGTTTCTGGAGTCATTCCGCCGGGTACAAGGCACTCCTCGGTGCCCAGGCCCTTCAGTCCCACCTGACGAACGGGTTCACCACCGTAAGGGACTGCGGGGATATGGATTTCCACGGGTACACGGTCCGCGACGTAAAGAGGGCTGTTGAGCAGGGACTCATCCCAGGCGCACGGCTGATCAATTCGGGTCATATGCTCTCTGCCCGGAGCGGCCACATGGATGTCACCTCGCTCCTCTCACCGGACTGTAATGGCTGGCAGAACAATCTTGCCGACGGGCCCGCGGAAATCCAGAGAGTTGTCCGGGAAGAGATCAAGTGGGGTGCAGAATGGATCAAGTTTGCCGCATCCGGCGGTTTTTCATCCCCGGCAGACGATCCCGTTGATGTCGGGTATACCCGGGAGGAGATGGAGAGCCTGGTCGCAACTGCCACACAATACCACCGGCCGGTAGCAGCCCATCTCCACGGGGATGAAGCGGTCCGGATGGCGGTCCTTGCCGGTGTCCGGTCGGTTGAGCACGGGGCCATGGCCTCAAAGGAGACGCTCCGGTTAATTGAGGAGAAGGGTGTCTTCCTCGTCCCGACCCAGTATGCAGGCGTGAGATCAGCCCGGTTTTGTGACAGCGAGGAATTCTGGATATCGGCAGGAAACAATCCTTATGAGAAGCTGAAGATGCGGATGTACAAGGATGTCCTTATCGAAAATGCCCGCAATCTCGCAGAAAGCAACATAAAGATAGCCTTTGGGACCGACCTGGGTATTCTCTCCTACCGTGTCAACGGTGCAGTCGAGTTTTCCGAGATGGTGGCAAACGGGATCTCACCGGTTCGTGCACTCCGTGCTGCAACAAGTGTAGCGGCCGAACTTCTCATGAAGGATGATATCGGGACGCTCGCACCTGGGAAATGTGCAGATCTCATCGCAGTTCCGGGTAATCCGTTTGAAGATATCACGGTCATGGAAAAGGTCAGCTTTGTCATGAAGGCCGGTATCGTCTGTAAACCGGCATAACCTCTTTTTGAGCGGATAGCGGGGAGAACATTCTCCCTTCACAAAATTACAGGATATCCTCTCTTCTGATATGTTCAGGATCGGAAAATTACTGAATCAGTGCTTACTTCAGGACTCCCCGGATTGCATCCGCCTCGGTATCATAAATGGAGAAGATGCGTGAGAACCCGGACATCTCTAAGATATGCGCTACGAAGGGGGTGATAGAAAAGACCCCGAACCGGCCACCCCCGGTTTTTACGGCTTTTGCTGTCTTGAGGACGATCCGGAGCCCGGAGCTGGAGATATATTTTGTGTGCGAGAAATCCAAAAGCAGTCCTATGGGTTTCTCGTCAACGAGTCCCTGGAGCTCGTGGTCCAGGGTCATAGCTGCAACATGATCGATCTGGGGTGGCATGACGACAATCGTAATATCCTCGATGGTCCGTACTTCACATAATGTCATAGCCTGCCCCCCTTTTGAAAATGTTCCCGGTATTCCCATATTTTGGTCAATAGAATAAAAAGGATGGTGTTCCGGGGAAACAAGGTTCCGGGCCGGCCCGGGTTCCAGGTACGTATCTTAGATTCATGGTGTTTAATCACGAAACTCCCATATACCTGTAGACCGGTGAAAAACCAGCATGGGAAATGACACTCTTTCACAGTTCACATCTGAATTAAAAAGCTTCTTTATGCTCGTGCTCCTGAACATGACGTTCGGCGCCCTCGCAATGGCATTCGGGATGCAGTACATGATCATGGCCGTCATTGGACTGCCACTGGTACCGACCACCCCGGCACTTCGGATGCTTGCCGGAGTCATATCCATGGTCGGTTTCGGGCTTGGGCTGATGTGGATACTCACGAGCGCAAAAGTCCACCGTGGGATCAAGGGTATCCGGAGGGAGTTCAGGAGTCACGAAGGCCCGGTACCGGACGAGATGCTTACCGGGTGGATTGTCCGGCTGCTTGCCAATTACCGGGAGCATAAACGGATCCTTCCCTGGATGATCACCATCTCCCGGCTCGGGGGATGCTGCTTTGTCACGCTGGGCATCGTGAATATCCTGCAGGGAATTGCTGCCGGGAATTCCGGGGGGAACTGGATGGAGATTGCACTCCCGTTCGGCGCCGCAGCGATCAACCTGACCATCGGGCTTGTCACCATCGCGATCTCCATTGGCTTCCACCGGTATTCCCGTGCATGGGACCAGCGCCTGGATGCAGCCGCCCTGAACGAGAGTATCCTTGAACGGGCCCTGGAGGAGCGGTAACCATGGCGGAACGGCGGACCCCCTACGAGATTTACTGGGAGATCCTCGTATACTGCAAATCACCCCGCTCGTTCACGGCCATCATCGGACGGTGCGATCTCAATTCGAAGACCGGGCAGGAGTATATCGCGTTCCTCTGCAGGAAAGGATATCTTTCCCTGATAAAAGACGGGGAGAGGAATTCCTATGTTGCGACCGAACATGCCCGTGATTATATCGCACTCTTTACCGAGCTGTACCAGAAACTGTTCGACCGGATCCCGGGGTTCCGGTTGTAGGGCCGGCCCGGGATATCGATCGAAATTTTACTCCTGAAGACATCATCTGGTTCTCTTTGTGACGCTTTGGGGGGCTTTGCCCCCGCCGCGTGGGCATCCCCCGATAGCGACGCCTCTGTATTACCGGAGTATAGCGATGATATGAGTGAATTATTCAATTGAGAGTTATCGTCCCCCCGTCCCCCAACGGGGGACAGGTGGCGCAAGATGGGGGCTATTCTATCAGCCGAATCAGGTTTTTACAAAACAAGTTTTCTCGATCAAAAAAAGTAGAGCGGGGGAATTCCCCCGCCCCGTTTGTTCTTCCTGCGTTACTTCGGGGTGTTCCCGCTGCTTCCTATGTAATCGAGGACCCGGTCCCAGATGACGAGGAGGCCGGGGATTACCACGTAGGCGAGCAGCCCTGCACCGAGGAATGCTCCGGTGATGATGAGTTCATTGTCCATGAGGATCACCTCACGCAAGGGCCGGTATGGTGTCTGCCCAGGTCTCGACCCTGCTCCGGATCGTATCGTCCGAGAACGAGGTGAGGGTCACCTGCTCACGGCTGAAGTTGACGAAGTAGATCTCGCCGTTGGCATCGTGGCACCGGAGGGTGGCAGTGAACTTCTCGTTGTCGAGGTCCCGGACCGGTGTCCCGCCGAGCGCTGTTGCGATCTCCGTGTCTGCAACGATGTGGTTGGCGACACCGGTGAAGGCCGCGATGGTGGGTGCCCGGACGGTTATGAGGGCGATGGTTTTCGCCGATACGTCCTGGTAGAAGACCCGTGCGGTGTATCCCTGCCTGCTCCGCTCTACCGGCGGGTGGTTCACTCCCTGTGCATTGTAGGAAACACACTGGAAGGGGTTGTTCGTGATGACGCCCTGGACAAGGTTGTCGAAGGCAGTCACGTCTGCGAGCGGGGTTGCGATTTTGCGGACCGCGCTCTTCGTGGTGTTGCTTGTCGTAAAGTCTGCCATTTCTGCTCTCTCCTTTTTGGTTTGTCAGGAAGTTCTCCGAACTTCCCGGTGGTTTGTCGCGGGGCGCCCTTTGACATAACACCATTTGGCAGCCGGGATATAACGGATAATTCGCAGGGGTGCAATCCGGGGCACCTTCATGGCGGTTTAGCAAATCTGAAGGCTCCGGCGCGGATTGGCACCGATCCGGGAAAAAAGAGGGTTATTTGTCGAGAGATGCCGGGAAATCCAGGTCCCGGCGCAGACCGCCCGGGTACACGAGGTAATAGAGCCAGCTGCAGGCCGGGGAGTAGACCCAGATCATGATCTGGTACGGGATTGCTCCCGCCAGCCGGCAGAGGATCCCGACTTCCGAAAGAAAGAGGGAATGGAGCACGGCGGCACTCGGTACCGGCCTGCGGGAGCGGATGACATGGATCAGGAGCGACCGGGCTTTCTTAAGCCCGATCAGGTGAATGGGCAGGGCTGATTCGGTGATCCTGACGGGAAGGTACCCATGAGCTTTGAGGACCCGTATCGCCTCGTACACGAGCGGGTTGCTCCGGCTGTACCTCTTTTGTTCCCCGGAACCTTCGCCATTGTTGAGAATGAGCGAGAGTCCGCTCCCAGGGTCATAATGGGGAATGGCACACGGGTCGCATACCGGGCATTCCGTTACGGGGATCTGGTGTTCAATCGCGGTTCCTTGTGCGGGATTCACTCTCCCGCTTCCGGCCGGGGTCGGGCGTTCTGCCGATCCGGCGGATCCGGTAATGTTACATTCTGGAGACATGATCTCATACAAATTCTCTCCGACAACGGTTCTTTTACCCAGGCAGCGTTCCTGCTCTCTTTTTCCGGCAGGAAGCTGCCTGTGCAATCACATCCCAAAGATTCCGCGTCCGGGATAGTCTGTTTGTGCGATACATCCCACAATGCTTCCCTGGTTTTTACCGTGAACCGGGTGCATTGTGATTATTCTGAAAATGGCATATATTAATATAAATATATAAGATGGCGGAGGTTAGAGGAATGGGTGATGAAATATCCATTTTACTGGGGATCATCTGCTGATACTGGGAAAAAGATAAAAAAAAACTGTTCAATCACGGATTATTCCGGTCTTCACGTTTCTGTTGTCCAATCTTTTTCGCGATAGTCTCAAATTCCATATCTGAAACAATTGTATCTCCCGTGAGCCGGCGCTGGGAAAATTTTTCATATTCATCGATTGCGAGACGCTGGGCAATCTCCATAGAGACTTTCCCGGAATCCGTGAGGATCTCCTGCTCGTTGAACATGAGGAAGCCGTCGAGTTTCTCTCTCCATTCCTTCATGTGTACCGGTTGTTTCCGCTGGGCCTGCATCTCGGCATAGTCGAGATACATGGTAATGATCCGGTTCAGGCTCCTGATCTCGGCCTCGTTAAGATAGTTCTTCGCAACGGTGACATCCCCTTTTCTCACTTTGGTACCTTTCCAGCTCGTGAGCCCCATATTCGGTTTGGATGCATCAGCCCGTTCTGCGATGATCTCAGCAGCAGTGTGGCCGGTGATTGCCCAATGCAGCTTGTTCTGCACGATCCTGAAAAATTCAAGCGTTGCCTCCGCATGCGGGTCGTAATCGATCGCGAGCGTGTAGATCTCCTTGATCTTCTGGTAGAACCGCTTCTCGGATGCCCGGATATCGCGGATGCGCTCGAGGAGTTCGTCGAAGTAATCGGCACCTATGCTCTTTCCTTCCCTGAGCCGCTCGTCATCAAGTACAAATCCTTTGATGAGGTATTCGCTCAGCCGCTCGGTTGCCCATCTGCGGAACTGCGTGCCCCTGTGGGAACGGACCCGGTAACCTATGGCAAGGATCATGTCGAGGTTGTAGTACAGTGTCCGGTAATTCTTCCCATCGGCTGCAGTTGTCAAGTATTCCTTGACAACTGATCCCTCCGCCAGTTCCCTGTCATTGATAATATTCCTGATATGGAGGCTGACATTCTGCTTGGTTGTCTGGTAGAGTTCTGCGATGAGTGCCTGCGTAAGCCAGACGGTTCCTTCTTCGAGCTGCACCTCAATACGGCTTGTCCCGTCTTCGGACTGGTAGAAAAGGATCCGGGAACGAGTCGCCGGTTCCGGAACTGGATTATCGCTCAAGGGTTCACCACGATCGCACCATTGTTTACTTAGTCATAACCGGATGTTTGGCCTTTTATAGTGTATTACCGTGGGGTGAAAATATCTGCGGGATCGTTTTGTTGGCGTCAGCAAAACGATCAAAAATCGGGCGGCTTGCATTTCTGCGAGATTTCCGGGTTTTTAATAATTTGAGAAAAGTGCCTTTTGACGATTTTCCTCTCTCTCATCCCGCCACCTGCTTCACCACGGCCCCCGCCAGCCGCTCCTGCACACCCACCGCTCATTCAGGAGATCGCATAATACCCGGCTGCGAGGCAACGATACGACAGTGAATCGCAAGAGTGGGGGCAATATCTGTAATAATTTCGAAGAATCTTGCAATAGATAAGGATAAAATTAATGAGATAATTTTTCCAATTCCGGCTGTATTGTATCGTAAAAGATCTTCATCTTTTGAACTGCCCAATTTTTCAATTCATCAGACATCGTGCCATCATTTCTCTCAATATAGATCCTTGCCCATTTTGTTCCCCATGGGTTCTGAATGATCAGCTTTTCATTTGTTTTTTGTTCGAGAATCTTTTGCAGGTCTTCCAATTTTGCTATAGCACTGCTATTCACTTTCGGTTTATCACTTTCAAAATGAAGTTCAACCCCGAAACTATTTCTTGATCTCCCATGGAATCCCCATTCGAAATGGATAAAGGGTACTTTCGTACGAATCTGATAGTACGAGCGAGGTGTAGGTGATCCATAGTATAGTGGTAAAACAGTATTCATTTTCTTAATCAGGTCATTCCAGAAATCGAGGTATTCTTTCTGCCACGCGGTGAGTTCATGCTCGATTTTCTCTTTTTGTTCAGATTGAATGATGAAATCTTTTGCTTCAGGTAATGGAATGAGAATATGGGATTCAAAGGCTATCGTTGAATCAATCAGCAGATAGGGAGTCAATTTGACACAGGTAATGTCAACTCCAAAAGATCTCAGCCAGAGAACTGAAGCAGTCACTTCCTGCCTGAATTCTTTTGCTACGATGAAAATTCGTTGTCTCTCATTAATTTTCTTGGATTCAGCACTATCGATAAATTCGATGATTTTCTTCTGAATGTCCTCGCGGTTATGGTTCAATCTCTTTTTCAAACAATAGTCATGATGGAGATCAATCACCTGATCAAGGGTCATTGTAGAACAATAGGCTGCATATTTGAGGGCCTGGAGATCGACATTTTCCCACTGTCATCTCTTTTCAATTCGATAATGGCAAGAGCCCCCACCTTGTCCAACGCCAGCAGGTCCAGCCTTTCGTTTGTCTTGTCGAATTTGTCGTATTCTGTTGTTAAAACCAGTAATTCTTCGCCTAATAATTCCGGATGTTCCTCAATCCATTTTTCCAAGTCCCTACGTTCGAGAATATTGTGACTTTTTATTGTTGTTTCCTTACACGTAGAAATCGCTTTTTTATCTTTATCATAGGTAAAAAGCATGAACAACCCTATTTAAATAGTCATGTTGCTGCTATGAAAATGCTTCTGGTTTTTCCTAGATGGGGGTGTGAAAATCAGGCTGCAACGCTTTTACAAGGGAATTTGCGAGCCGCCCCTGCAACCCGCCCTCTCTTTCAGGAGCGATTCAAGGGCATCGCACAACGCCATCAGCGCATCAACCTTCGCGACGATGCGGGGTGCCGTTCGGCGAGTGGGGGGAGGGGGACAAAAAGATTTGGATTCTTTTCTCGCTCAATGCCTTCTTATCCAGTCGAACCATCCCGTGATTCTTCTCTATCTCTGACCATCCGCTAATACCTTTCTATTTATAGAGACCCCGTCACCAGACCCGGTCACACTACACTTGCACCGCTTGTTCACTCAGTGTTTCCCTGCCTGTTTTCAACCGTACCTTGATTGAAAATTATTCACCGCGATCCCGATCGCGATTGAAAACCGCTCGCAGATCAATCAAACCTTGATTTGAAATTTTCAACCGGACTTTGATTTTATTTTTTCAACCGGATCTTGATTGAAAAATTCCGGGCAAACCTTGGTTGAAAAACAGTATCCGCGATCCCGTCTTCGTCGTGGACTCGCAAATTAATCTTATGCACAAGTGGTTAACTTTTCGCAACCGTACCTTGATTGAAAATTTTCAGGCAGACTTTGATTTTTATTTTTCAATCAAGCTTTGATGTTAAAATTTTGCTCTGTAGAAAACCTCAATCCAAACAAATTGTATGAACCTGTCAAGGTTAGCGAGAATGATTTTGCAAGAGATTTCCTTCTTCTGAATCTGAAATAATCGAGATTTCAGGTCAGCCCCGAACCTTCGTTTGAGAACCGAGAACTTGGTTTCAACCAGGAACCGTTTTCGGTAACGGGTTGAATCAAAATTGTCGGTCATTTCTTTACGATATTTTCCCCAGACATGTTCGGTATTTTTCCAGATTCTGGTAGGAATAACCGAATCAGCATTCAGAGATTCCCGGATCATTCGGTGCATTTTTTCAGAATCGTATCCTCTGTCCATGAGATAACACTCCGATCTCCGAGATTTGTGGCATCTCTTGAGAAGAATGAAAGCATGTTGAGAATCGTGGACCCGGCTTTTCGATATCGTGAATCCAGTAATTACCTGCTGATCAGTATCGACAGCAATCGAAGTTTTTAGGAAATGTTTCCGGATTTTTCCGGTTCTTACGGAGTAATAGTGACTGGAATATCCGCTGGTGAACCCGGACGAATCGATGGCTGTGATAGAGATTGTACCGTCCTCTGAGTAGAATAATTTCAGAGTATTTTTGAAGAGAAGATCGAAGTACAAGGATTTGATACGACAGAGAAATTTTTGGAGCGTTGTGAAGTGAGGGATAGTTGTAAGCCCGAGTACTGCTCGGATACGATCCATCTCTTCGAGGTTCCATATGACTGTACGATAATCTTCTTTCCGGTATTCTTTGAAGAGAAGTAACGTCAGAAGTTGATGCTGGGTGTAATCTCTCCTCGAATATTTGCAGGAATACGGGGAAATCCTGGAAGATTGTACTATTGAAAATGCATGTTTGATAAAACGGATAAACCGGCCTGACGATTTCTTTATTGTCTCCTTATCGTTACTGAACATAACAATATGAGGAGACACCGTACCTTAGATCTTTCGGTCGATTTTGACTCTTTTTCATTATCAAGAAAATGATTTCTACAGAGCATAAAATTTCAATCGCGATCATGATCCCGATTGAAAAACCGATCCGGATCAATCAAACCTTGATGCTAAAATTTCAACCGGACCCTGAATTAAAAACAGTGAACCGGCCTCACTGCCCCGGCCCCTTCGTCTCTGCCTCACGCTTGAACGGGTGATACGCCATGCCACCCCCCTCGTAGAACTTCGAGAAGAACTCGACGAGGTGGAGACGCACCGAGTGGATCGAGGGGGAGAACATGGCAAGGACGAGATTGAGGGCATGCAGCAGGACGGCGACGATGATCCCGATGATGGCAATCTCGAATGCCCCGCCAAGCCGGTTGGCTACCATAGCGAGGATCACCGAGGCCATGCCGATCGCCATCAGCCGGGCATATGACAGGATGTTCCCTACCGTGCTCATCACTTCGATCGTTCCGAACACCCCGGCACCCAGCAGGATCATCGGCAGCCCGACAACCATGATGACCACCACGGGGTAGATCGCAACCTCGGGAACAACCCCGGCAAGCACCCCGACAAGGACGAGGATCCCGGTGATCACAAGGAGCATCCCCGTCTTCTCGAGCAGGTGCTTCTTCTTCTTTAAGATCAGCGCGTTCCGTATCCCGATGATGAGGCCGAGGAAGACATGGAGGACCCCGATCGCGATGGCGAATATGAGCATCGGGATCATCGCATCCACGCGGTTCCACGTGATGCCAAGGAAGTTCACCGGGTGAATCCAGCCCATCGTCTCTCCCAGGTCCCCGAAGAACTCGCCGAATAAATATCCGAAGAAGATCGTCGGGATCGAAGAGATGATCAGGATATCGGCAAGGTTCTTGGCAAACGCGATTGCCTTGTACCGGTAGCGGATAACGAGCCCGAAAGCAAGGATGAGAAGGCCGTACCCGATGTCGCCTACCATAATCCCGAAGAAGAGCGGGAAGAAGATGGCGAGGATCGGGGACGGGTCGACCTCCCGGTACCGCGGCGGGGAGACGAGCTGCATGATGAACTCAAACGGCTTCACCCACCAGGGGTTGTCGTAAAAGACCGGGGCCTCCTCCATATCCTTTTCCGTAACCGGCAGTATCTGGATAACAACCCGCTCCCCGAAAGCGTCCTTTACGGCCTGCCGGGTTCCTTTGAGATATTTTTTCGGGATCCAGCCCATGATGACGAACGTGTATTCCGATAACCCGAAGTTCCGGTATGCGCCCAGTTCCCCGTGGATATCCTCGAGCCGCTTTTGTAAGACAACGAGTTCCTGGTACCAGGTGTTCGAAAGAGTGAGGAGTTCCTTATCGATGCTGACAATCTCTTCCTGTGCCCGGGCCTTCCTCTCCTCAAGGAGAGCATACATCTCGTAGAATGGCTTGCCGGTATAATCCTTCGGAAGCCGTACCTCGTTCACGTTTACGGAATAAATGAATGAATGGACCTGCTCGGAGAATCTCTTCGGGAACACCATGATGGCGGCGAAGGTGTCGGCATCGACCGTAGTTGCGGTCATCTCGAACCGGTCACCGGTAATCGTTCCAATCTCTTTCCTGATCAGATCGATGACGTCACGGTGCTCTTCCTGGATGAGGAGGATCGTGACTTCGAACCCATCGAGGTCAGGCAGTTCCCGTTCCACCGGCTGGATGATATCGAGGACTTTTACATACCGGTTCAATGTTGTGATCGAGAGGGAGAGCTCGGCTTTCTTTGCCGAAAGGTCCCGGGTTGTTGTCTCAAGCGTGCGGATGATCGCCCGTGCCCGTGCAACAAGGCCGGTGTGGGTCATACTCCCGAGGGAAGCGCGGAACTGCTCCTGGAGGACCGGGTCATCCCCGATAACGGGCAGGGTGGAGAAGATCGCGCTGATCCTGCCAATGACGCCGGCGATGTCCTCGGTCTCGTCCTGCTTGAGGCGGCCAAGGAAGATCTCTTCGTGCGGGATGAGTGCCGGTGCATCTTCCAGGTGTATGGTGCCGGCCCGGTACAGCGTGTCAACTACCTGTCCCAGATCTTTTTTTGGCCCGATAACCTGGATGCGTTCCATCTTCTGGAGCATACGATCCCTCCCTGCCGGGCAGTCCCGGCATTATTCCCTGGTAACGTACCTTACTATCCGTTCCACCGCTGCCGGAACGTTCCGCTCACCCTGTAACGAAGTGGTCTCCCGCTCCAGTTCAGCCGTCCTCTTCAGCTCTTCTATCTCGGTCTCGGTCCTCCCCCGCTCTTTCCAGTATACCTGTTCGGCCGTGACCTTCCCGGCCTTATCCGCAGTGCAGATCAGGTCTTCGGCTTCAGCCTTCGCGGCATCTACTGCCTCCTCGGACTCGACCCGTGCCCGGTCAACCCTCTGTGCAAGCTCCTGCTCCTTCTCCCGGATCTGTTGCAGGAGTGTCTTATCGGAATCCGTCATCCAGCCTCTCTTACAGCCCGTGTTTCCGTTTCAGGATTGAAGTAACCCCGCACGGAGGCGGGACGCTTCCATTTTCCCGCTCACCCTCAGGAGCATCGCTCCCGATCATTCCTTTTGCCTTCCGCGCCGCATCCTCTATCCGTTTCCGGCAGTTCCCGACAGCCGTCTGCCTCATTGCGCCGATCATTTTCATCAAATCCTGCGCCATGGCCCGGTCCTCCCATCAGAAGATGATCAATTGGTCTATACCATCGAAGTAGGATATATACTTTTTCTGTCGGGGCTATCGCTGAAACCAAAAAGAAATCCATTAATCTTTCAGGCTACCACATTCCTGCAGGAATTATCCGTCCCGCACCATGCCGGGTTTTTCAGGAGAAGACCGTTATGGAGATTCTCGCAACTCTCGGGTTACTCATTATATTCATCTTGGTTCTTCTTCTCCCGTTCCGGGTGAAATGTATCGAGCACAACCTCGAGGTATTCCTGTTTGCCTGCGGGGTTGTGGCCCTGACCATTTCCGGGTTCGTCATTATTCCCGGGGAACAGACCGGCTGGAGCATGGAGATAGTCTCCGAAGCCCTCACTTCGCCCCTCAGTATCACGACTATCTTTGGCATACCTGTCGGAATTGTCCAGATCGTTCTTCTCGTGGGACTTCTCATCTATTTCTTCTATCACCAGATGCAGAGGGCAATCGTCGGCCTTATCGGCCGTTTCTCCTTAAAATGGATCGTTTTTCTCCTGATTGTCATCCTTGGTCTTGTTTCGAGCATCATTTCCGCGATCCTTGCCGCGATCATCCTTGTGGAGATCGTGAACGCCCTGCCGGTCGTACGGAAAGCCAAGATCGAGATTGTGGTGGTCTCCTGCTTCTCGATAGGTCTTGGTGCCGGGCTGACTCCCCTGGGGGAACCGCTCACCACCATCGTTGTCTCGAAACTCTCGGGAGCACCGTATTACGCCGGGTTCACGTTCCTTCTTGATAAGCTTGCCATCTTTATCGTTCCGTCAGTAGTTGCCCTCGGTGTTATCGGGGTTTTCCTGTTTGGCCGGAGCCATACCGGCGAAACGAAACTGGAATGCATTGTGGAACGGGAAAACCTGCGGGATATCGTCATACGGGCCGGGAAGGTCTACCTCTTCATTATGGCGCTGATCTTCCTCGGCGCCGGGTTCAAGCCGCTCATTCTGGAATACATCATCAATATCCCCCCGGCAGGATTGTACTGGGTCAACATCGTCTCGGCAGTGCTGGACAATGCAACCCTTGCAGCTGCCGAGATCAGCCCGGCGCTCTCACTCACCCAGATAACCAGCGCTCTCATGGGACTGCTCATTGCCGGAGGAATGCTCATTCCCGGTAATATCCCCAATATCATCGCAGCCTGCAAACTCGGGATCACGAGCAAGGAATGGGCAAGGGTGGGCGTTCCGCTGGGATTCCTCATGATGGTTGTTTTCTTTGTCATACTCTTTGTCCCCGGCTGGCTGGGGCTCCGGTAACTCCGGCTGGGAATGGAAACAACCAAGTGGATACAGTTCAGATCAGTGATACGTATGGTACCGGCGGGTGGGAATACGAAGACAGCCAGTGAAGAGATCCAGAAGCAGGTCACGGCCCTTGGCGATCCGTCCGTTGACCGGAGGCATGAGGCAGTATCGGCACTGAAAGGGATGGGAGAACCTGCGGTTGCCGTGCTCATCTCGGCGATCGCGGACGCCCGGGACAATGACTGCCGCTGGTACGCTGCCGTTGCTCTTTCCCGGATCGGCCAGCCGGCGGTTACACCGCTGGTTGCGGCCATGAAGGTCAACACATCCCGGGAGTTCCGCAGGTATGCCGCTGCCGCCCTTGGCGAGATTGGTGTCCCTGCAATCGATGCCCTGATCGACGGCATGGGAAGCGATGACCCGGTTCTGCGGGGCTTTCTCTCGCAGGCGCTCTGCCGGATAGGTAAGCCGGCCGTGGAACCGCTCACCCTCCGGCTCGGTGATGCGAACGGGACCATCCGTCAGTGTGCCACCCTGACTCTCTGGCAGATGGGCGAGACCGGGCTGCCCTCGATGATCGAAAAAGTGCAGGACGAGAAATAACCCTGACCCGTCCTGTTCCCTTTTTTTGTACCGTCATAATCCGAAGGGATAAATTCCCGCCAAGAGAATCCTTACGGTATGCTTGAGTTATCGCCCGCGATGCAGGCTTATGAGAAGTCGTTACTCGACGAGCTGCACCGTTCCATTGCGATAGCAAAAGAGGCCCGCTCAAAGGGGCTCGACCCGACCCTTGACGTGGAGATCCCGATCGCAAGCGATCTCGCCGACCGGGTTGAGGCTCTCCTGAATATCAAAGGCGTGGCGGTCAGGATCCGCGAGCTTGAGGCGGAGATGTCACGCGAAGAAGCGGCCCTCCGGATCGGCGATGATTTTGTTGCCCGGAAGTTCGGGGAAAAAGACATCGGGGAGGTTCTCGACCACGCGATCCGCGTCTCGATGGCGCTCCTGACCGAAGGTGTCGTAGCCGCACCTACCGAAGGGATAGCCAAGGTCTCACTTGGTAAGAACGATGACGGCACCCAGTACCTGATGATCTTCTATGCCGGCCCGATCCGGAGTGCCGGTGGAACGGCTCAGGCAATGTCGGTGCTCGTGGGCGACTACGTGCGCCAGAAGCTCGGGATCAACCGCTACATCCCGCGGCAGGAGGAAGTGGAGAGGTACATCGAGGAGATCCGGCAGTACAACTCCATCATGAACCTCCAGTACCTGCCAAGCGAGGCGGAGATCCGGCTCATCATCGAGAACTGCCCGGTCTGCGTTGACGGCGAAGCCACCGAGCAGGAAGAGGTCTCGGGTCACCGCAACCTCGAACGGGTTGAAACGAACGTGGTCCGGGGCGGCATGGCGCTTGTCATCGGGGAAGGTATAGCCGGCAAGGCCCGCAAGCTCAAAGGACGGGTCGAGAAGATGAAGATGGAGGGCTGGGACTGGCTTGACAAGCTCATCGCAGGGGCGGCGAAGAGCGGCGACGACAAGACGGTGGGTATCAAACCGCTCGACAAGTACCTCCGGGACCTGATTGGAGGCCGGCCGGTTTTTGCGTACCCCATGCGCAAAGGCGGTTTCCGGCTCCGGTACGGAAGATCCCGGAACACCGGCTTTGCTGCAGCCGGGATGCATCCCGCGACCCTCTATATCCTGGGAGAATTCCTTGCCACCGGCACCCAGATGAAGACCGAGCGGCCGGGAAAGGCCTGCGGGGTCGTGCCGGTCGATTCCATCGAAGGTCCGACCGTGCGGCTCCGGAACGGGGACGTGCTCCGGATCGACGATGAGACCACGGCAAAGCGGCTGAATGCAGGGATCGAGAAGATCCTCGATGTCGGTGAGATCCTCATCGCATTCGGGGAGTTCCTGGAGAACAACCACCCGCTCATCCCCGCAGGATATTGTGCGGAATGGTGGCAGCTCGACGAGGGGCCCGGAGTGAAACCTCCCGCGAACGAAGAGGAGGCACTGGCCTTTGCCCGTGCCGGTGGTTATCTCCACCCGGCCTGGACCTGGTTCTGGGACGATATCACATCCGATCAGATCCGGGAACTTGCCGATGCGGTGTCCGGCAATGGATCGGTTACCGGAGGAGTCCTCCGGCTGCCCCTTGAACCGGCAACAAAGACATCCCTTGAGCTCCTGCTCCTCTCCCACCGGGTGAACGGGGAGTTAGTCGAGATCGCATCCTGGAAAGCCTTCGTTGCCTGCCTCGGCCTGGATGAAAATCTCAAAAAACGCGATGTCTGGGAAACCGCCGGGGACAAGGCCCCGCTCGATCTGGTCCTGCATCTGTCCGGCCTTAAAATGCGGTCCCGGTCCGGCACGAGGATCGGCGGCCGCATGGGACGGCCGGGGAAGTCCAAGCCCCGGAAGATGAACCCGCCTCCGCATGCCCTCTTCCCCCTGGGGGATTCAGGAGGTGCACGGCGGTCATTCCAGTCGGCATCCGCCCACACGGCAGATGTGGACAGGAACGATACCGATCTCGATTTCCAGAAAGAGGGTGGCATGATTGAGATCGAAGTGGGCAGGCGCCGCTGTTCGGAGTGCGGCGAGATCAATTACCTTAACCGGTGCGAGAAATGCGGGGGGCACACCGTTGCGTTCTCCATCTGCACCAAGTGCGGGAAGGAAACAACGCTCCCCCGCTGCCCGGGTTGCGACGGCCAGGTCATATGCAGCCAGCGGATCACCCTCAATGTGAAAGGCGAGTATGCCAAAGCCATGGAACGTCTGGGGCTCAAAACCGACAGCATTGCACTTGTCAAAGGTGTCAAAGGTGTCATCTCAAAGGAGAAGACTGTCGAGGCGATGGATAAGGGGATCCTCCGGGCCATCAGGAATATCTTTGTCTTCAAGGACGGGACCACCCGCTTCGACATGATCGACCTGCCGCTCACCCACATCCGTCCCGATGAGGTCAGGGTCTCTGTCGAGAAGCTCCGCTCGCTCGGGTATACGAAGGATACCCATGGCTACGATCTCCAGAACCCGACCCAGGTCGTCGAGCTCCACCCGCAGGACATCCTGGTCTCCGATTCCTGTGCCGAGTACATGGTCAGCGTGGCCCAGTTCATGGACGACCTGCTCGTGAAATGCTATCATCTCCCTCCCTTCTACAACATCAGTAAACCCGAGGAGCTTGTCGGCCACCTCGTTATCGGTCTCGCCCCGCACACGAGCGCCGGCGTGCTCGCCCGGATCGTCGGGTTCACGCGGGCAAATGTCGGGTATGCCCACCCGTTCTTTCACGCTGCGAAGCGCCGGAACTGCTTCTTCGGCGATACTGTTATTGACGTCTTTGACGGGAAACGATGGGAGAAGCACCCGATCCGCAGATTCGTGCTGGAAAACTTTGATATCAGCCAGCCCGGTATCGACCGGCTCGGCACATATTATTCTGATCCAGCCCGCCCGTTCTTCACCCGGGCTGTGGACACGAGCGGCGGAATCCACCTCCGGAAGATCACCTCGGTCTCTATCCACCGTTCACCCGCCGCTCTCATCCGGTTCACCACCGCCCGGGGCAGGGAGCTCGTGGTCACTCCTGATCACGCGATGCTGGTCTGGGATACCAGTTACCTCCGGAAGCTCAGAGCCGTTGAACTCAAAGCCGGGGATGCGGTCCCGGTCTTTGAAGGTTCGTGTGTTATCTCGGACCGGATAACCGCTGCCGAACCCGTCCCGGCACCCGAGGAGCGGGTTTACTGCCTGACCGTTGCAGACGACCACACGATGACGGCAAACGATATCTTCACCGGCCAGTGCGATGGCGACGAGGACTGCATCATGCTCCTCCTTGACGGGCTCATCAACTTCTCTCGCTCCTTTTTGCCGCAGAACCGGGGTGGCTCTATGGACGCACCGCTCGTGCTTACGAGTCGCATCGACCCGGCAGAGATCGACAAGGAAGCTCTCAACGTGGATGTGTGCGATCATTACCCGATCGAGGTTTATACCGGCGCGCTCACGTTCACCGAGCCAAAGACGATTGCCGGGCTCATCGACCGGGTCGAGAAACGGATCGGCACTCCCGCACAGGTGGAGGGCTTCCAGTTCACCCATGACACCTCGGACATCTCCTCGGGTCCGATCGAGTCGATGTACACCCAGATGAAGACGATGACCGACAAGCTCGCAGCCGAGCTCGATCTTGCCGAGAAGATCCGGGCCGTAGATGCCGACGATGTAGCCGAACGGGTGCTCAACACCCATTTCATCCGGGATCTCATGGGCAATCTTTCAGCCTTCTCCAAGCAGAAATTCCGGTGCACGAAGTGCAACACCAGTTATCGCCGCATGCCCCTTGCCGGCAAGTGCACCAAGTTCAAGGGCAAGGGCCCCTGCAACGGCCCCATCATCGCCACCGTGCATGAAGGCTCGGTAAAAAAATACCTGGAGATGTCCCGCGAGATTTGCCGGAAATACAAGGTCTCGGAATACACCAAACAGCGGGTCGAAGTCATCGATCTTGCCATCACCTCGACGTTCGGGGAAGAGAAGCAGGAGCAGCTTGGCCTTGCAGATTTCATGTGACGTTTTATCTTCTCCCTTTTTTTGGGACATTCGTTTTTTGACAACTCCCCGGTTGTGCGGTATGGAAAAACCGTCAGCAGTCTTCCCGGCAGGGGAGATAGAGGATCTCAAAGCCTTTTACTATCCAAAAAACCAACACTATTCCCGAGCGAGAATATCTAAGTGGTCAACAGAGGCGGACTCAAGATCCGTTCCCGTAGGGGTTCGCAGGTTCGACTCCTGCTTCTCGCATCTGGACGCGAAGTTCAATGCTTCAGTTTTCTTTTTAAAGCCCTCTTTTCAGAAACTTTTCTATGACTTACCCAGTCACTCAATCGCTGCAAGGCTGTACGTTCCATCCCATCAAGAACGAACTGGCCGAGAACTCAATCAGGAAGGCCCTTAAAACATTCAGGATCACGACGGACGATGCCGTCTATATCCGGGAATTCGTCTCGGAATTCCGGTCCTGCAAGAATATCAGCGTCGGTCGAGCGAACAAACTCACGTTCTCTCTTGTTGCCTTGCGCCGGTTCCTTGGTCCGTTCTCAAGCAACACCCTCGGCGAGAGTGTGTGACGGTGTACCGCGGAGAATGGGAGGACGGAATCCCGCAGGCGGGGGAATGGATTTGTGGTATGCATGCCACGGGTCAATGCAGAAAGAGGAGGTTGCCAGCCTCTTCGCGATCCGGTCGAAGAACGAGGAAAACTTCCTGTTCCCTACGATAAGACGTCCGCCTCATGCCCCTGCAGGCACTGGTCTGCAGCCCTGTAACGCACCCGGCACCGCTCTGCACGAGCCCCCCCCAAGTCCGGTGCGGCCTTGTGCATCCGGCAGCAATGCTGCATGCGGTGATGAGCAGGCAAAACGAGGGGGAGAAGGGCTGCCTGATTCGTACGTACTCTGGCGTGTAACGCTCACACAGAAGAAAAAAAGTAGGTGAAAAATTATGAGTTCCCGAGCGGCGACTCGTTCGTACTGAGGAAGTACACCGCGTTCTCGCCGTACTGGACCGGCGCGTTCCGGTTCCCGATATGGGGGAGCCCCTTGAACCTCACGACCCAGGAGCCGTTGATCTGCCCGGCCATCTGGACCGAGACCGGCTGGGGCGTGATGATGTCAGCAGTGCCAACGACAAGCATGACGTCCTTGTTGATACCGGAGAGCCCGTTCCAGGTCCCGTTGAAGGCAAGGTTCGCGTTCGCCTCGGCACGGAGGCCCGGGGACGCGCTCGTGTCGTTTGCGACCTGTAACAGGGTCGCGTGCAGGACCTGGCATTCGGGGATGTTTGCGCTGTACGAGTTGGAATCGAGGATCAGTTTCCGCACAACCTCCGGGTGAGCGATGACCAGCTGCTGCGCGGTCGACGAGCCCATGGACTCACCGTACACGTTCATGCTGTCGTACCCGAGGGCCTTGATCATCCCGGCGGCATCATCGGCATAGATGGGGATCGTGGGGGTGACATTATTCATGCTGCTGTACCCCATCCCCCGGTGATCGTAGGCATAGACATGGTATTTCGAGGAGAGGATCGTAAGGAACGTCTCGTTCCACGGGGCCGACGTGGTTGAGTCGTTTGCGACCATGCTCGAGAATCCTTCGAGGAGGAGGACGGGTTCGCCGGATCCCCATTCCCAGTACGCCAGGCGGACGCCATTCACGTCCTTGTACTGGACCGGGGTATTGGCGATGGAGACCGTCACAGGGTGTGGGGCCGCATTCATCGTTGCCTGCGGCGTTCCGGCCGAATTCGCTGGTGCGTTCGTGCAGCCTGCCGAGAGGAGAAGGCAGGCGATGATGACGAAGACGATAGTAACGGATAGTGCTTTCATTATCTTAGCCTCATACAGATTGATGATTGAGAGGAAACTCCTGATAAACCCTTTGAAACGCGTGCGGACAGGTTACACCGGTACGGTTCAAGCACGTGTGCCCGGTAACCTGGCCCGGTATAATGATGTGATTGCTGCATTCGACCGGGCTGTCATGGCTTTACCTGACAACAATCTCTTCAAGGAAAAAAGGGAATGTTTTGTTAAGGTTTTTTTAAAACGATAACACCAACCGCAGCCTCGCCCCTTGCTGATGTGAGGGCGTCGCCAACCGGATTGTGGTGTGGGGCTCGTTCCGATCAACGATAGTTGGGCGATACTATCTGGGTAAATTTGAGGCTTCCATACAACAACGGTCATTCATGGTCCTAGAATGGGTTAAACGGGCGTTGTTTGGAATGCTTTCTTGTGTGTAATTTTTGTTATGCTTGTGGCGTATTTCTTTGTAATTCAAAACCAGCCTTCTTATTTTAGGGATGCCGGTATCGCAATTGCCGGGGGTTTTATTGGAAATGCCGCCGGGCGTCTACATATCTTGAAAACGTTCAGCTATCTATCGCTGACCGCGTCGCACGCTTCATGCACCTTCGGCGCACTCGCCCAGGCTCCGCGACCGGCTCACTTTTATGCGCGTTTTAATATTTTTCATATTTTTCGTTTTTCAGTTTTCAAGAAAAATTTATTTATCGATGGATCATAATAAATTTAAATCAATTCTTATTTCAAAATTTGACAAAAATTTGGCCGTTTTCGCATCGCACTTGTTGTCACGACTCCTGCTTCTCGCACTCAAAAGGGCCTTTTTATTTTCCTGAAGGATATTCCCTGTTTTGATATGCCCATCTACCCTCCGATTGCCAGGGAGATCTGCCGTCGCACAACAGGAAATGGCATTTCCCTAATTCTTTTATTTTCCAAAAGCAGATTCTGGTATTACGAAACCCATGAATGTTTTGAGGTGAAAAGATGGAAAAGATCGCATTGTTTGCCATTGCATTCTGCATTATCCTGGTTGCAGGCTGTTCAGGTACGTCGTCCACGCCCGCCGTATCACCAACCGCTTCACCGGCACCACCCCCGCAGCAGGTCGCAATAAAACCTCCCTCGATCATAAAAAGCGGCAACTACTCCCTGACCTCCTCAATCGATCATATTGAAGTTGATTCAAAGGATGCCGGCAAACACATCGTCAACATTTATCTCCGGCTGACAAATACCGGCAACGAATCCGCCCGACTGGTCTGGTACAGCAAACTCACCGATAAGAACGGGCTCTCCCACGGCGGCGTAGGCGTCTCCCATGGCGGGTCCGGGGCACAGACATTCATATTCGATCCGGCTACTACCGGCACCATGCGGGACTATGTCACGATTGACTCTGACCGGGATTACGCCGCGTTAAAAGAGGGAGGAGCAACCCTCGATGTTGCCTATGCGGACCAGAAGTCTCCCCTTGAGCCGATCACAAACCTTACCTCATCGTGGAGCCTTGAGCCTTCCTGCTTTCCCTGATTTCACAACGGTGGGATCATCCCCCGGCCCGTGTCCCGTTGATGCATCTCTCCAGGGATCAGGACCCGGTTCTCTTCCCCGTACCGAAACTATCAACATCGGTAAAACGGAATGTATGGGTAGGAATCCGGTAACGGGAGATCCGCACGGCAACATATGGGCGTGAATATCCGCCCCGGGAAGTTGTGTTTTCCCGTATGCCTGAGATCAATTCCCCGTTCCCTGTACCATTCTATGGATGCAAGCCTGTTTACCCAGGGAATCATCATCGGCCTCACTCTTGCTGTACCGGTAGGTCCGATCTCGCTTTTGTGTATCCAGCGGGCAGTTGCCGGCGGGAGACTTCATGGGATCATATCGGGGATCGGTGTCGCCACGGCCGATTCCCTGTATGCAGCGGTTGTCTTCCTGGGCCTGACCATAGTGTCGGGAATGATCATAACCCACCAGTTGCTGTTCCGGTTTATCGCCTGTATAGTTCTTTTCCTGGTCGGGGCAAAGGTATTTCTCACCCGCCCGCCTGAGGCAAAGCTCCGGCCGGAGCAGGAATCCTATCTTAAGGATTACCTGACTACTGTCGCCATTAGCATTGCCAACCCCTTAACGATCCTCTTTTTTTTGGCAATTCTCCCGGCGTTCGGGGTGGTGTTCCAGGGAGCATCGCATATCCTGGCAGCGGAATTCGTTGCCGGGGTCTTCTGCGGTTCGGTTCTCTGGTGGATCATACTCTGCGGCTCTGTCGGTTCGCTCCGTTCACGGTTAAGTGCTGACAACCTGAAACGGATTAACCAGGTTTCCGGGATTATGATCATCTGTATCGGTGCCGGGATGCTTGCTTTAATCCTTCTGTCATAGTGCCCGGGTACTCTGCTGTGACCTACAGCCGGCGGATCAATAACCCCGGTAATGTTCCCGGTTCTTCCATTGTGCCGGGATCCGTTTCTCCATCCGGTTCAGGAAATAAATATATTTTCCCTGACACCAACAATTAAGCACGTAAGAACGAAAAAACGTGCCAGGAGAGGTTGGACTGACAGATAAGAAACCGGGAACTCCCCCGGGCGATGAGATCGTACGGGTCAAACTGCCCCAGAAGCGCAACCGCGAAATGTTCGGCTTTGCCGAGCTGATGATGGGTGCAAACCATATCCGCGTCCGCGGTTTCGATGGTGTGACGAGGATGGGAAGGATCAAGGGAAAGATCAAGAAGAAGGTTTGGATCCGCGAAGGTGACATCCTCATTGTCATCCCGTGGAATTTCCAGGACGAGAAATGCGATATTATTTACCGGTACACGGGTCCGCAGGTCGAATGGCTCCGGCGCAATAAATATCTTTGATATCTCCTCATGTCTTTTTTTTAAAATCTGGAAACATGTTTTTAAAGTGATCTGATCACTACATCGTACGTTTTTATCACGAGTTTTGCCGGGGAAGTGGTCACGGTTGGCAGCTTGTAGGTAATGGTCGCGGCATCGGGTCCGCTGGTTCGCTCCATTTTGAGGGTGTTTACAAAGTAGTTGTCCCACGCGGTCCGGTAGTCCTGCCCCGCAACGGGTGTCGGATCGGGGGTATAATCCAGATAAATATCGGTATTGATACCCTCAGTATACTGGTAACCGGTCTCCCCCATGGCCATCTGGACCGTCCCGATGCCGTCTTTTGCCAGCACTCCCGTACTGTTGATGGAGATGAGGTTTATTACCATGGTGTTGGTCTGGCCGTCGTAAAACCAGCGCGGTTCCGCGAGCATAAAGGATCCCGGCGCTGTTTTGGGCCGCTTCACCACGGCCCCGTTCTGGAGTGAGATATCTGACCCGCTGCTGTCGGAAGTATATCGCAGGTCTCCACCCTGGAACGAATCAACATAGGTGCGGGAAGAATCATAGATCCTGATGGTTGAGGTTGCAGGTGTGGAACTTGCGTTGTAGACCGTCAGCGTTCCGCCACCGATTTTAAGAGAGGTCTCCTTGTATGGCACGGTCTTATAGGTGATTCCTTTGAGGTCGTTCTGCAGTACGATCATGTTCTTTTCCATGATCTTCTCATCAGCATTCACCTGCTGTGCGAGAAGCATCGGGTACCCGTACAGGGTCACGAGTCCGATGCCCACGATTACTATCGTGAAGATGAGCAGAAATCCGATTGATTCCGATACACCCGTCTCCTTTGACTCCCGGTCAACCCCCGCCGCCATTTCAGAACCCCTCCGAATCATAACTTATCATGTTCATCCCTGCACCGGTGGTATTGCCGGCAGCCCTCAGTGTTGACCCGATACCGGCAATTCCCACGGTTGAACTCACCGTGTTTCTCCACACGGTCACGGTCTGGGCAGTCGGATCGTCAGTTGCAGTGTTACCTATCTCGACAAAATAATCCTGTCCTGCAATATCATCCGGAATATCGAAGTGCGAGGAGATATTCCCGATGGCCGGCGCAATAGCGTACGTGTCCACGATCCGGGTGGAGACGCCATTACCTACGTCGGTAAACGCCGAATATGCAATGGTATTTGCCGGCCCCTCCATAAAATTTGCATTGACGAGGAGAAGCATCACAACGAACAGGCACATCAGGATACCGGATATCAGGATGTACTCCACCATGGCTGTGACTCCGCTGTCTCCTTTATGATAATTTCCACGTCTCATTGTACGCGATCACCCCGTTGTTGTAATGAATCATGGCATAGGAATACCCCCCGGCCGGTGCTGATGTAAAGTCCACGATGGCATTCTGCCGGGTCCGGGAAAGGTTACGGATCTCTCTCTGGACATTGGTCCGGTTATGGAACGGGGCATCATCATCCATGACCTCCGACTGGATAATAACATCCCGCACACCCCGGATATCATACTTCGGGAACTCCGAGACCGCTTCCGCCGTTGTCTGCCCCACCACGATGGACTGGTTGACAATAATTGCAAGGAAGAAGAGGCTGAAGCTCACAATAAAACCCATGAGGACGATCCACTGGGCCTCGTCGTTCAGTCCCGCCACAGGTACACCTCCACGAGCGCTGCGTGTTTACCCTGACAAGCTGCGGCATGACAGTCCGGAAATTGTTTCTCCACGATCACCCACCGGGAAACGTGGACGGCATGCTCTCCCCCGGTGAGGACGCGACTCCCCCCAAGAGGCGTGCTGTTGTACTGTCCGGGAGTGTCCGGATTGTCATACGTAACTTTTGCCTGGTAATGGATGGAATCCGGCTTGATTATGGTTCTTTCGTTCACGAGTTTCTCAAACTGAGTCCTGAATGCATCGGAATCATCATTCTCAACAATGGTCTCGAGGGGACTTCTCTCAACAGTACTGTTGGGCGCAGTGTTCATCATCAGAAGAGCATCGCTCCCTACCACTTCCAGCTGCATATCGCTGATGTGGGTATCCCCCGGGGTATACACCGATGTGCTGTTGATGACAATAAATGCAGTCAGGAGCATGATCAGGCCTGCAGCAACACCCTCAATCGTGTACAGCTGGCCTCCATCGTTCACCATACCGCCACCTCCACGACCGCATCCCGGAGAACCGGCTGGGTGACGTTTGCCGGATAGTAATTGTAGTCAAAGGGTCTGGTCAGCGTGGAATTCAGGTACTGCTGGGGGGAGTCGAGGCCAAACGTCAGGCTGACCGTGATGGTATCCGTGGGTGCAGCATACTGGAAAAAGGACGGCCCGAAGACCATCGAGATATTCTCCCTGACATCAGGACGGGGTTCCGGAAAAGGATGGGTTGCAACCGGGACCCCGTCCACATAGAGGTATGTGTCCAGATCGTTTACTGCAAGGTCCTGGAGCTCTGAATCACCTGCGTAGGATTTGTGAAACCGGATGCTGGTCAGGTTCGCGT